>PFJY01000043.1 GCA_002784065.1 Hydrogenophilales bacterium CG_4_10_14_3_um_filter_58_23 | reverse complement strand
CATGGCTCCCTGTCTCCTCGCGCCGTTTTGTTTGCCGCGCTGGGTATGAGTGGGGTTCAACAATTAACAGTGACATAGCCAAGGTATTTAAGCGATGGAACAGAAAATCATAAAATGAAACGACTGCCAATTACCACTACTTTTCTTTTATTCCTTTGCTTATCCATTTCAGCAACAGCGGACACGGTGCGCGTATTGGCTATTTCTAAAGGCAAAGCACTGGTGGATATAAATAACTACAGTCAAATAACCATAACGCCCGGCTCAGAAATTGACGGAGTACGCCTACTCAATATCAAAGGCAATATTGCAGATTTTTCCATACACGGTGATATTCATAAAATTTCTGTAGGGCAAATGACCATTGTATCCACCTCGACCTTTACAACGCCCCACGATCCAGAAAGCAATGGAATTGTTATACGTAAAGGAAATAGCGCAAAAAAAATCCGTGAAATATCTATTGCAGCAAATAGAAGTGGAAGCTATTACATTAACGGAACTATAAACAGCGTTCCAGTACGATTTCATATTGATACTGGTGCAACCACAATTGCAATGTCACGAGCTAAAGGCATAGAAATTGGCCTTCCATTTGAAAAAGGAATTTCGGCTATAGCCACTACCGCATCAGGAAAAATACCCTCTTTCGCAGGCTCATGTCAAAAAGTTACCATTGGTGAAATTGAACTAGAAAACGTTATATGTACCGTATCGGAAAAGCCAGATGATGGAATGCTAAATCATGAAGTTTTATTAGGCATGAGCTTCCTTCGTCGAATCAATATGCGCCAAGAAAATGGAATTTTGACACTATCACAAGCATATTAACAAATTACAAATAGCCTTTAATCTCACCGTGACAATCAAGAAAACCAATTCCGGCTGGCTGGTAGACATTCAGCCAGGCGGCAGAGGTGGCAAGCGTTTCCGCAAGACACTTCCAACGAAAGCTGAAGCATTGGCCTATGAAGCATGGCTAAAAACCAAGGTGACGCAAGCGCCGGAGTGGACACGTCAGAAGCGGGATTTACGCCGGTTGTCCGATCTGGTGAAATTATGGCACCAACACCATGGGGCGAATCTTCGCGCCACGAATACAAAAAGCAGATTGCTGAATCTTTGCGAAGCGCTGGGCGATCCGGTGGCGGATCAGTTTAAGCCGGAAATGTTCACCGAGTACAGAAGCCAGCGATTGGCAAAGGGCATTTCTGCTAACAACCTGAACCGGGAACACGCTTACCTTAGGGCGGTTTTCAATGAACTGCGCAGGCTTGGATTTTGGAAAGGTGAAAACCCGCTTTCCAAGGTGCGGCAATTCAAAATCTCAGAACGTGAGCTGTCTTATCTGACGCTTGAGCAGATCGACGCGCTACTGAAAGCGCTGGAACAAAACCGGGATGCTTGGCTGATTACGACGATCTGTCTTTCGACAGGTGCGCGATGGAGTGAGGCGGAAGGGTTGCGGACTACTCAGGTGCGGGATGGAAAGGTCAGCTTTTCTGAAACCAAATCCGGAAAAAACCGTTCAATTCCGATCATGCCCCATCTAGAAACCGAGTTGCGGGAAATCAAAACAGTGACAGGACGGCTTTTTAAGCCCTCATATTCGGCTTTTCGTGATGCGGTAGAGGTGGCGGGGTTAAATCTTCCTCACGGACAACTGACGCATGTCTTACGCCATACCTTTGCCAGTCATTTCATGATGAACGGCGGCAATATTCTGGTACTGCAAAAACTCTTGGGCCACAGCAGCCTAACCATGACCATGCGATATGCTCACCTTGCACCAGATCATCTATTGGAAGCAATCGCGTTGAATCCTTTAGCGCGGTTGACAGTTGGTTGACATGCCTTAAGTCAAGCAAGCAGAAAAATCAGCTAACTCATTGTTTTATTGGTGCCCGGAACCGGAATCGAACCGGTACAGCCGTTAGGCCGAGGGATTTTAAGTCCCTTGTGTCTACCTATTTCACCATCCGGGCATTCAAGGTGTTGGATAAAAAAGGGCGAGTTTTCAAACCCGCCCTTTTTATATTTTATTTCTCACTCAAACGGATGACGCCGCACAATGGTTTCATCCCGCTCTGCACCGGTCGAAATGATATCGATCGGTACGCCGCAGATTTCTTCGATGCGCTTAAGGTAGCTCTTCGCTGCAACCGGCAGGCCATCGTAACTCTTAACGCCAACGGTGCTGGCCTTCCAGCCTGGCATTTCCTCGTAAATCGGTTCGCACTTGACCAGCGTTTCCGCGCCGGACGGCAGGATATCGAGCAGGTCTCCGTCCACCCTGTAGCCAACACCGAGGCGCACGATATCCATGCCATCCATCACGTCCAGCTTGGTGACGCACAGCCCGGTCACGCCGTTGATCTGGATCGAACGCTTGAGCGCTGCGGCGTCAAACCAGCCGCAGCGCCGCGGACGACCGGTAGTCGCGCCGAATTCATGGCCGCGATCGGCGAGGCCTTTGCCAATCGGATCCATCTTGTCCACCGCATCATACAACTCGGTGGGAAAAGGTCCCGCGCCGACACGGGTGGTATAGGCCTTGGTGATGCCCAGCACGTAATGCAGCATCTGCGGCCCCACCCCGCTGCCGGTGGCGGCATTGGAGGCAACGCAGTTGGAGGAGGTCACGAACGGGTAAGTGCCGTGGTCGATGTCCAGCAGCGCGCCCTGTGCGCCTTCAAACAACAGGTTGCTTCCCCCCTTGTAGGCTTCGAACAGCAAACGCGGCACATCGGCCACCATCGGCTTGATGCGCACCGCCACAGCCAGGGTCTCGTCCAGGGTCTTCTGGAAATCCACGATATCGGTGTGGAAGTAGTTCTTCAGCACGAAGTTGTGGTAGTCGAGAACCTCCCCCAGCTTGGCCGCCAGGCGCTCGCGGTGGAACATGTCCTGGATGCGGATGCCACGACGCGACACCTTATCCTCGTAGGCCGGTCCGATTCCGCGCCCGGTGGTGCCGATCTTGCCGGCACCTTTGGCGATCTCGCGCGCCTGATCCAGTGCAACGTGATAGGGCATGATCACCGGGCAGGCTTCGGAGATTTTCAGCCGGTTGCTCACCGCTACACCAGCAGTTTCCAGTAGGTCCATCTCTTCCAGCAGCGCCTGGGGTGACACCACCACGCCGTTGCCGATGTAGCACTGCACTTTTTCGCGCAGGATGCCGGACGGAATCAGGTGCAACACGGTTTTCTTGCCGTCGATCACCAGAGTGTGGCCCGCATTGTGGCCGCCCTGAAAACGTACCACGCCCTGAGCGTGGTCGGTCAACCAATCGACGATTTTGCCCTTGCCTTCATCTCCCCACTGGGTGCCGATTACTACTACATTCTTTGCCATGCGGATTCTTTCCTTCAACGAATTTTTATTCAAACCTTGACTACGGCCCAGCCACCATCGCCCTGCACCAGAACGCGGTCGTAATTCAGCTCTTCCCTGCTCATTTCGTGCCCGGGCAAATCTGCCACCACCACTTCACCCTGAACCCGCAAAAGCGTGATTTTATCCTGTAACTCGGGGTCCTGAACATAGGGAGCAAGAATTGCCTTGGGCAACGGCGGCGTCGGCTGTGCGCCGAGCACGGCGCGCAAATCCATGCTGAAGCCGGTAGCCGGTCGGGAACGGCCAAAGGTCTTGCCCACCTTGTCGTAGCGTCCGCCCAGAGCGACTGCGTTCGCCCAGCCTGAAGCATAGGCAGCGAACACCACCCCGCTGTGATAGTAATAGCCGCGCAGCTCGGCCAGGTCGAAACACAAATTGGGGGCGCTCCCCTGTATATGGCTACCGATGGTGCGAAGATCGTCCAGCGCCTTGCCGATTTCCGGGGTGTCGGGCAGATGCCGCCGCGCGGCTTCCAGTGTCTCAACGCCGCCATAAAGCCGGGGCAACAATCGCAGCGCCTCCCTGGAAACCTGATCCAGTGAAGCGGTCAGCTCGACGAGTCCGGGAATATCCTTGCCCTGCATGGCCTGAAACAACTCCATCTCCAGCTCGGGGGAAACCGCTGCGCGCTCGACCAGGCTGTGAAAAATCGCCACATGGCCGAGGTCGAGCTGAACAGATTTGACTCCGGCAAGTTGCAGCGCTTTCAGCATCAGCGACTGGATTTCCACGTCGCTTTCGATCCCGTCGTGGCCAAACAACTCGGCGCCGATCTGCAACGGTTCGCGGGTCTGCATCTGACCATCGGGCAGTGCGTGCAGCACACTGCCGGCATAGCACAGCCTGACCACGCCCTGGCGATTCAACAGGTGGGCATCGATCCGCGCTGCCTGTGGCGTGATGTCGGCGCGCAGCCCCATCAGATGGCCGGAAAGCTGGTCCACCACCTTGAAGGTCTTGATATCCATGTCGCGGCCCGTGCCGGAAAGCAGGGAAGGCAGATATTCCAGCAGCGGCGGAACCACCAGTTGGTAGCCGCAGCCATGGAACCAGTCGAGCAACTGCCGCCGCACCCGTTCAAAACGCAGCGCCTGGGCCGGCAGCATGTCCTCGATATATTCGGGAAGTAACCAGTTATGCATGATCAGGGGCTGCCCATGGATAACTTGGACAATTATGGGTGTACTGGCGGGATGCGATGCAAGGCGCCGGGCGCGCCGCATGGCCATTCCATGCAAGCAACCGGCAACGCAGCAGCGCGCCCGCCAGTGCGGCCAGAATGTTCGAGTTATTCATGGTCAGCCCCTTACATCAGATAGAGCAGCAGCAAGCCACCCAACATCGAAGTCAGCCCGATGAAGCGCAGCTGCCCGTCGGGCATTTCAGTCATTTTGCGAAAGGTTTCACGCCACAGGGATGGCGCCAAAAAAGGCAATATCCCTTCCAACACGAGCATCAGCGCCAAGGCAGCTAGCAGGCTGGTTTTCACGGATATGCCAAATCGGGGGGTTACTTGCCTGAAGACTTCAAGTATTTAAAGAACTCCGAGCTGGGATCCAGCACCATCACATCGCTCTTGTTCTTGAAGCTCTGCCGGTAGGCTTCCATGCTCCGATAAAAGGCATAGAACTCTGGATTCTGGCCAAACGCCTCGGCATAAATCGAGGCCGCCTTGGCATCGCCCTCGCCCTTGGTGCGCTGCGCATCGCGATACGCCTCGGCGAGGATGATCTCGCGCTGCCGGTCGGCATCGGCCCTAATCTTTTCTGCATCGCCAGCGCCCGTTGAACGCAATTCGTTGGCGACCCGCTTGCGCTCGGCCTCCATGCGCTGGTAAACCGACTCGCTCACTTCCTGCGGCAAATCCACCCGTTTAATCCGCACGTCAAGCACCTGAACGCCGATTGTACGCGCATCGGCATCGGCTTTTTGACGCAATATCTCCATGATCTGGTCGCGCTGCCCGGAAACTACGTCATGCACGGTACGCTTGCCGAACTCGGCGCGCAGGCCGTCGTTGATGGTCTGCGACAGGCGCAGATGGGCGCGTGTCTCGTCACCGCCGACGCTGACGTAGAACTGTTTGACATCGACGACGCGCCATTTAACGAAGGAATCCACCAGTACGTTTTTCTTTTCCGAAGTAATGAAGCGCTCCGGTTCGGTCGAGGTCAGGGTGAGCACGCGAGTATCGAAAATACGCACGTTCTGCAACAGGGGCACCTTGAAATACAGGCCGGGATCTTTTTTTACCGAGATCACTTCGCCCAGCTGGAAAACAATCGCATTCTGGCGTTGATCGACAGTGAACATCGTCAGGCTGAGCAAAATAAAGACTGCGATCAGTCCGGTCATAATGGCATTAAGATGTTTCATGGGCGCACCTCCCGTTCGCGGCTGCGAAAGGCTTCGCGCGAACGCGCCGTGTTTTCCGCCGCAGGCGCAGGCATAGCCGCAGCCGCCCCAGGTGTCTTTGCTGGAGGGGCATCAGCCAGGAATGTCGAACCGGCCCCCGAGCTCTGGATCAACTTGTCCAGCGGCAGATAGAGCAGATTGTTGCCGCCCTTCTGATCCACCAGCACCTTGCTGGAATTGACCATCATCTGCTGGACCGTATCCAGATACATGCGGTCGCGCGTCACTTTCGGCGCCTTGCTGTATTCCACCAGGATCTGCTTGAAGCGGCTGGCATCGCCCTGGGCGTTGGCGATCACGCGCTGCTTGTAGCCCAGCGACTCCTCCAGCAGGCGTGAAGCGGCGCCGCGCGCGCGGGGGATCACGTCGTTGGCGTAGGCCTGGCCTTCGTTCTTGGCGCGCTCCTTGTCCTGCCCCGCCTTCACCGCATCGTCGAACGCCGCCTGCACCTGCTCCGGCGGCTGGGCGTTCTGCATCGTTACCTTGCTGATGTTGATGCCGGTCTTGTAGCGGTCGAGAATCTCCTGCATCAGCTTGGCGGCGTGCGTCGCGACTTCGGCGCGCCCTTCATACAACACAAAATCCATTTTGCTTTTGCCCACTATTTCGCGAATTGCCGTTTCCGCCGCCTGATGCACCGCATCATCGGGATGGCGGTTGTTGAACAGGTAATCTTCCGGGCTTTTCAGGATGTACTGCACGGCGAACTGGATGTCGATGATGTTCTCGTCATCGGTCAGCATCAGCGACTCTTGCAGTATCTTGCTCTTGACGTTGGCGCGGTAGCCCACCTCGACGGTACGCACCTGCTGCATATTCACCACCTCGGCGGTCTCGATCGGGTAGGGAAAATGCCAGCGCGGGCCCGGTTGCGTCGTCTCGACAAATTTGCCGAAACGCAGCACCACGCCGCGCTCGCCCGCATTGACGATATAAAATCCGCTCCCCAGCCAGATCAGGATCACCAGCATCGGAATAAGTCCCAGCCCGGCTGCCATCTTGCCGCCCGACATCGGGCTACCGCCGGTTGGGCCACCGCTACCGACCTTGCCGCCCTTGCCGCCGAACGTCGTATTCAGCTTCTGGTTGAAGCGGCGCCACAACTCATCGAGGTCAGGAGGGCCACCGCTATTTTTCTTGCCCCAATCGGGATCATTCCATGCCATATTGTTTTATCCAACAGATTAATTCGTAAGATCAAATTCATCGCCTGCGGAGGCCTGAGCCACTGCCTGCGCGGCTTCAGCCTGGTGCTGGCGGCTGTATTCCGCCAACGCCTCCCTCAGCAGATCAAAGCCCTCGCCCGTGCGCGCGCTGACCCAAATGCGGCCAATTCTACCATACTCATCCCGCTCAAAACCGGGCGCCAACCCGTTGACATCGATTTTATTCAGCACCATCAGCTGCGGGATGTGATCGGCGCCAATCTCCGCCAGAACTTTGTTCACTTCCTCAATTTGCTGGTCGCGGCCAGTGCTGGAAGCATCCACCACATGCAGCAGCAGATCGGCCGCCACCGCCTCTTCCAGGGTGGCGCGAAAAGCCGCCACCAGGGTATGCGGCAAATGCTTGATGAAGCCGACCGTGTCAGACAGCACCACGGAGCCGCCGTCGGCGACAAAAAACTTGCGGCTGGTGGTGTCGAGGGTGGCGAACAACTGATCCGCCACGTAAGCCTGGGCATGGGTAAGGCGGTTGAATAAGGCTCTTTTCGCAAATCATGTTGTTAAGCCGCCCCGCCAAGCGCCATAGCGAGCCACTGAGCGGGTTTCGGGCCGATTCCGTGTTCGCGTTCG
>PFJY01000117.1 GCA_002784065.1 Hydrogenophilales bacterium CG_4_10_14_3_um_filter_58_23 | reverse complement strand
TGATGCGCTTCTCCCCGCCAGTGCGGATGAACAGATCCGGCTCCGGCGCATAGCGGGTGGAAAGATAGGGCTCCAGATCCTCTTCCTTAAAAGTCTGGCCACAGTCAGGATGATCTTTCAGCATCCGGTGGGTCGCCTGAACCAGATCCCAGCGACCGCCGTAATTGGCGGCAATGGTCAGGGTCAATCCGGTATTGTTTTGCGTGAGCGATTCGGCATGGGCGATCATCTCGACCAGTTTTCCCTCAAAACGGGAGCGGTCGCCGATCACTTTCAGCCGGATGTTGTTTTTATGGAGTTTGCTGACTTCCCGTTCGAGGGCGAGCATGAACAACTGCATCAGAAACGAGACTTCTTCCGCCGGGCGACGCCAGTTTTCGCTGCTGAAGGCGAACAGCGTCAGATATTCGACCCCCAGTTCGGAACAGGCCTTTACGGTAGTTCTAACGATTTCCACGCCGCGCTTGTGGCCGGCGATGCGCGGCATGAAGCGCTTCTTCGCCCATCTGCCGTTACCATCCATGATGATGGCGATATGTTGCGGCACTTCCCCGGTTTCGGGGATGCTGCGAGTGGAGCTGGTAAACAGGGCCACTTCAAATGGCCATCAGATCGGTTTCTTTAGCTTGAAGGATCTTGTCGACTTCAGCAATATACCGGTCAGTCAGCTTCTGTATCTCTTCCTGGGAGCGATGCTCATCATCCTCGCTGATCGCTTTATCTTTCAGCAGGTCCTTGAGCGTTGCATTGGCGTCGCGTCTCAGGTTACGCACCGCCACTTTGGCGTTTTCCGCCTCGTTTTTGACGACCTTGATCAATTCCCTGCGACGCTCTTCCGTCAAGGCCGGCGTCGGCACCCGGATCAGATCGCCCTGGCTGGAGGGATTAAGGCCCAAGTCGGAGTTGCGGATCGCTTTCTCGACAGCGCCCACCATTTTCTTTTCCCATGGAGTCACGCCGATGTTGCGCGAATCGATCAAGTTGATGTTGGCAACCTGGCTGATCGGCACAGGCGAACCGTAGTAATCGACCATCACATGATCGAGTATCCCGGTATGAGCTCGCCCGGTGCGCACCTTGCCCAAGTCCACCTTCAGAGCCTCCAGGCTCTTCTGCATTCTTTGCTCGGCTGATTTTTTTACGTCTGCAATCATGTCAAGAATCCTTTTTGGTATGTTGTGGGAGCGACCTCCCGGTCGCGATTTTGCGAGCATCCGCTGCGCGGCTTGCATGCTTGACCCGCTTCGCTTTGATCCCGCCGCTCCCACAGCACAAAAACGGTGCCCACCCTACATAATTAACACTCGACCAGCGTCCCTTCATCTTCGCCCAACACTACACGTTTCAGCGCGCCATGCTTGAAAATGCTGAACACGCACAGCGGCATTTTCTGATCGCGGCACAGCGCCAGCGCGGTGGCATCCATGACCTTGAGGTTTTTGGCGATGGCCTCGTCGAAGCTGATGCGGTCATAGCGTGTTGCTTCGGGGTTGGTTTTTGGGTCCGCCGTATAAACGCCGTCCACCTTGGTCGCCTTCAGCACCACTTGCGCCCCCATCTCGGAAGCGCGCAGTGCAGCGGCGGTGTCGGTGGTAAAGAAGGGATTGCCGGTGCCCGCACCGAAAATCACGATCTTGCCTTCTTCCAGATAACGCAATGCCTTGCCGCGAATATAGGGTTCCGCCACCTGTTCGATGGTTAGCGCCGACTGTACCCGCGCGATGAGACCGGCGCGCCGCATGGCGTCCTGCAGCGCCAGCGCATTCATTACGGTGGCCAGCATGCCCATGTAGTCGGCGGTGGCACGATCCATTCCCGCCGCTGCGGGCGCCACGCCACGGAAAATATTGCCTCCCCCGATCACTACCGCGACTTCCACCCCAAGCCGCGTCACCTCGCCAATTTCGGAAACGATGCGCCCGATCACATCCCGGTTGATCCCGTAGCTGTCATCGCCCATCAGCGCTTCGCCTGAAAGCTTGAGCAGGATGCGTTTGTACTTGGGGGTAGCCATAAATATTAAACCTGTGCGGCAGCCGCCACTTCAGCGGCAAAATCGGTGCTGCGCTTCTCGATGCCCTCGCCCACCACGAACATCTGGAAGGCGTTAACCTTGGCGCCTTTGGAGGCCAACAGTTTTTCCACCGTCATATCGGGATCCTTGACGAAAGGCTGGCCAACCAGGGTCACTTCGGCGAGATACTTGGCAACCCGGCCTTCCACCATCTTCTCGACGATGTTGGCAGGCTTGCCGCTTTCGGCCGCCTGGGCGGTGTAAATGGTTCTTTCCTTGGCGAGCAGGTCGGCAGGCACTTGTTCCCTGGAGACGCAAACCGGTTTGCTGGCCGCGATATGCATGGCGATATCCTTGCCCAGCGCCTCGTCACCGCCGGTGTAATCCACCAGCACGCCGATCTTGCTGCCATGCAGGTAGACAGCCATTTGGCCAGCGGTGCTGAAGCGGGCAAAGCGGCGCACTGCGGTATTTTCGCCCAGTTTCATCACCAGGCCTTGGCGTGCCTCCTCAATGGTGCTACCCGAAGCCAGCTTGATCGCGGACAGAGCGGCGACATCCGATGGATTCTGTTGCGCCACGGCCTGAGCCAATTCCTTGGCGAAATTGTTGAAATCATCATTCTTGGCGACGAAGTCGGTTTCACAGTTGACTTCGACCAGGGCGCCGGTCTTGCGGTCGGCACTGATAAAGCTGGCCACGACACCTTCCGCGGCAATGCGGCTGGCTGCCTTGCCGGCCTTGGCGCCACTCTTGATACGCAGCGCATCTTCAGCCGCCTTTATATCGCCGTCGGCCTCAACCAGCGCCTTCTTGCACTCCATCATGCCGAGGCCCGTCAATTCGCGCAGGTCCCTCACCATACTTGCGGTGATTTCCGCCATTTTAAACTCCTTGCTAAATACCTAAAATACATAAAAACTGGCGCAGCTAGCGTTTTTTACCGCAGACGCGCCATTTAAATTCAAATCCAGACCTAAAAAAGGGGCTCGAAAGCCCCTTTTTTGTGGGCCAAATTACTCGGTTACCTGTTCTTCGACCTCGACAAACTCCTCGCCGACAATCTCCTCGAGCGCTTGGCTGCGCCCTTCCAGAATAGCATCTGCGGCACCCCTGACGTACAGCCGGATGGCCTGAGTCGAGTCGTCATTGCCGGGAATAACGTAATCAATGCCAATCGGGGAGTTATTGCTATCCACCACGCCGACCACCGGGATACCCAGCTTGTTGGCTTCAGTGATCGCGCCCTTCTCGTGGCCCACATCGATCACGAAAATCATATCAGGCAGGCCGCCCATATCCTTGATCCCGCCCAGGCTGCGTTCCAGCTTGTCCAGTTCGCGACGCAGGAGCAAGGCTTCTTTCTTGGCCAGCTTGCCGATGTTCTCTTCCGACAGCATGGCCTGCACTTCCTGCAGACGCTTGATGGACTGCTTGACCGTCTTGAAGTTGGTCAGCATGCCGCCGAGCCAGCGGAAATTCACGAAATGACAACCCGCACGCTCTGCTTCTTCCTTGAGAATTTCACGAGCCTGACGCTTGGTGCCAACAAACAGGATGCTGCCCTTGTTCGAAGCCAGTTTGCGCATGTACTTCATCGCATCCTGGTACATCGGTAGAGTTTTTTCCAGGTTGATGATGTGAATCTTGTTGCGGTCGCCGAAAATATACGGCGCCATTTTTGGGTTCCAGTAACGGGTTTGGTGTCCGAAATGGACGCCCGCTTCCAACATCTGACGCATGGTCACTGACATTTTGCTGCTCCTAGTAAGGGTTATGCCTCCACCCGCTCGATACCACCCGGCTAGCCGGGCACCCTGTACGTTAAGCGGATGTGTGAAGTTTATAAGCTCTCAAAGCCGTTAGGCCCTGAAACTTAACTTGCAATTCTAGCACGCTTACCGGGTTTCCCTCAAGGACGAACATAAGCCCAACCTTGGCGTTGGCGTTTCATCAGTTGAAGCACGCCCGTTTTAACATAACTGATAGATGGGTACATGTCCGCGTGCGTCAGATGGCGGCCAATCATGGTGTTTTCACAGGCGATGATTTTCACCCCCCGGCCAACCGCCTCGTCTATTTCATTGGCCATCTCGGTTTCCAGTACCACCATATTCAGCCCCGGACCGTAGGCCAATACCTCGATTTGCACATTCTCCTTGCCCAGCGCCTGTTGCACGTTTTTCGCATTGCTCAGGGTGAGATACCACTTTTGCGCGTCGTCGTCGGTTACCTGAAAGATCACTTTGTGCGCTGGCGCCTTGCTCGGTTTCGCTGGCGAGTCGCCGGCATGAGTCGGCAAGACCACTTGCAGCAATAGTAAAGAGAACAAAAAACCCTTTATCCACCTCATTGTTTCCTCCAAATCTTGAGACGCTCTGTAATTTGATATACTCGCCACAATTTAATTCGATCAGCGACGCCATGTCCATCATAATCAAAACCCCGGAAGAAATTGAAAAAATGCGCATCGTCGGTAAACTGGCGGCCGAACTCCTCGACTATATCGGCCCCTTCGTCAAGGTGGGCATCACCACCGACGAGCTGGACAAGCTCTGTCACGATTACACCGTCAACGTGCAGCATGCCATACCCGCCCCGCTGGATTACGCCCCTTCCGGTCACCACCCTTACCCCAAATCCATTTGCACGTCCGTCAACCATCAGGTTTGCCATGGTGTTCCCAGCGACAGAAAGCTCAAACCCGGCGACATCATCAATATCGATGTCACCACCATCAAGGATGGCTATCATGGGGATAGCAGCCGCATGTACTTTGTCGGCGAGCCTTCCATCCAGGCAAAACGTCTATGTGAGATCACCTACGAATGCATGTGGCTCGGCATCGCCGCGATCAAACCAGGCGCCCACCTGGGCGACATTGGACAGGTCATTCAGCGGTGCGCCGAGAGCAATGGATACAGTGTAGTACGCGAATTCTGCGGTCACGGAATCGGCGCAAATTTCCACGAAGAACCCCAGGTCGTGCACTATGGCAAGGCGGGCACGGGGGTCAAACTGGTTCCCGGCATGATCTTCACCGTCGAGCCGATGATCAATGCCGGTCGGCGCGATATTCGCCAACTCGGTGACGGCTGGTCCGTCGTGACCAAGGATCACAGCCTGTCGGCACAATGGGAACATACCATTCTAGTCACCGAAACCGGTTATGAAGTCTTGACACTGTCCGCCGGTTCGCCCAAGAAACCCGATTTTATCAGCTAGATGGCTCCCCCTTACACTGGATACGGCGCGATGGCGCGAAACTCTCCAGAACGGCAGGAACGAGCTGCGCCAGGCCTATCTTGCGAAAGGCAATCTGCATACCGCGCCCCCCCTCGGTGAACGTGCCGAGGATACCTTCCTGATTACGGGTGTGAACTGGAAAACCCGAAAGAAGTGCTGCGGCTCGAAACCGATTTGCTGCACCAACTACAGTAAGCCAGTTTTTTCATATCCCGGTAGCGGCGGGTTATTGACTGTATTTCCATGCTCCAGGTTGTAAATCCAGGCAAGTAGTTCAGCCACCGCAAAATAAAGCTCCGGCGGAATATGCTGATCCAGATCCACCTGCATCAACAACGAAACCAGTTCGGGCGACTCGTGAACATAGACGCCGGCATCCCTGGCGCGTTCGATGATCGCCTCGGCCAGCAAGCCGCGGCCTTTCGCTACCACTTGAGGGGCCGCCTTGCCGGCGCTATAGGCCAGCGCGACCGCAAGCTGCGGGCTATCCGACTTTTTCATGACTCTCCACCGACATGGCCAGCACCTTCAGTCCGGAAACTTCCATCGAGCTGCGCAGCTTGTCCTGCGCGCCTCGCATGACTTCCGCCGTACCCGCATCCGCCGCCCCGAGATCGATGCGCAAGCCCTGCGGAATAAATGCCAGCGTTGCCTGTACATCGCCCAGTCTGGGCAGTTGCAGGCGCAAACTGGTCTGCCAGTGAGGCATTTCCTCATCCCCCTGCCCCCCCTCGCGCGCGCCCCGCTCCTCCACCCGCCATTCCATCGGCTGCCCCTGCCACACCTGCCCCTGCCACACCAGCTGGCGGGAATCGAGCGTCTGCAACTGCTGCTGAACCAGGGCGACGGCCTCACCATGAACGGGCATCCTGGAGGCGCTTTGTGCAAGAAGCCCATCCGATTGCATCGATACAGGAGCGTTTTTCTGCGCGATTTCAGCTCCTGCACCGGGTGATACTGGTAAATTTTTCTGCGCGATTTCAGCCTCCGTCGCGGGATTCAGAGGTGAAAGTTTGCCCTGCGGCTCCTGCAGCAAATCCGTCAGCCTCCTCTCCCCGGCAACCCATTGCGCCTGGTGCGACTCATAGAACAGGCCGCTCTGGGACAAAGTATTGCGCAGAGAGGCAGCAAACTCCTTGATATCGGAGGGTGCGGCGGAAAGCAGAGGAGCCGTCTTGTTGAGCGGGGTAGCCTGGGTTTCCGCCTGATCGGAAATTTTTTGCAGCAGTGCACCGAGATAACGCACCGAATCGCTGAGGGTAACTTGCGGCTTGGCACCGAACGCGAGGTTGTTGCCTGCTACGGCAAGCAAATCGCGGGTGAGCGCGAAGGTGAGGCGAGGCTGATTGGAAACAAAGGTCAGTTCGACCTGATCGCCAGGCTGGGTATTGCGGGGCAGATTCATGTCCAGCGCCATATCGCCGACTTGCACCTGGAATCGCCCGTTCGGCAGACTGGTCAGCACCATGGCCGTCAGGCGCTGGCCGGGCACCCATAGTGCCTCCTCCAGCGGAGTTTGAGCGACCTCGATGAGAGGTGGAGCAGAAGTTTTAATCAGCAATTGCAACTGATTTAAAACATCGTTATGAATCATGGGGATTGATTACGGTGCATGGCGACGATCAGCTCCGCCTCGCCGCGCGAAATGCCGCAACTGGCCGCCACTTCTTTCACGTTAAGCCCCTGCTGCGCCATTTGAATCGCGTGGGTATAAGGAGTCACTGCTGCCTGCTGGGACTTTAGTTGCTCGAGCTCCTTCTGCAGCCTGTCGACCCGCTCCTGCAACTGAGTAAACTCCAGCTCCAGAGATTGCACTTCACGGCTCTTGGCGTTTGCTTCCGCCCCTCTTTGCCAAATCCGCCATCCACGGGGCTTGGCAGAGCGCATCAGCAACAACATCTCGGCGATATAAACCGCCAGCACCAGCACCGCGCCGATAAGCAATTCACGCCAGGTAATAACAAAGGATTCCAAATTGGATCTCGGCTTAAAAAACGATCGTTACAATATCATTTTGCATCCGGTTTACCAACTGCTCAGGCATATTCGTCGATCTGATGATCCGGGTCCGGATGCTTGCCATCAGGTTCTTCAGATAGCGAATCCGAATGGGGCTTGCGCTTGTTTTTCTGCTTGAACTCGTCGAATGACGGGTGTTTGCCGTCGGGATGAACGGGAACGGGGTCGCTGACAGTGCCGATCGAGTTTGTCGCGGCCAAATAGGGCGGAAAGACTGGAGAATGTGGCTCTGGAAACAGAGATGAGTGGTGTTGCATCAACCTCTCCACGAAAAATCAAGGAATGGTTGGACGAAGCCGCT
>PFJY01000198.1 GCA_002784065.1 Hydrogenophilales bacterium CG_4_10_14_3_um_filter_58_23 | reverse complement strand
CCTGGAAGAAGAAAAAGCCGTGCTTGAACGGCGCGTCAGCGAACTGGAAATTAAACGTGATCGGCTAAGCCCTTCCCCCGTTCCGGAGTTGGAGGAAGAGAAACCCTACGTCGGACTCAAAACCCTGTTAACCGGCGCAACAAGCAGCAAATCCGAGGGCGGATAAGCGCAGCCCCATCAGCGTCGCCATGGTCGCACGACCGAGCAGCAGGGGTCGGCCCAGCGCAACCAGCGGCTGGCCGAGCAGTTCCTCCCGCTCCGGCACGAGGCACCGCAGCCATTCTCGCCTGTCCCTTCATCTACCCCCTTTCTTCACACAGTAACCGCCGGGCATCCGACGACCGATCTGCTGCGTTCGTCGAAGATACCTACCTTGCTCCTGCGTTAAAAAAACTGCGATTACCCGCCGATGCACGCCAATAAACGCCGAGCAATGTAGCCGCCACCTGCTTGAACGGCAGGGCGACATAGGACGTATCAGGTATCCCTTGCTTCACTTCAAGGCGTTGCCGACGACTTCGGCGACGTCTTTCGCCAAGCCTTCGCAGGCCCTGATCCGCTCCAGCGCGGTCCGTGCGTGGCCCTGGCGCACGGCATCGAACTGGCGCCAGCGGTCGAAGCTGCGCGCCAGGCGCGAAGCCACCTGCGGGTTGATCGCCTGCAGGTCGATGATGACGTCGGCCGCCAGTTGATAACCGCTGCCGTCGAGCGCGTGGAAGTGGCGCGGGTTGGCGGCGCAGAAGCTGCGCACCAGGGCATAGACCTTGTTGGGATTCTTCAGATCGAAGGCCGGATGCCGCATGAGTTGGCGCACCCGCGCCACGGTGCCGGGCAGGACGGACGTCGCCTGGACTTGCAGCCACTTGTCGACCACCAGCGCTTCGCCCTGCCAGTGCGCGTAAAACGCCGCGAGGGCGTTTTCGCGTTCGGGTAGATCGAGATTGGCGAGGGTGGAGAGCGCCGCGATCACATCGGTCATGTTGCCGCCCTGCTCGAACTGGGCCAGCAAACGCGGCAGCACGG
Source organism: Hydrogenophilales bacterium CG_4_10_14_3_um_filter_58_23 (assembly GCA_002784065.1). Taxonomy (GTDB): domain Bacteria; phylum Pseudomonadota; class Gammaproteobacteria; order Burkholderiales; family Sulfuricellaceae; genus Sulfuricella. The sequence continues at coordinate 6,532 of PFJY01000198.1, read as the reverse complement.
CGGCGCGGAGATAGGCGTCGTCGCTTTCTGCCAGGTAGCCGAGGCACAGGTTGCGCAAGGCGCGGCGGCCAACTTGGGTGCCATCAGGGGCGTAGGGTTCGGCGGATGCGAGCGCGCTCCACACGGTCTCGAAACGGGCCCGCAGTTGGCTGGCGAGGTGGCGCCGAAGATTGACGCGGGCGCGATGGATCGCCTCGGGGTCGATGGCCAGACCGCGACCGGCCACCTCCTCGGCCAGCACCTGCTCGGCCGGCAGGATCAGGGCTTCAGCGGCCAGCGCGGGGTCATGCGAGAGACCGGCGTCGAGCACGCGACCGCAGGCGGCGACGAAAACCTCGGGAATCCAGGACTCGCCCTCGCCGCCAGCCGCGATACCGCCGAGCAGGACGCGGGTGGCGAGGCGCTGGCCGGCTTCCCAGCGGTTGAACGCATCGGAGTCATGCGCCATCAGGTGGGCGAGTTCGCCATCGGTCTGTTCGAGGTCGAGATGCACCGGCGCGGAAAAGTCGCGCAGCAGCGAGGCGACCGGCGCGGCCGGGATGTCCTCGAAGACAAAGGTTTGTGTGGCAGCGATGAGCGACAGCACGCGCGTGGCACCCTGCGGCGCAGGCTCGCCGACAAGTCGCAGCGGCGCATCCGTGCCATCGGGCAGCATCAGGCCGAGAGCGACCGGGATGTGTAACGGGCCTTCGTCGATCAGCATGCCCGCGTCCGCGAGGCGCTGCTCGTAGGCGGTTGGGGCGAGGCTTTGCGTAAGGGTTAGCGTGTAGCGTTGGGTCGCGGCGTCCCACCTGCCATCGGCTTGCAGGCGCGGCGTGCCGGCGCGGGCGTACCAGCGGCGGAACTGGGCGAGGTCGGTTCCCGAGGCATCCTGCATGGCGGCGACAAAATCCTCGCAGGTGACGGCCTGGCCGTCATGGCGCTGGAAATAAAGGTCCATGCCTTGGCGGAACGCCTCGCGCCCGATCAGCGTGTGGATCATGCGAACGACTTCAGCGCCTTTTTGATACACCGTGGCGGTATAGAAATTGTTGATCTCGGCGTAGGAAGCCGGACGCACCGGATGCGCCATCGGACCGGCATCCTCGGGAAACTGGCCAACGCGCAAGGCACGCACTTCCTGGATGCGGGTGACGGCGCGCGAATGCGTGTCGGCGCCGAACTCCTGGTCGCGGAAGACGGTGAGGCCTTCCTTGAGCGAGAGCTGAAACCAGTCGCGGCAGGTGACGCGGTCGCCGGTCCAGTTGTGGAAATACTCGTGGGCGACGACGCGGTCGATGTTCTGGTAGTCGCTGTCGGTCGCTGTGTCGGGGCGGGCCAGCACGTACTTGGTGTTGAAGATGTTGAGGCCCTTGTTCTCCATCGCCCCCATGTTGAAGTCGCTCACTGCGGCGATCATGTAGTGGTCGAGATCCAGCTCCAGCCCGAAGCGTTCCTCGTCCCAGCGCATCGCCTTCTTCAGCGCCGCCATGGCGTGGCCGCACTGGTCGAGCTTGCCGGGTTCGACATAGACTGCGAGGCGGACCGTGCGGCCGGAGCGGGTGACGAAGCTGTCTTCGAGCACGTCCAGTTTGGCGGCGACCAGGGCGAACAGGTAGGCCGGCTTGGGAAAGGGGTCTTCCCAGCGCGCCCAGTGGCGCGAGGCATCGTGCTCGCAGATGCCGGAAACGGCCCGGTTGCCGTTGGACAGCAGCTCCGGGAAGCGTCCGAAATCAGCCTCGATGGTGCAGGTGAAACGCGCCATCACGTCGGGGCGATCGGGGAAGAAGGTGATGCGGCGGAAACCCTCGGCCTCGCACTGGGTAAAGTAACCGTCCCTGGAACGATAGAGACCGGAGAGCTGGGTGTTCCTGTCCGGATCGATACGCACCACGGTTTCGAGCATGAAGGCATCCGGCAGCGGCCCGGCATCCGCACCGGCGATGGTCAGCGTGCCATCGGCCAGCGTATGGCGCGAGGGGTCGAGCGCGGCGCCGTCGAGGCTGACTGCCTGCAACGCGAGGTTCTCGCCATCCAGAACGAGCGCGCCGCCGGCCCCCTGCGGATTGCGCGTGCAGGCCAGCCTGGCGCGGACTTCGGTGTGGCCTTGATGGATCGCGACATGGAGATCAACCGTGTCGACCAGCCAGGCGGGGGGGGTGTAATCCTTGAGGTAAATGGTGTTCGGGGTTTCGGTGCGCATGAGCAATTCCTGGAAAATATTCAAAACAGTGGGTGCCGCGATACGGCGCACAAATTGAAGCAGTTAGCAGCCTACGCCCATTCCCACACCATTCCAACCTGCGCTAGCAAGCTGACGCCATCCGACAGGCCGCTTTTCAGCGCCGCATTCAATAAGGGGTTTTGATAGGGTGTAACAAGACATTGTTATGCGTAGAAAAACACCAGCGCCATGCCGATAATCACGCCGGTGTTGATGCCCACATCCATGAAGCGGGAGAACACCACGCCAACGCCGCGCATCTGGCCCGCCACGTAGGTGAACGAGACAAAGATGGCGCACAGCAGCGCAATGGTGCGGGCGGTGTTGGAGTAATAACGGTCGCCGATGAACTGCGGGATGGTGAACTTGCCATACTTGCGCAAGTAGGGGCCAAACAGCATGTATGGTGGACCCCTGAGTCAAGACAATAGGTAACGCAGTTCATTTCCACCCTCAATGACCTTTTGACCACCCGCGTCATCGAGCTGGAATGCGCGGCGGCGGACGGGCGGTGCAAGGTGGATTTCTGCTGGATCGCGCTGGGTTCGGAAGGCCGCTTCGAGCAGACGCTCAACACCGACCAGGACAATGGGATTATTTTTGAAGTGCCGGACGGATCCGGGCCGGATCGGGTGCGCCAGTCCCTGCTCCCCATCGCGCGCCGCATCAACGAGGCGCTCGATGCCTGCGGCTTTCCCCTGTGCAAGGGCAACATCATGGCATCCAACCCCGAGCTATGCCTATCGCTCGACGAATGGAAGGGAAAATTTGCAAAGTGGATCGATCAGGGCGACCCGCAGTCTCTGCTCAACGCCACCATATTCTTCGATTTTCGCGCCCTTTTCGGCCAATCGGACCTGGCCGAAAAACTGCGCTTGTGGCTGGCGAAACAGGCCGAAAGCAATTCCCGCTTCCTCTACCAGATGGCGGCCAATGCGCTGCGCAATCGCCCCCCCCTCGGGCTGGTACGGGATTTTACAGTGGGCGAGGGACATACCCTGGACCTCAAGCTGAACGGGATAACCCCGTTCGTGGATGCGGCGCGCATTTTCAGCCTGGCCACTGGCGTGGTTCAGACCGGCACTTTGCAGCGCCTGCGCCAGACTGCCGCGCCATTGCGCTTGCCTGCCGCCGACGTCGAAGCCTGGTGCGGCTCTTTCCTCTTCATCCAGCTGTTGCGGCTGCGCCTGCATCACGAGCAGATCGAAGCGGGGCTACCCATGAACAACAAGGTGGACCCCGATCATCTCAACGACCTCGATCGCCGCATCCTGAAAGAAGCCTTTCGCCAGGCACGCAAGCTGCAAACGCACCTGGCGCTGAATTACAATCTATGAACTGGCTATCGCGTTTCTTCCCCGCCCGGCCCGAGCTTACGCCAGAACAGGCCCAGCGCCTGGCGGCCTGGCAAGCCTTGCCGCCGACAGACTTGCGCCAGCCTCTTTCGCAGGGCCGCTATGTGGTGGTCGACGTAGAAACCAGCGGCCTGAATCTCGCCCGGGATCACCTGATCGCCATCGGCGCCGTGGCGATGCAAGGGGGAAAGATCGATCTCGCCGACAACCTGGAAATTGTGGTGCAGCAAAAGCGGGTCAGCAAGCGGGACAACATCCTCATTCACGGCATCGGCGGCACGGCACAGGAAGAAGGGGTGCAACCCGTGGAGGCGCTGCTGTTGTTTCTGGAATACCTCGGCAAGTCACCGCTAGTCGCATTCCATGTCAAGTTCGACGAAACCATGGTCAGGCGTGCGCTGAAAAACAAGATCGGGCTGAACTTCGGGCATCCCTGGGCCGATCTGGCCTACATCGCGCCCGCGCTTTACCCGCATCTGATACACCGCTGCCGCACCCTGGACGACTGGACAAATTACTTCGGCATTCGCAACTATGCCCGCCATAATGCCTTGGCGGACGCCCTGTCCACCGCACAGTTGTTTCTGGCCTTGCGCGAACACATGACGGCAAAGGCGATCCAGAACTACAAGGAATTGCAAGACCTGGACAAAGCCCAGCGCTGGGCGAATCAAACCGGCTAATAACGAATTGCAAGGTTCGATGAACAGGTTCAGCGTGGAATGCGCATGGCGGCGTCCTGAAAGGTTCCTGCCTCGGCATCCTGATGGCAGGCTGCGCAATTGACCTTGCTTTTCACCTGCGGCAAAAGCCAATCGGATGCGGCAATGTCGCGGTGCTTCTTGGTCCAGTACGGTGTATCCGTGATGCGCAGTGGCGTGGTCTCCGGCTTGATGGAACGGTTTATCCTGAAGGCGGCTTCCGTGGACATCTTCTCGGCGGCGTCGTTCACCATGAAGGCGAGCAGTGCTTCGCGGGTCGGCGCATCGAGCGCGAGATCCGCGCCGAAATGCCGGTCCTGTTCCGCAATCAATTTTTGCCAGGAACGCGCCGGCAGCAGGGTAGGATGGAAAGCCATGTGGCAACTGCCGCATTCCTCGCGCCATTTCGGGTCGTCGGCCAGCGCGGCGCCGACAAAGGCAACATGCGGCGCGCCGAGATCAGCCGTGTCCTTCATCAAATATTTTTCAACCGGCTGGTGCAGCGCATAGAAAAACCACCAGACGCCTAACGCCGCGACCGCAACCAGCAGCAGAGCGCCGACCAGCCGATAAGGCTTGGAAGCGGGGGTGCCTTCCGGCGCCTCCTTGGTTCCCGTCACCATCGAGCGCGCCAGGTTTTCCTTGTGCAGCCAGCTGGCCATCGCCACGCCGGCCAAGTGCCCGAACACCACCAGCAACATCAGGTTGGCGGCGAACCCATGGCCCTCCTTGACCATCCTGCCCAGGGTGAACCCCAGCCAGCCGGCGACCGCCCCTTGCTGTTCTTCTCCGCCCTGCACGAACAGCCCGGTCAAGCAAACCGCCAGCCCCAAGGCCAGCAAAAGAAAAACCGCCTGGCTCCCCGCCGGATTATGGCCGATATGACGATCACCCCTGCCGGACAACTCCTGGCGCAGATAGGACAGACCCGCCCGAGGACCGTACAGAAACGAAGTAAACCGGGCATAATGGCCGCCCGCCACACCCCAGATCAAACGAAAACCGATCAGACCGAGCATCAGGTAGCCAAAGAAGGCGTGGAATGACAGCCACTCGTCGGATTCGCTGGTGAGCCAGGCGGCAGCGAAACTTGCGGCGAAGAGCCAGTGGAACAGGCGGGTGGGAATATCCCAGACAAGGATGCGTTTCATGATGTCGTTTTATACCGGTTGTTACTTGGGGATGCTTACACGGTGTTCGTTGAAATCGCCCTTATCCGCGTCAGCGTGACAGGCCTGGCAGTTGGCCGGGCTTTTCACCGAGGGGCGCTTCCAGGTGGCGGCAGAAATCTCGTGGCCATCGTGCTTGCGCTTGAACCACGCGGTCTCGGTAATCCGCAGGGGAGCGGTCGGGGCGCGCCAGCGGCTGGATGCATTTTTCACCAGAAAAGCGGTAATCTCCATGTTTTCCTGGGCGGTCAACGAGGCATCCGCGCCGAAGTGTTTGTCCAAACCGGACATGAGCTTGCGCCAGGATTCGGCGGGCAGCAGGCCGGGCGCATAGGCGATGTGGCAACTGGCGCATTCCTGCTGCCACTTGGCGTTGACTTGCGCAGGCTGGACTGGTTTGCCGCGATCCTCGCCGCCATATCTGTCACCGTGGTCTTCCGCCGCAGCGACAAGGGGGAAAAGCGCGAACGCGAGCACAATACTGAAGAGGGTTCTCATTTCATATCTCCTTATTTGACAGACAACAGGTAAGCCATGAAATCGCCCTTTTCCTGCGCGGTACAGGCGCGTTTCAGCACGTCGGCGCAATTACGCTTGAACCACTTCTCGACCTTGGCGGCATCGGCGGCATCGGCGAAGCGTTGGGGATTGGCCGATGGGGCCATCGGCAGAATATCCTTGCCGGTCTTGGCGTGTTTGCCATGCAACTTGGGCGAATCGCTGTGGCAGGTCGCGCACGCCATCTCACCCGATTTGGCGTTGTAGAATGCCTGCCCGCGCGCCGCAGAGAAGTCCTTGAAACCCGGATTTTCCTGTTTGGCGGCGGCACGATAACTGTCCTGGATGGGATTTTCACCCGCGTAAAGCGGCAGGGACAAGGTAAGCGCTATGGTGAAGAGCATCTTTTTCATGAAGATTTCCTTTCTGTGTGATGGGAGGGATTCGGTAAATCATGGGGGTGCCGTTGCCGCACCTCAGCGTGTTCGAAGCATAAACAAATAGTCGATACATTACCCTTGGACGGCATATTATAAGGCTCTTATCGCAAATCGTGTTGTCGTCTGATCCGAAGGATCACCCTGTGGGGCTTTCAAGCATATCGAT
>PFJY01000085.1 GCA_002784065.1 Hydrogenophilales bacterium CG_4_10_14_3_um_filter_58_23 | reverse complement strand
CTTGCCATCCATGCCTTCTGTTTGAAGCCAAACAGAAGGCAGCCCAAACGACAGGACATGGATGTCAAATGTAAGGCCTGACCCCGTGCTTCGCGCTGACCCCGTGCTTCGCGTGCTTCCGAGCCATTCATCCGGATTCGGTGCGTGCTCTGGGGCATATTGATTCATCATGCCATTCCTTCTACCAGGGTTGTCGGGGGTCAGAATGGGCAGTCGTCGAAATAATCCATCCGGGAATCGTGGCGCATTTTCTTGAGCCAGGCTTTTGCCTTCTTGATGTCCTGAAGGTCGGCCAGGTCTTTTTTTGTCTCGCGTATTGTTCGCTGGGTGAGCGCGATGTCGTGGGCGAGATGGCGCATCAGGGTGGCGGGAGATAGCCGGACGAAGGGGTCGATGCCGAAACGCATTCTGAAGTTGCCTTCGACATGGATGATTTCGTCATCGAGTTCGTGGAGCTGTTCTTTCAACACCTTATTGTAGTGCGACAATCGTTCTTCGCCGAGGTTGTTGAGGTGGCTTTGGTCGATGTGTTCCAATTCCAGTTGCAGCTCCAGCAATTGCAGCAGGTTGTTTTTTTCATAGGCTTGATTGACGCGTTGCATCAAAGCCGTTTTGCGTTCGCGCTCTTGCGGGTCGGTTTCACGATCCGGGTGCAGGGCGCTGGCCAGTTTGCGGTAGACCTCGCGGAGGGATAGCCTGATTTGTTGAGCTTCGGCCTGCTGTTTCTCTTCCCTGGCGATTTGTTTTGCCGATTTTTTTCGCTTGGGCTTGTGTCCCTCTTGCGCCAGCTTTTCCTCCATCTGCGCTTGCGCGCGGCGAATTACGTCCTCGGGCGAGCGCAAGTCCACGTCATCACCCAGATCGAAACCCGTCATCTCCTCGAACAGGTCTTTCATGTAGGCTAATTCGCCCGCTTCCTGGCTGTCGTAATCGACATGGCTGTATTTGTTGTAGAGGGCCTTCAACTTTTCATCGTCGCGCTCTGCCAGCAACGTTTCCGCCAATTCAACGATCAGGTCGGCAACTGTGCGGCGCTCGGCTTTGCTCAGCCCTTTTTGGCCGATGATCCGATCGAGGCAATGCACCATCTCGACCTGTATCTCCGCCGAGGCCTCGACCAGAGGGGCCAATTCACGGGTGTATTTTTGCTGGAAGGAGGGAATGGCCGCCTCCCAAGCCATGAGCTGGGCGCGTTTCTTCTCGACCTGCTTGATCAGGTTGTTGAAGGCCTTTTGCGCTTTTGTCAGAGGGGGCTGGCCTTGATCGGGGGCGATGCAGATCGAATGATTCATGGCAGATCGTTGGCTTTCGTTCCGGGGCGAGGGATATTGTCCTATGATTTCATCATCAGGGGGTGGTGCCGAAGAGATTAAATGGTGTTCTTGGTGGACCGAATGAGGATCGAACTCACGACCTCCGCATTGCGAACGCGGCGCTCTCCCAGCTGAGCTATCGGCCCACGATTTGAACGGGCATTTTACCTTATAATCGGTGCTACTTAAAAGGACTGTTGAAGGGATAAAAATGAAAAGCACGATTTTTCAGCGGATAGGCTGGTTTTTGGTGGCGATTCTCGGTGCGGCGGCGGTGGGCGGCATTGCTCTTAACCGGGGCGAGAGTATCAACGCCATCTGGTTCATTGCCGCTGCGGCTTGCGTTTACGCCCTTGCCTACCGCTTTTACAGCGCCTGGATCGCGGCCAGGGTGCTGGTGCTGGACGAAACCCGGGCTACGCCGGCGGAGCGGCTCGACAACGGGCGCGACTTCATGCCGACCAACAAGTGGGTGGTGTTCGGCCACCATTTCGCCGCCATTGCCGGGCCGGGGCCGCTGATCGGGCCGACCCTGGCGGCGCAGTTCGGCTATCTGCCGGGCACTTTGTGGATACTGGTTGGCGCGGTGCTGGGCGGCTGCGTGCAGGACATGACCATCCTGTTCTTCTCCATCCGCCGTGACGGCCGCAGCTTGGGCCAGATGGCGCGCGATGAACTCGGGCCGATCGGCGGCGCGGCGGCGCTGGTCGGCACGCTGATGATCATGGTGATCCTGATCGCGGTGCTCGGGCTGGTGGTGGTCAACGCCATGAAGCACAGCCCGTGGGCGACTTCGACGGTGGCGGCGACGATCCCGATCGCGGTGCTGGTCGGGCTTTACATGCGCAACATCCGTCCCGGTCGGGTGCTGGAGGGGTCGTTGATCGGCCTTGCCCTGCTGCTCTTCGCCGTGGCGGGCGGCGGCTGGATCGACCACAACGAATCGCTGCGCCCGCTGTTCGACCACGAAGGGCTGACGCTGGCCTGGTTCGTCATCGGCTACGGCTTCCTCGCCGCGATTTTGCCGGTGTGGCTGCTGCTGGCGCCGCGCGATTACCTGTCCACTTTTATGAAGCTCGGCACGATTTTCCTGCTCACGATTGCCATCGTATTGATGCGCCCGGAGATCAAGATGCCGGCCCTGACCCAGTTCATCGACGGTAGCGGGCCGATTTTCGGCGGCAGCGTTTTTCCCTTTGTGTTCATCACCATCGCCTGCGGCGCGGTGTCCGGCTTCCACGCGCTGATTGCCTCCGGCACCACGCCCAAGCTGCTCGCCAATGAGCGCGATATCCGCATGATCGGCTACGGTGGCATGGTGCTGGAATCCTTCGTTGCGATCATGGCGATGATCGCCGCCACGGTGCTCGATCCCGGCGTGTTTTTCGCGATTAACAGCCCGGCGGGCGTGGTGGGCAAGGAGGCGGCGGATGCCGTGGCGAAGATTTCATCCTGGGGTTTTCCGGTGACGGTGGAGCAGATGGAATTCCTGGCGAAAGAGATGGGCGAAAAAACCCTGTTCGCCCGTACCGGCGGCGCGCCTTCGCTGGCGGTGGGAATGGCGAGCATCTTCGGCAGCGCCTTCGGCAACGGTCTCCTGGCGATGTGGTACCACTTCGCCATCATGTTCGAGGCGGTGTTCATCCTCACCACGCTGGACGCAGGAACTCGCGTCGGGCGCTTCATGCTGCAGGACATGCTAGGTAATTTTTCGCCCAAACTGGGCGAAACCTCCTGGTATCCCTCGGTGCTGCTCACCAGCGGAATGGTGGTCGCGGCCTGGGGTTATTTTCTCTATATTGGGGTCATCGACCCGAATGGTGGCGTCAACATCCTGTGGCCATTGTTCGGTATTTCCAACCAGATGCTGGCGGCGATCGCCCTGTCGGTGGCGACCGGCATCCTGGTCAAGTCCGGCAAGCTGAAATACGCCTGGGTGACCGGGGCGCCGTTGGCGTGGCTGGCCATGGTAACGACCAGTGCGGCATGGGAGAAAGTGTTCAGTTCCGATGTGCGGGTCGGCTTTTTCGCCGCCGCCAACGACATGGCGGACAAGCTCGCCAGCGGCGCTCTGCCTGCGGCCAAGGCCAAGTTTGCCCCCCAGCTCATCTTTAATCAGCAACTCGATGCCTGGCTGACGATTTTTTTCGTGGTGGTGTTGTGGGTGGTCATTTTCGACATGCTGCGGGTGGCGGCGCGTTACCTGCGCGGCAAGCCAGTGCTGCCGCTGTCCGAATCGCCGCATGAACCTTCACGCTTGGCGGAAGACTGGGTGAGGGACTGACATGCTGCACAAAATCTGGCGCTTTATTCGCCAGGTATCCGGCGACGATGCCTACGAGCGCTACCTCGCCCACCATGCTGCTGCCCATCCTGGCGAGCCGTCTCTTTCCCGCCCGGAATTTTTCAGGCGCGAACAGGAGCGCAAGTGGAACGGGGTGCGGCGCTGCTGCTAGTGGCGCAGGCGATTTTCCATCCAAGCCAGGAGATTGGGCAGGCGCGGCGGGGCGGCCAGCCAGCCGATTGCAACGCCAAGCGCGTCCGCAACCATGTCGGCAACCTCGAACGAACGGTAGCCGGTGGCGCGCTGGGCGTATTCCATGGCGATGCCCAAGGCTACCATGCCGAGTGCAAGCCAAATTCGCTGACGTAACCCGGTGTAGAGCTGGGCGAACCACAGCGTTGTCAGGCTATAGGCCGCGAGGTGGCCTAGCTTGTCGCCGTTTTCGATGCCGACCTGCGGCGGTATCGGTGTCAGCGACAGGTAAAAGATGAGTCCTACCCCCAGCCATCCTGCCGCTTGCCAGTAGTTGTTGAGCCTCGCTGGGTTCAAGCGCACACATCCCGGTAAGCCTGTTCGCTGGCGAACGCCAGCACCGGGAACACCACCACGAACAGGGGCATGAACAGCAGGATCGAGCCAGCCACGCCGAGAGTCAATACGATGCCCCATGCCATCATCACGCCGAAATTACCGAAAACCGCATGCACGCTGGTTCCTACGGCGTTTGCCAGTTCCATGCGGCGGCTGTGGATAAGTGGCACCGCAAACGCGGAAACGGCGAAGATCAGGAAGGCCAGCACCGCCCCGGTGAAGGAGGAGAACAGTAGGAAGGACAGCCACTTGCCGCCGCTGCCGAAGCTGGAAAAGAACTCCAGCGCGGACAGTACTGGCACCGTGCCGAAATACAGGCTGTAGACAATGGCGGCGTCGGTCAGCCAAATCAGGAAAAGGAACATGCAGACCATGGAAAGCACCCACAGCGCCGGTGGGCTATGCCGGAATCCGCCGAAGAAATCGGCAAGGCGTGCGGGCCGCTCCTTCGCCTGAAGCCGCGCTGCATTGAAGAACCCCACCAAAACAGCCGGGCCGATCAGCATAAAGCCGCCCGCCAGCGGGAAAGCCATTGGCGCGATGTCCAGAATAACCACGCCAGCGAGCAAGACCATGCCGATCATTGCGAAGATGCCGGCATAGGCCATACTGGCGTTGCGAGTCTGGTGGAACATCTGCCAGCCGTGGCCGAGCCAGCTTTTGATTTGGGAAAGCGGCACCTTGCGGTAGCTTGGCGGGTTTTGCGGCGATTCCACTGGGTTTATCCCTTTTTGCTATAGGCCCAGCGCGTCATGATGACGCCCGCCGCGATCATCGGCAGGGAAAGCCACTGTCCCATGCTGAGATCGAGCGCCAGGAGGCCGAGGAAGTTGTCTGGTTCGCGGGTGAATTCCGCCAGAAAGCGGAAGCTGCCGTAACCGACCAGAAACAGGCCGGAGACTGCGCCGGTCGGGCGCGGTCGGCGCGAGAACAGCCAGAGCAGGGTGAACAGCGCCAGGCCTTCGAGCGCGAACTGGTACAGTTGCGAGGGGTGGCGGGGAATCGAGTCAATCTGGGGAAAGATTACGGCCCAAGGTACGTCAGTCGGCCTGCCCCACAGTTCGCCGTTGATGAAATTGCCGATGCGCCCTGCCCCTAAGCCGAGCGGCACCAGAGGGGCGATGAAGTCGGTAACAGCGAGCCAGCTTTTCCCGGTCTGGCGGGCGAACAGTCCCATTGCGACGAGCACGCCGAGAAAACCGCCGTGGAAGGCCATGCCGCCCTGCCAAACGGAAAAAATTTCCAGTGGATGGGCCAGGAAATGGGCTGGCTGATAAAACAGCACATAGCCCAGCCTGCCGCCCAGCACCACCCCGAGCACGCCGTAGAACAGCAGGTCGTCCAGCTCCTTGACGGTCCAGCCCGGCTGTGGGCCGGTCTTGATGCGTTGTCGACCGAGCAGCAGGAACAGGGCGAAGGCCAGCAAATACATCAGGCCGTACCAGCGGATGGCGAGCGGGCCGAGGTGGAGGGCAACGGGATCGAATTGCGGATGGATCAGCATGGGTTCAATTTACGAAAAATGTAGGTAAAATAGCGATTATACTTGTTTTTTCCGGGAGCCTTTCATGCCGCAATACCGTTCCAAAACCTCCACCCACGGCCGCAACATGGCCGGCGCTCGCGCCCTGTGGCGCGCCACCGGCATGACTGACGGCGACTTCGGCAAGCCCATCATCGCCATCGCCAATTCCTTCACCCAGTTCGTGCCCGGCCATGTTCACCTCAAGGACATGGGGCAGCTGGTGGCGCGAGAGATCGAGAAGGCCGGCGGCGTGGCCAAGGAATTCGACACCATCGCTATCGACGACGGTATCGCCATGGGGCACAGCGGCATGCTCTACAGCCTGCCCTCGCGGGAGTTGATCGCCGACTCGGTGGAATACATGGTCAACGCTCACTGCGCCGATGCGCTGATCTGTATTTCCAATTGCGACAAGATCACCCCCGGGATGCTGATGGCGTCCCTGCGCCTCAATATCCCGACGATCTTCGTTTCCGGCGGGCCGATGGAGGCGGGCAAGACGGTCATCCACGGCAAGGAATTGCATCTCGATCTGGTGGATGCCATGGTGGCTGCGGTGGATCCCCATTACACCGACGCCGAAACCCTGACCATGGAGCGTTCCGCCTGCCCCACCTGCGGCTCCTGTTCCGGCATGTTCACCGCCAACTCAATGAACTGCCTGGTCGAAGCGCTCGGCCTCGGGCTGCCCGGCAACGGTTCGCTGGTGGCTACCCACGCCGACCGCAAGGAGTTGTTCCTCGAAGCCGGCCGGCTGATCGTGGCGCTCGCCAGGAGCTACTACGAGCGCGATGACATGACCGTGCTGCCGCGCTCGATTGCAAGCTTTCAGGCCTTCGAGAATGCCGTCGCCCTGGATATCGCCATGGGCGGCTCCACCAACACCGTCCTGCACCTTCTGGCGGCGGCCCAGGAAGCGGGCGTGGATTTCACCATGCGGGACATCGACCGCATGTCGCGCAAGGTGCCCCATCTTTGCAAGGTGGCGCCCAGCATCCAGACCTACCACATGGAAGACGTGCACCGCGCCGGCGGCATCATGGCCATTCTGGGCGAACTCGACCGCGCCGGACTGCTGCATCGCGACCTGCCGACCATCCACAGCCCATCCATGGGGCAGGCGCTGGAGCACTGGGACGTGTGTCGCACTCAGGACGAAAAAGTAAAAACCTTTTACCGCGCCGCGCCCGGCGGCGTGCCGACCACGGTTGCATTCAGCCAGGACAAGCGTTTTGCCGAGCTCGATCTGGATCGCGCGAAAGGCTGTATTCGGGATCGGGCCCACGCCTATTCCCAGGACGGCGGCCTGGCTGTGCTGTATGGCAATATCGCCGTGGACGGCTGCATTGTCAAAACCGCCGGGGTGGACGAAAGCATCCTCAAATTCAATGGCCGGGCACGCGTGTTCGAAAGCCAGGATGAAGCGGTGGAGGCCATTCTCGCCGACAAGGTCGTCGCCGGCGACGTGGTGGTGATCCGCTACGAAGGGCCGCGTGGCGGGCCGGGTATGCAGGAAATGCTGTATCCCACCAGCTACCTGAAGTCGAAAGGGCTGGGCAAATCCTGCGCACTGCTCACCGACGGGCGATTTTCCGGCGGCACCTCCGGCCTGTCGATCGGCCATGCCTCGCCTGAAGCGGCGGAAGGCGGCGCCATCGGCCTGATCGAGGAAGGAGACAGCATCGAGATCGACATCCCGAGCCGCACCATCAACCTCAAGCTGGCCGACGCCGAACTGGCCAAGCGCCGTCAGGCGATGGAGGCCAGGGGCAAAAAGGCATGGCAACCGGAAAACCGCAACCGCGTCATCTCGGCGGCGTTGCGGGCGTATGCAGCGATGACCACCAGCGCGGCGCGTGGCGCGGTGCGCGACGTGTCGCAGGTGGAACAGCGCTAGCAGCCTGTCTGACTTGAAGAATCGAAGCGAAAATTCGGCTGGGCGAGGACAGATTTTGCCGGTTTTGCAGGTCAATAGTCGTTCTAT
>PFJY01000243.1 GCA_002784065.1 Hydrogenophilales bacterium CG_4_10_14_3_um_filter_58_23 | reverse complement strand
GAAGTCGAATGCACAGCTTAAACTGAGTCAAAAATTGTCTTGACTCAGGGGTCCACCATACATGCCCTGGAAACCCTGCGCCTGGAAGCCTGTATCGGCCGCGAACTTCCTGGCTTGCACCGGGAAATGCAGCGGCTCAAAACAGAGACCGGCGGATGCCTACCGGCTGGCTGGGAACACCATGCCGCCGATCTCGCCCGACCCGAAGCCAGCGTCGCCGACAGCCTCCGCCTTGTGGAGCGGGTTTATCCCGGCGCAACGCCCGATGCCGTTTGCTATCAGGGTGAGTTGCGGCCCGACGCCGTGGCCGCCAGTATCGCAACGCGGATAGAACGGGAAAAGATTCTGCTGCGGGTCAAACTGGCGCAGGAGTTTGAAAAGCAAACCATAGAAACACGCCCTGACGCTCCGGGCTTTGACGTCAGGCAGACAGCAGACGACCGCAATGATTTGCCGCGTCTGGAAATCACCCTGGACGATGCGCCGATCGCGCCCCCTGAAGGCATGAAGCAACTACTCACCTCAATCTATCTTGATCTGGGTGAAATCCCTCCAGAATATCTGGTTCCCGCGGGACCAGGCGAATACGACACCTCTCTGTTCGAGGAAAAGACCCAGAACCCCGACACGGTATGGCAGGGCACCTACCATGAGGAAGGGGCAAGCCTTTATCCGGAGTGGGATTTCGGCCGGCAGCACTACCGCAAGAACTGGTGCGTGCTGCGCGAGAGCGAGGTGACACCGCTGAATGATGGATTTACGCAGCAAACGCTGGATAAACACAGCGGTCTGGTCAAACACTTGCGCCGCACCTTCGAGGCAATGCGAGACGAAAACCGGTTGTTGAGGCGCGAACCGTCTGGTGACGAAGTGGATATTGATGCATTGATCGAGGCGTTGGCCGATGCCCGCGACGGCAGCGAAATGAGCGACCGTCTGTTCATGCGCATGCACCGCAGCGAGCGCAATATTGCGGTCATGTTCATGGTGGACATGAGCGGGTCAACCAAGGGCTGGATCAATGACGCGGAACGCGAATCCCTGATTCTGCTAAGCGAAACGCTGGAACTGCTGGGCGACCGCTACGCTATTTATGGCTTTTCGGGAATCACCCGCAAACGCTGCGAAATATTCCGTGTCAAAAGCTTCGACGAACCTTATGGTGAAACGGTGCAACGACGCATCGCAGGCATCTCCCCGCAGGAGTACACCCGCATGGGCGTCGCCATCCGTCACCTCTCCGCTATTCTCAATGCAGTCGACGCCCGCACCAAGCTGCTGATCACGCTCTCGGACGGCAAACCGGACGACTACCATGACGGCTACCATGGCCAATACGGCATCGAGGATACCCGCATGGCCCTGATCGAAGCCAAGCGCAGCGGCATCCATCCCTTCTGCATTACGATAGATACCGAAGGGCGCGACTACCTCCCCCACATGTATGGCGCCGTCAACTACACTGTTATTACTGACGTGAAAGAGCTGCCGCTTAAAGTGGCTGATATTTATCGGCGACTGACACGTTAAGCCTATCGTATCAATTCATTTGACAGCAATTAAAATTTAGTGCAATATTTAGACATATTCTAAACTCAAACCCGCCAAAAAGGAGAATCATCATGGCAGTTCTCGTAGGAAAACCCGCACCCGATTTCACCGCCGCTGCCGTCATGGGCAACAACAGCATTGAGGGGAGTTTCAACCTCAAAACGCACATCAAGGACAAGTATGCGGTAATCTTCTTCTACCCGCTGGATTTCACCTTTGTCTGCCCGTCCGAACTGATCGCCTTCGACCATCGCCTGAAGGATTTCAAAGATCGCAATGTGGAAGTAATCGGTGTGTCGATCGACTCCCAATTCACCCATCTGGCGTGGAAAAATACCCCGGTCAACAACGGCGGAATCGGCCAGGTTCAGTACCCACTGGTAGCCGATATCAAGCACGAAATTTGCCAAGCTTATGATGTGGAAGCGGTTGGTGGCGTAGCCTTCCGCGGCTCATTCCTGGTCGACAAAAACGGCGTGGTGCGCCACCAGATAGTCAACGACCTGTCCTTGGGCCGCGACATCGACGAAATGCTGCGCATGGTGGATGCCCTGCAATTCACCGAACAGCACGGTGAAGTGTGCCCGGCTGGCTGGAGCAAAGGCAAGGCCGGCATGAAAGCGAATACCAAAGGCGTCGCCGATTACCTCGCCAAGCATGCTGGCGAGCTGTAATCCAGCAATTAAGCCAAAGTAGAAAATAGAAAAGGGGGGCAATGCCCCCCTTTTCTATTTGTTCACTCTTTCCAATTCAAAACAGGGAGAATCCATTCTATGGGAGCGGTCTCCCGGCCGCGACAGACTTTTTCGCGGCCGGGAGACAGCTCCCACCAAAACATCACTTTTGAACCTAAAAACGGCAATTCATTCACAAAAAACACGAAATACACATAATAATAAAATAAGACATTGCATTAGTTTAGCGCCTCACCCATTGGGTTTTTCTAAACTTGTATCTATATGAATATCATATTTTTTTAATGAATTTCGTGAACAGACACTTTCCCCAGGCTAACTGAAAATTGGAATAATATCCGTGCATCACGATGCTATCGCTTCACCCATCCAAAGCCAATCACCTTGGAATTTGTTGGATGGGCAAAGCGCGTTTTTGCATTTTTTTCCTACAACAAGCTCTTCGGAATCGGGAACACCACGTTCTCAACAATTCCACCAGCCTCCTGAACCGCACTTGCGCCCACTTCCTCCAGCCTGGAAATCACCTCCTGTACCAGCACTTCCGGCGCGGAAGCTCCGGCAGTGACACCGATTTTTATCTTGCCCCGCAGCCACTCCGGGTCGATTTGGCCGGCATTGTCCACCATGTAGGCAT
The DNA here is from genome assembly GCA_002784065.1 of Hydrogenophilales bacterium CG_4_10_14_3_um_filter_58_23. GTDB lineage: Bacteria > Pseudomonadota > Gammaproteobacteria > Burkholderiales > Sulfuricellaceae > Sulfuricella. The sequence goes on along the minus strand of PFJY01000243.1, from coordinate 4,805 downwards.
CCACGCCCATGTTCCTGGCAACCTCGCGCAGGCGGTTAGAATTGGAACTGTTTGGCGAGCCGACCACGATCACTACGTCGCACTGCTGAGCCAGGCTTTTCACCGCATCCTGGCGGTTTTGCGTGGCATAGCAGATGTCGGCCTTCTTCGGGCCGCCGATGTTGGGAAAGCGCTGCTTCAGGGCGGCGACGATCTGGTCGGCGTCATCCATCGACAGCGTGGTCTGGGTAACGTAGGCGAGCTTTTTTGCGTCGGCGACATCGAGGCCGGGCACGTCCTCCGGTTTTTCGACCAGGTGGATGCCGCCAGCCGCTTGGCCCATGGTGCCCTCCACTTCGGGGTGGCCCTTATGGCCGATCATCACGACTTCCTTGCCCTGGGCGCGCATCCGCGCCACTTCCAGATGCACCTTGGTGACCAGCGGGCAGGTGGCGTCGAACACCTTCAGGCCGCGCGCTTCGGCCTCCTGCCGCACCGCCGGAGAAACGCCGTGGGCGCTGAAGATCAGCGTGCTGCCGGACGGCACTTCGGCGAGGTCTTCGATGAACACCGCACCTTTGGCGCGCAAACTCTCCACCACGAACTTGTTGTGGACCACTTCGTGGCGCACGTAAATCGGCGCGCCGAACAGCGCCAGCGCACGCTCCACGATCTCGATGGCGCGATCCACGCCAGCACAGAAGCCGCGCGGGTTGGCGAGCAGCACTTCCATGATTATTCCAGAATTTCCAGAATCTCGACTTCAAACCGTAGCGGGTAGTCGCACAAGGGATGATTGAAATCCACCAGCGCATCGGTCTCGGTTTTATCGAGGATCACCCCCATGACGGCCTCACCGCTGGGCAGGTTGAATTCGATCAGGCTGTCGATTTCTACCGCGACGTCATCCGGGAACATGTCCAGCTCGATCCGCTGCACCAGATCCGGATCGCTCAGACCGAACGCCTGCTCGGGCTCGAGATGGAATACGCGCTGCTCGCCCGGCGAAAGCCCGATCAGGCACTTCTCCAGGTTTTCCGCAATTTCACCCGCACCGATCTCCAGGACGACAGGTTCGCCTTCCTCGTAGGTGTCGAAAATCACCTCGCCCTCGGGAACGGAGATAGTGTAATGCACGCTCACCTTATCGCCGGCAGCGGTAGTTTGTTTGCTCATGGTTGTCTCCTAACTAAATTCATTTCTCATGTAGGTTGGGTTGGGCACGGCTTTTTTGCGCCGTAACCCACTAGAAATAGGCGCCTCCAGGCGACAAACCCAAACTTCAAAAAACCAACATATTGAAGGAAGCTTGGGTCTGTTGGGTTACGCGATAAAGCCGCTAACCCAACCTACATTTCACCCCTCGCCCTTCACCCCTCACGGTTTTTTCAGGCTGCCCCAGATCAGCAGCCCTGCGCCGCCGGTAATCGCCATGTCGGCGACATTGAACGCGGGCCAATGATAGCCTTGCACGTAAAAATCGAGAAAATCCACCACATGACCGAGCAGGATACGGTCGATCAGGTTGCCGAGCGCGCCGCCGAGGATCAGGGCGAGCGCCAGGCTGAAAATTTTTTCCTCGTGATGCTTGCGCAGCAGGTGGACGATCACCCCTGCCGCGACCACCGCGATAACGCTAAAAAACCCGCGCTGCCACCCCCCGGCTCCGGCCAGAAAGCTGAAAGCCGCGCCGGTATTGTGGGCCAGCACCAAGTTGAAGGAGGGCATCACCGGGATCGCCTCGCCAAAGGCTAGCGACTGCGACACCCACTGCTTGGTCAGTTGGTCGAGCGCTATGACGACCGCGCTGAGCGCGAGCCAGCCCCACCCGCTACGCATACTGACGCGGCTCGCCTACGCCGTACAAATTGGAAACACAGCGTCCGCACAAACCCGGATAGGCAGTATCGCTGCCCACCTCGGCGCGGTAGTGCCAGCAGCGTTCGCACTTCTGCTCCGGGCTGGCGCTGACGCGGATGCCCACTCCCGTTTCACCGGCCAGCGCTTCGGGATGGCGGCCCTGATGCAAACGCGCCTGCGATGTAATGAACACGAAACGCAAGTCGTCGCCGAAGGAATCGAGGAGGTCGAAAATTTCGCCGATGGCGTAAATCTCCACCTCGGCGGCCAGCGAGGAACCGATTTGCCCGGCCACCCGCACCTCTTCCAGACGCTTCTGCACATCGGCACGCACGCGGCGCAACTGCACCCAGCGATCCCTGATCGCGTCCTCTTCCGGCTGGGCCAACAGCACATCGTTCCAGGTGTACAGGAACACGCTGTCTTCCGGGTTTTTGACCAGCACCTGCCACACTTCCTCGGCGGTGAAGGACAGGATAGGCGCCATCAGCCGCACCAGGCTGTGGGTGAGGTGATACAAGGCGTTCTGCGCTGAGCGCCGGGCGCGGGAATCGGCACCGGCGGTGTACAGGCGGTCCTTCAGGATGTCCAGGTAGAACCCGCCCAAGTCTTCGGAACAGAAGGCTTGCAGCTTCTGGACGATGAAGTGGAACTCGTATTTTTCGTAGTGCGCCTTGCAGTCTTTCTCGAAATCCCGCGCCATCGCCAGCGCGTAGCGGTCGATCTCCAGCCACTCTTCGACCGGCAAAGTGTGCTGCGCCGGGTCGAAGTCGGCGATGTTCGACAGCAGGAAGCGCAAAGTGTTGCGGACGCGGCGATAGCTTTCCGTCACCCGCTTGAGTATCTCGTCGGAAATGGTCAGTTCGCCGGAATAGTCGGTGGAGGCCACCCACAGGCGCAGGATGTCGGCGCCGAGGCTATCCACCACCTTTTGCGGCGCGATGACGTTGCCCTTGGACTTGCTCATCTTGTGGCCGTTGCCATCGACCACGAAGCCGTGGGTAAGCAGGGCCTTGTATGGCGCGCGGCCATCCACCGCGCAGCCGGTGAGGAGCGAGGACTGGAACCAGCCACGATGCTGGTCGGAGCCCTCCAAGTACAAGTCCGCAGGATATTGCAGATAGTCGCGCCGCTTCAGTACGCAGGCGTGGGTCGAGCCGGAATCGAACCAGACGTCGAGGGTGTCGCTCACTTTCTTGTAGATTTCCGCCTCGACGCCGAGCAACTCGCTGGCGTCCAGGCTGAACCAGGCTTCGATGCCCTGCCCTTCCACGCGCTGCGCCACCTGCTCCAGCAGTTCTGCGGTGCGCGGGTGCAGTTCGCCGCTTTCCTTGTGTACGAACAGCGGCATCGGCACGCCCCAGTTGCGCTGGCGCGAAACGCACCAGTCCGGACGATTCCCAATCATGGCTTCGAGCCGGGCGCGGCCCCAGGATGGGAAAAACTCGGTGTTCTCGACCGCCTTCAACGCGGCTTTGCGCAAGCTGCTGTGCTGCCCGCTGACTTCCATGCCGATAAACCACTGGTGCGTGGCGCGGAAGATAACCGGGGTCTTGTGCCGCCAGCAATGCGGGTAGCTGTGCTTGATCTTGATTTCCCGCAGCAGCGCGCCGCTGTTGGCCAGGGTTTCGACCACCGTCTTGTTGGCCGCCCAGATCGACTGGCCACCGACCAGAGGAACACTGGCGTAAAACTTGCCGTCGCCGCCCACCGGGCACTCCACCGGCAGATTGTATTTTCCGCCGACGGCATAATCCTCCAGACCGTGCGCCGGCGCGGTGTGCACCAGCCCGGTACCGGCTTCGAGCGTGACGTGGTCGCCGCAGATCACCGGCACGCTGCGATCCTGGAAAGGGTGCTGCAATTGCAGATGTTCCAGCGCCGAACCTTGCACGGTCGCCACCACTTCCACCGCGTCGAAACCGTAGCGCGTGATGCAAGCCTCCGCCAGATCGCGCGCCAGGATCAGGATGCCTTTCGGCGTCTGGATCAGGTCGTAGATGAAATCGGGGTGAACACACACCGCTTGGTTGGCCGGCAAAGTCCACGGCGTGGTCGTCCAGATCACCGCGTAAACCGGTTGATTGGGCTCTTTCATTCCCAGCAACTTGGCCAGCGCACCCGCATCCTTCACCGCAAAAGCCACGTCGATCGCCGGTGAAGCCTTGTCCTCGTATTCCACCTCGGCTTCCGCCAGGGCGGAGCCGCAATCCACGCACCAATGCACCGGCTTCTGCCCCTGATAGAGATAGCCGTTGGCGTGGATGTGGCCCAGCGTGCGCATGATGTCGGCCTCGAACTTGAAATCCATGGTCAGGTAGGGATTATCCCACTCGCCCAGCACGCCGAGGCGGATGAAATCGGCCTTCTGCCGTTCGATCTGCGTCGCCGCATATTCCCGGCACAGCTCGCGGAATTTCGCGGCGGGAATCTCCTTGCCGTGCTGCTTCTCCACCTGCAACTCGATCGGCAGCCCGTGGCAGTCCCAGCCGGGCACGTAGGGCGCATCGAAGCCGGACAGGGTTTTGCTTTTGACGATGATGTCCTTGAGCACCTTGTTGACCGCATGGCCGATGTGAATATCGCCGTTGGCATAGGGCGGGCCGTCGTGCAGGATGAATTTGGGTCGTCCGGCGACTGCCTCGCGGATCTTCTCGTAGAGCTTTCTTTCCTGCCACTGTTTCAACCAGCCCGGCTCACGCCTGGCGAGATCGCCGCGCATCGGGAAAGGGGTGTCGGGCAGGTTCAGGGTGTCTTTGTAATCAGCCATAATTTATTGGTACGTTCACAAAATCGAGATAATTTGTAGGGTGCGTCCCACGCACCATTCATTGGTGCGCATGGCGCACCCTGCGATCTCAGCGGTTCAAAAAGTATGGCTATGTCACTGTTAATTGTTGAACCCCACTCATACCCAGCGCGGCAAACAAAACGGCGCGAGGAGACAGGGAGCCATGAGCCGGATC
>PFJY01000074.1 GCA_002784065.1 Hydrogenophilales bacterium CG_4_10_14_3_um_filter_58_23 | reverse complement strand
TTTAGTCGAGAAAGAAGATTCACAGCGATCGACGTATAGGTCAAACCTTGGTGAGTCCCCCGGCATAGCCGGGGGTTTACCTTGTTAAATTACCTGAGTCAGGTAGTTTTATGTTGCGCCTTTTGCCGTTCGCGTAAGCAACGCTCAAAGCGTTTTCAATTTGTTTGTTAGAATTGATCTCTGCCATCTTGGTTTTCCTGAGCACGTTGATAAAGTGCCGCTAAATATTGCGCCAAAAAATGAATATCGCATAGTTCATTTCTTGCCGTCATCCCTTCGCTGGCGATAAACACCTCACAGACATTTGTATTGTCATATCCTTTGCACTGCTCGATCCTCCAGCGCATTGAGTCAAAGTCGAAATAGAGTGACGCTGTGGCGACGCGCCTGCCGTCCAGGTCGCGAATAGAAAACACGCGCACAGCGTCAATGTGACACCAGCGGTGATAACGGCGACCCACGCAATGGTTCATCAACTCTCCTTCCTCTCGCAAATCGTTGGTTGAGGTTAAAGGAACCACTTGATAGTCTCCGGCTTCGAAAGGCCCGATGAGGCTTTCCCAGCGCAAATTCCTCTTTCTGGATTTCCGTTTCTTTGCGGTTGCCGGCAGGGCAAACTGAGTGCTCTCGTTTGTCTTCGCCATAGTCAGGCCTCCCACCACTCTCCGTCCGCATGCCGGACGACGTTCGGGTAGATTGAATCAAAATTCTCAAGGACCGCGCTGTGTATAGGAACCAGAATCTTGGGGGATAGGGCATTAGCAAAGCGCTTAAGTTTGGCTGGGCAGGCGTGGCCAGATGTATGGGCATAATGGAACGTCATGCCATGCCGCTGCCGCCAGGTATCAATATCCTTGAATCGCGGCTCATTTAAGTACCCTTCCCACTGAGAATGAATCAGGCATGCCCCATCCAGGCATTCAGCACGCTCCAGATCGTTCATCCAGAGCCCCCGGAAGATCAGCGCATAATCGCCTGGTTTTTTGGCCAGATGCTTCTTCGGGTATATGCGCCTCCCGGAATGTCGGTCAAGAGCATCGAACCAGCCGTTCTTTTTAATCTGGATGCGCTGCCCTTGTGGGATGCACAGGGCTATCTGATCCCACTGGGATTGCGGGATATGCGGGTTGCCTGTGGCTTCCAGGATCAGGGCCGTGTAGATATCGATAACCAGCGTTCTCCCTGTAATAAGGCAAGCGCGGTAGATTGTTACCAGCCGGTCAATGTTCTGGCCTGATGCATGGATGAGTGCCAATCCCTCAGTTTCCTGAAAGACGCGCACGAACTCATCTTCCAGATCATCTTCGGAGCTTGGGATGCCCTCCATATCCATCCGGCCAAGGGTGGTGCCTTCAAGGAGCAAAGCATCAATGTGCGGGGGCGGGGATGAAATCAACTTATCGACCAGAGCGTGCTTCCGCCCATGTGCGCGAAAATCGCCGCTGTAAAACAGTCTCTTGCCATTCGCTTCAATCAACAGGGCATAGGCATCGTAGGCAGAGTGATCTACAAGAAATGGTGTGATGCAGAATGGTCCAATATGTATTGGCTGTCGGTTAACCAAGTCAGTACCTGCCAGATTGACTGGCCGCTGCGGCATAAATGGAGACGCAGCCTGAACGATGCGCCGCGCTGCCGCACCCATCAAAACAGGGGCTAACGGCATCCACGGCAAGAGTCCATAGTGATCGAGATGGGGGTGGGAGATAACGATGCCACAAAGGGTTTCTGGGTCTACGTCCGGCAAAACCGGGGGGACGCCCTCCTGACTACTGAGCGGTAGCCCAGCATCAATCAGTATACGCAGGCCTGACGCCTCAACTTCGACGCAGGATCCGCCAATCTCAGTGGCGCCACGATGGATTCGTATTTTCATGGGTAACCATAATAAGCGACATGTGGCTCATGAGGTGAGCCACATGGTGATTTTTTGTGTCCCCTATTAATAATTGCACTTGAGACGGTCAGGATGTCTCAATTGAATTTCCGCTTATGGCACATAGCAGTCAGCCAGGGCGCCCAGCTTCCCCGGCTACCGGTGACTTTGAAAGCAGACTGACAACTCAAGCCGCCTTTGGCATCACTTCGCGATCAATCTCAGATTTTTTGGTGGCTTCGGCAATCTTTATCTCGTGGGCTATTTGCAAATTTAGCCAACTTTTCACATCACCAGCGGAATATCGCACCAAGCGCAGGGCGGTATCCACCGTCACGCCGCGCCGTTCCAGAACAATATCATTGATCCGGCTGAGCGGAACGTGCAGCGCTATAGCCAAGGCGTGAGCGCTCATGCCCATCGGCTTGAGATAATCCTCGTGCAATACTTCGCCTGGATGAATCGGTCGCATGCCATTTATGGGATCCGTCATTTTTTCTCTCCTAGCAGCCTGTCTGACTTGAAGAATCGAAGCGAAAATTCGGCTGGGCGAGGACAGATTTTGCCTGTTTTGCAGGTCAATAGTCGTTCTATTGACCAAAAAAGCGGCGAAATATGCACCGGCCAGGCGGATTTGCAGCCGATTTCCTTCAGGTCAGACAGGCTGCTAGTGATAGCCCACAATTTCCACATCGAACGCATCAACCTCAGAATGCAAATAGCCGAATTAAAAACAATGTTCCGGCGCAGGGAACGAGCCATCCTTCACCGCCTTGACATATTCGGCGACGGCGGACGGGATGCCCTCGGCACCGGCCAAAAAATTCCTGGCGAATTTCGGCGATTTGCCGGGGTAAATTCCCAACAGGTCGTATAGCACCAGCACCTGGCCGGAGCAATCCGGCCCGGCGCCGATGCCGATGGTGGGAATGACGAGTTGCTGCGTCACCTGCCGTGCCAGCGCCGCCGGGATCGCTTCCAGCACCAGCAGGCCAGCGCCGGCCTGTTGTAATGCAAGCGCATCCTCGATCAGCTTCTGCCCCGCAGCGTCGCCTTTGCCCTGCACCTTATAGCCGCCGAGCTGGTGTACCGACTGGGGCGTGAGGCCGACATGGCCGCAAACCGGGATGCCGCGTTCGACCAGGAAGGCCACCGTTTTCGCCATCACCGCGCCACCTTCCAGCTTGACCATCTGCGCGCCCGCCGCCATCAGTTTCACGGCATTGGCGAAGGCCCGCGCCGGGCCTTGCTGATAGCTGCCGAAGGGCATGTCGGCGACGATGAAGGCTTGCTTCGCGCCGCGAGCGACGCAGCGGGTGTGGTAAATCATGTCGTCCATACTCACCGGCAGGGTGGTCTCCTCACCCTGCACCACCATGCCGAGCGAATCTCCGACCAGCAGCACGTCCACGCTGGCGTTTTCCAGCAACGTGGCGAAACTCGCGTCGTAGCAGGTGAGCACGGCGATTTTCTCGCCGTTACGCGCCAGCTTCTGCAAATTGCTCAAAGTGGTTCTCATACGTAGTACCTCGGCTTTCAGCCGTCAGCTTTCAGCTTGAAGCCAAAACCGTGGCGTTTTTGCTGACCGCTGATCGCTGATAACTGACAGCTGCTTTTCCATTACCCTGCCCGGTTGAAGAATTCGCGCCCGCCGCGCATCTGGCCGATGCGCTCCAGCAGCAGCTCGAAATCCTGTGGCTGATCGGCAAAATTGAGATGTTCGCTGTTGACGATCAACAGCGGTGAAGCATCATACTGGTAAAAATAGCGGCTGTAGCTTTCCGCCAGCCGCACCAGGTAATCTTCCGTGATCGGCGATTCGTATGCCACGCCGCGCCGCCTGACGCGCTCGATCAGCGACCCCACCGGCGCCTGCAGGTAGATCACCAGATCGGGCGTCGGCGTCTGCGGCTGCAAATGGGCAAAAATTTGCTGATACAGGCGGTATTCCTCATCATTCAAATTGAGCCGGGCGAACAGCGTATCTTTGTCGAGCAGAAAATCGGACACGGTGGGTTGGCCGAATAATTCCAGCTGCTTCAGATCGCGCACCTGGGCTGCACGCTGGAACAGGAAAAACAGTTGCGTCTGCAACGCGTAGCGCGCCGCATCCTGGTAAAACCGGGGTAGAAACGGGTTGCTATCGGCGTCCTCCAGCATCAGCCCGGCCTGAAAGCGCTCGGACAAACGCCGCGCCAGACTGGTCTTGCCGACGCCGATCGGTCCTTCGACCGCGATATAGCGGTATTTGTCGGGCATCATGGCCGACTTTCCTCCACCCTCTCCACCCGCTGGTCAGCGCATTTCTCCAGGCATGCCCCCACACTCCCGTGCCCGGCGATGAGGCAGGATGGCGCGATTTCATGCAAAGGCTGGAGCACGAAAGCGCGTTCGTGCATGCGCGGGTGCGGCAGGGTCAAACCATGCTCGTGACAGGTCAGGTCGTCGTAGAGCAGAATATCCAGATCGAGAATGCGCGGTGCATTGCGGAACTCGCGCACGCGACCGTGGCGATATTCCATGTCGAGCAGCGCTTCGAGCAACGCATGCGGCGCCAAGCCGGTTTCGACTTCGGCCACGGCGTTGATGAAGTCGGGTTGGTCGGCGTAGCCCACCGGCGCGCTGCGGTAGAGCGAGGAACACGACAGCAGCCGGGTTTGCGGCAGATTGCCGAGCTCGGCGCAAGCCTTGAGGATCTGCGTGCCGGGGTCGGACAGGTTGCTGCCGAGGCCGATGTAGGCGCGCTTCCGAGAGGCGTGAGGGGTGAGGAGTGAGGAGTGAGGCGTAAGGTCAAAACCGGATTGGGCGTGGTTTTTACTGCTCCCCTCTAACGCCTCACTCCTCAAAGCTTCCAAGGTTTTACTCCTCACCCCTCACCCCTAACCCCTCACTTTTTGGCTTGCGCCGGCGCCGTTTCTTGGCGGCGGGCGCTTCGTCCTTGATCAGCATCTGGCCGCGCTCGTGTTCACCAGCATCCTGAAAATCTTCCCACCAGCGGCCGACTTCGGCATCGACCTCGCCGCTTTCGCAACGCATCATCAGGAAATCGAAGGCGGCGCGGAAGCGCGGGTGTTCGAGCAGGCGGAACGGACGCTGGCCGGCGCGCTGCAGGAAGCGCGGCTGCATGGTCCAGATTTCCTTCATCACCGCATCGTAGCGATGCGGAATCGCCAGCTTCTCGCTCTGCGCCGCCAAAACCACATCCATCGCCAGGTGCAGTGCCGGAACCGGTTTTTCCCCTTCGGTCTGGTATTGCCGCCAGGCGGCCAGCACTTCGTGCCAGAGCAGGGCCGCGAACAGGTAGGCGGGCGAAACCGGCTTCCCTTCCCCGATGCGCTGGTCGGTCTTGGCCAGCGCCAGCATGACGAAACGCTCGCCCATCGGCTGTTCCATAATCACGTCGAGCGTCGGCAGCAAGCCGTGGTGCAAGCCCTTCTTGCGCAGCAGCAGGATGCTTTTCGCCGCATGGCCGGAAAACAGCAACTTGAGCATTTCGTCGAACAGTCGTGCGGCAGGAACGTCCTCCAGCAGCTCGGCCAGCTCCCGGATCGGTCTGATCGCCGCCGGGTCCAGTTTCAGCCCAAGTTTGGCGGCAAAGCGCACGGCGCGCAGCATCCGTACCGGGTCCTCGCGGTAGCGTTGGGCCGGGTCGCCGATGATGCGCATCACCCCGGCCTTGAGGTCGGCCACGCCGTTGTGGTAATCCCAGATTTCCTGGCTGACGGGATCGTAATACAGCGCGTTGATCGTGAAATCGCGGCGCATCGCGTCTTCCACCTGGGAGCCGAACACGTTGTCGCGCAGGATGCGGCCGCTTTCCTGGTCGGTCTGGCGGTCGTCGCTGTCGTTGTTGGTAGAGACAGCAACGGTGCGGAAGGTGGAAACCTCGATGGTTTCCGGGCCGCACATCACATGGACGATGCGGAAGCGCCGCCCGATGATGCGGGAACGACGGAACAGATGACGCACCTCGTCCGGATCAGCATCGGTGGCCACGTCGAAATCCTTGGGCTTCCGCCTGAGCAGCAGGTCGCGCACCGCGCCACCCACGACGAATGCCTTGAAGCCCGCCTGCTGCAACGTCTTCACCGTCTTCAGCGCGCACGGAGTTAGCTGATTGGCGGTAATGCCATGGGATTTCAGTTTAAAGATGCGCGGTTCACCCTTTTTCGGTGATTTTTTCTGGAAAACGCGGCTGATAAGTTTGCGGATCATGCTTTAGTCTCTAGGTGGTGAGGGGTAAGGAGTGAAGCGTGAGGAGGAAAGTCAAAAGCGGTGCCGACCCCGATTTTTCCCCTCACTCCTCACCCCTCACGCCTAACTTATTTACCGAAATAAACTTCCTGTTCCATCTCACGGTAAATGAAATTGGCATTTTTTTTATGGTTCTCATGGTAGAGCGGAGTTTCGTGCCAATCCGCAAAATCGGATTGCCGAACCGCGCTTTCCATGTCCTGCCCCGATTCCACGGCGGCACGCATTTCATCGCGCAGCCGCTTGATGTAGCGGTAAGTCTTTTCCACCATCTGGAATGGCGGTGTCTGGGCGCTGCCGTGACCCGGAATCATAAGCCGGGTATCCGGGAAAGTCCTCCGCATCCAGTCTATCGCCTCCAGGGCGGCGCCGGAATGGCCATCACCCATGAAGGTGGAACGATTGTTGAAGGCGAGGTCGGAAATCCACAGAACCCGATCTTCCACCTGATGCACCACGAGGTCGCCGAACGAATGGTGGTGGTCGGCATTATACACGGCGAAGGTTTTGCCGCCCAAAGTGAAATTGGTGTGGCTATATATCTCGCCGCCCACCAGGATGTCGGGCTTCACGCCCTTGAATCCTTTCATGTCCAGGGTAAGGATGCGGCGGCGGAAGGCGACCGAAGCCGGAAAATTGTCGGAATCGAGATATTCCAGCGTGCCCACATGGCCGATAATCCTGACCCCGGGAAGCCGCCGAAACGCCACCGCACCATAGGAATGATCGGGATGGTTATGGGTGAGGATCAGGTATTTGATCGGTTTGTCCGTCACCTTACGCACCGTGGCGATCAACCGCCGCCCCAACTTGGGCGTTCCCAGGCTGTCGATCACCACCACCCCCTCGTCGGTCACGACAAAGCCGGCGTTGCCGTTGAAACCGCGGTTCTTGCGGTCCACCTCGGCAATGTTGCCGTAGAGAAAATAAACGTCCGGAGCAACGCGATAATAAGGTAGGGGCTTTCTGTCGGAATCCCGGACAGAGATGACAATTTCAGGAATTTCAGCGGTATCCACCGCCCGTTGCGGCAGGCGGTCGGCTTGGGAAACCAGCGGCATGGCCAGCAGGAAGCAAGCCAGAAGCCTTGCGCCCGCAGGAAACAGCCGCTCGCACCAACGTGTAAGGCTAAACTCCTTCGCACTCATCGCAGGCTGATCACCGGCCAGCCCTGCTTTCCCGCATGGGCTCGGAGAGTGGGATCGGGGTCCACCGCCACCGGATTGCTGACCCGTTCCAGCAACGGCAGATCGTTGAGAGAATCGCTATAGAACCAGCTTTCCTGCACGCCTTCCCAGTCCACCCCGCGCTGTTTCAACCAGGCATTGAGACGGGTGATTTTTCCCTCGCGGAAGCTGGGCGTGCCGGCCACCTTGCCGGTGAATTCGCCGCCGTTCTGTTCCGGCTCCGTCGCGATCAAGTGCTCGACCCCGAACGCTCTGGCAATCGGCATCGTAACAAAGCTGTTGGTGGCGGTAATGATCGCCACCAGATCCGCCTCGCCCAAGGCTTTGTCCACCAGGTTGCGCGCCTTCTGGTTGATGATCGGCAAAATCTTTTCGCACATGAATTGTCCATGCCAACTATCCAATTGGTTCCGCGGATGGCGCGACAGCGGCTTGAGCTGGAAGTCGAGGAACTCGTGGATATCCAGTGTGCCGGCCTTGTACTGATCGTAGAACGCCTGGTTGCGCGCCTCGTACACCTCGCGGTCGAGCACGCCGCGCTCGATCAGGAACTGCGCCCACTCGAAATCACTGTCACCGGAAAGCAACGTGTTGTCCAGGTCAAAGAGAACCAGCTTCAAAATAAACGTCCCAAATTCAAGAATAATTCGCAGTATAACGTAAAATAAAAAAATGAATTTACCTGACAATCTCCTGCCTTCCGGCTGGTATTGGACCGGACAGGGACTTTTCGCACTGGTCTTGTTCTGGGCAATCCGAACCGCACCCTGGCGCAGGCTCAAGGACGCCAGCCCACTGAATGTGTGGCTGGGAACGTGCGTGGTTCTCATGGCACTCTGGAGCATCAAGACCGGGATCAAGCCGGGGCTGAACTTTCACCTGCTCGGCGCCACCGCCATGACGCTGATGTTCGGGCCGCAACTGGCCTTGCTCGGACTCACCATCGTTCTGACTGCCGTCACCCTGGCGGGCATGAGCGGATGGCAGGGATACGGCTGGAACGCCCTCATCATGGGCGTCTTGCCGGTAACTGTGAGCTACGGCATTTACTGGCTGGTGGATCGAAAACTGCCCAACCATCTGTTCGTCTACATTTTTCTCAACGCCTTTTTCGGCGGCGCACTGGCAATGGCTGTCACCGGTCTGGGCGGAACACTGCTGCTGCACTTGTCTGGTGCCTACCTGTCGGCCTACCTCTACCACGACTACCTGCCCTACTTCATCCTGATGGCCTGGTCGGAGGCCTTCACCACCGGCATGGCGATCACCCTGATGGTGGTTTACGGCCCGAACTGGGTCAGCACCTTCGACGATGCGCGCTATTTGAAACGCAACAAATAGCGCACAAAAAGGGTTGATCCGCTCCTGCTGATTGCCGACGCCAAACACAGTCAGGGAATCGGGATAGGGGCGACCAGACAATCCTGGCCGTACTCACGGTTTCTGCAATTTGCCCAGTTAAAAAAGGCCTGATGCCATGGAAAAACGATTCGAAATTTATGCGCAACTTGCCGCCGTGATCATTCTGGTCGCGGGTTGCTTCCTGGTGCTGAGGCCATTCATGACCGCCATGCTGTTCGCCGCCGTGGTTTGCGTCTCGACCTGGCCGATGTATCTTTGGCTGTTACGCAAGCTGAAAAACCGGCAAAATCTGGCCGCACTCATCATGACTCTATCGTTAACACTGGTGGTCATCCTGCCGCTGGCCTTGGTGGCATATAACCTCGCCGACAACGTCACCACCTTATACGATGCGGTCAAGCAGTCCATGGATGCCGGGCCGCCGAAACCGCCGGCATGGCTGACGGGGCTGCCACTGTTGGGAGGGCCGATCGAGGAGTATTGGCGCAATATCGCCAGCAGCCAGGAGGAAATGCTCGCCTTGGCGAAACGCTTGCTGGAACCCGCCAGGAATTTTCTCCTCGCAAGCGGGATATTGCTGGGGCATGGCGTCATGGAAATGAGTCTGGCCGCGTTCATCAGCTTCTTTTTTTACCGCGATGGCGAGGCATTGATACGATCGATCGGGGTAGGGATGGTTCGCCTGGCCGGGATTCATGCTGCGAATGTGCTCGTCATCATTAACAGCACCGTACGCAGTGTTACGTACGGATTATTGGGAACCGCTCTGGCACAGGGTTTCGTGGCAACCATCGGTTTCGCCATCGCCGGAGTGCCGGCCGTCATGCTGCTCGGCGTAGCCACCTTCGTGCTCTCCCTGATTCCCGTCGGTCCGCCCCTGATATGGGGTGGGGCGGCAATCTGGCTGTTCCAACAGGGCGACACAGGATGGGGTATTTTCATGCTGTTGTGGGGGTTCTTCCTCATCAGCAGCGTGGACAACATCATAAAACCCCTGCTGATCAGCCGCGGCAGCAGCCTGCCGTTTCTCCTGGTGATGCTCGGCGTAATGGGCGGTGCGCTCGCTTTCGGCTTCGTCGGCATCTTTATCGGTCCGACACTGCTGGCGGTGGGATTCAGCCTGGTGCAAAAATGGACGGCATCCGCCGACTTAACCCGGATATTGCATGAATTGCCGTGATGATCACGTAGGATTTTGTTTCGTAGGGGAATTTTTGGAGGGCTCGGCGTAGTTATTCATACGCCCAACCGAACAAAATTTTCATACGAAACAAAAGACAAGTGAGGGCGCGGTGAATTTATGCAATATCCGGGCTAAGTCTCTCGACTGCCACGCCCAAAGCGCTCGGGCCAAGCGAAGCAATGTAGTCACCGG
>PFJY01000141.1 GCA_002784065.1 Hydrogenophilales bacterium CG_4_10_14_3_um_filter_58_23 | reverse complement strand
TCGTTTTTTGTCCGAGTTCGTCCATGTCCAGCACCACCGCCTGCAAGCGAATGGCGGAGTCCGCCTTGTTGGCCTCGTCGATGATCTCCTGAAATTTGTCGTGGGCGACGATGTTCAGCCGATCCACGGCGGTCACGCCGGTGCGCTTGCCATAGGGCAGGCGCAGGCCGCGCCCGATGGATTGCTCGATGAGGATGCGCGCATTGGCTGCGCGCAGCGGGACGATGGTATAGAGGTTGGTCACGTCCCAGCCCTCTTTCAGCATGTTGACGTGAATCACAATCTCCGTCGGCTCGGAGGTCAGCTCCACCTTGAGCAGGCGCGCGATCATTTCCTCTTCTTCCGCGCCGGTCTTGCTGGAGTCCACCTGGATGACCTTGTCGCGGTAACGCCCCGCGAAGAAATTGTCCGATTTGATCAACTCGGATAGCTGCCCGGCATGGGTCGTATCGCGGGCAATCACCAGCAGAAAAGGCTTGACGATGGGGTTCTCGCTTTCGCGGGCGTAGGTCTCCAGCTCCACCTTCACGCTTTCATGCAGGCGCACGCCGTCTTCCAGCTTCAGGCGCTCAATCTCTCCCGGCGACATGCCCGCCGGGTTGAAGTTCTTGCGCGTGACCACCGCCGGTTCCTTGACGAAACCGTCGGCCATCGCCTTGCCCAGCGGATAATTGTAGATCACGTTCTTGAACGCCAGCGCACCCTTGGCTGTTTCCACGAACGGCGTGGCGGTCAACTCCAGCCCCAGAATCGGCTTGAGTTCGTTGATCGCCCTGATCCCGGCGCTGGCGCGGTAGCGATGCGATTCGTCCATCAGCATCACCAAGTCGGGCAGGCCCGCCAGATAGTCGAAGTAGCTTTCGCCGATGTATTCCGAAAGCCGCTTGATGCGAGGCGATTTGCCGCCGCGCACCTCGGAGTTGATCTTCGAAATGTTGAAGATATTGATCCTCACCCCGCCGAATAGCGTCCCGCTCATCGGGTCGCGCTGGTCGTAGTTGTCGCCGGTAATAATGGAAGGCGCGTCGATGGCGAATTCAGCAATGCCCTTGAAGACATATTTGGAATGATTGCGGTCGCTGAAATCGGCGATCAATTTGTTGTAGATGGTCAGGTTCGGCGCCAGCACGAAGAAATTGTCGATGCCGTGGGCCAGGTGCAGATAGATGATGAAAGCGCCCATCAGCCGTGTCTTGCCCACACCCGTGGCCAGCGCGAAACACAGCGAGGGAAACTCGCGCTCGAAATCCGTGACCGACGGGAATTCGCTGCGGATAATCTCCAGCACGGCAGCGAGATCAACATTCTTGCCGGGCGGTGAAATCTCCGTGATGCGGTCAAGAATCTCCAGCGAGCGGCGCTGGGGATGGCGCAGGCTCAGGCGACCGGCAATGGCATTGACGTGGCGGTTCATTCGGCATTCCTCTTGCTCTTTTTCGATGCCGTTTTTTTCAAGCCGGGCGCGGCTTTCGGAGCAACTTGCAAGCTGCGCTTAATCGTTGCCTTGCCTTCCGGCGGGGTCAAAAAACGAAGTTCACGGCGGAGCTCGTTCTCAAGCTCTTCAACAGTCGGCAAATAAAGCTGATAACGGCTGGTGAAAATATTGCGTTCCTGCTGCTCGCCCAGTGTGTATTTCACCACCGCATCGTTCTTGTCCGGGCACAAGATCAAGCCCAAGGTCGGGTTGTCGCCTTCGGTGCGCCGCTCGCGGTCATAATAGTTCACATAAAACTGAATCTGCCCCAAGTCGGCATGGGTCAGCTTGCCCACCTTCAGGTCGATCAGAACGAAGCACTTCAACACCGTGTGGTAGAACACCAGATCAATGTAGAAATGGTCGCCGTCGAGGGTGATGCGCTCCTGCCGCGACACGAAGGCGAAGCCCTTGCCCAGTTCCAGCAGGAAGGTTTGCAGGTTGGCGATCAGCGCCTGCTCCAGCTTGGACTCCACCAAGCGCGGCGACTCCGGCAGGTCGAGAAACTCCAGTACCAACGGGTCTTTGAGCACATCGAGTGGCCGCGCCACCTCCTGCCCATGCACAGCCAGGCGCATCAGCCCTTTCTTGTCGCGGCTTTTTGCCAAACGGTCAAATAACAAGCTGCTGATCTGGCGCGACAGTTCACGCACCGTCCAGCCATGATTGGCCGCCTCGATTTCGTAAAAATCTCGGGCAGCCTGCCGGTCAACCCGAAGCAGGCAGCGATAGTGGCTCCATGACAAATTCGGGTTCAACGCGCCCGGTTGCCATGAACCTGCAACGCCCGGCTCGGCAGATTTCCGAGACGCCGTCTCGGAAATCGCGGGAAGAACCAAATTCCGGGACACTGTCTCGGAAATCAAGCGGGGGTATCCACAGAGAGCGTTAGCAGCTCATCCGTTGGCAACGTTCGAAATTCTCGCGTTGGACTTGCTTCTTCCGGGGGGGCTGGCAAAAAGAAAACAGCCAATGGACGCTTGTAAATTTGATACGCCAGTTTTTCCAACAGAGGATAGCTTGGGAACGCAGTTCCTGTCTCCCACGCTTCAATTTCATCAACAGGCCGCTTCAAACGAAGGGCGACATCAGACACCGACAGCCCGATTGACTGCCTTGCCCAACGCATAACCACTGGCTGCACCCCGGCGACGGGTTCGCTTCTCATTTTGCCGTAAACGCCGCCTGAATATCGCGCGTTGTTGCGCCGCTTGCGATGAGCGCACGCACGATCAAATCCAGGGAAACCGAAGAATCACCCGCTTCAATTTTAGCAATGCGCGACTGGCTCGATTTCATGCGTTGAGCAAGGTCAATTTGCGAGAGTTTATGCTTGATGCGTGATTTTTTTACCGCACTGATTAGTGAGCATTTGAGTGCAACAAGCCGCGCCTCTTCATCGCTTAATTGTAGAAAATCTTCTGCGCTACCGACTTGCCAGCCATCGGCCTGGAGACGCTCTAATTTGCCAGTCTTCATGGACTTGATCCTCCTGCTAAATTGAGTTGTAGCGCTTCAGTCTCGCCTTGCAAATATCAACAACTGTCGGTGGCGTTTGACTTGTAGTTTTGGCAAAAACATCAAGAATTACAATGGCTACCGTATCAACGTAATACACAATGCGCCAAGTGCGATTTTCGTCGGGGATTCTCAATTCATGACAACCGCGACCGATACCGGGCATTGGCCTTGAGTGTGGCAGCGATATATTGACGCCCTCTTGCAGGCTTTGCATTAAAACACCCGCTTCAATCCTTGCCTCGGCAGAAAAAGGGGGCGTTTTGACTTCGCCATGCAGCCACACCAAGGGTTTACGCTGCTTACTCATTGGGTTGAGTGTATGTCAATATTGACATACTTACAAGGCTTGCACTGATCTTGTGGCCGTTTGCTTCGATTCTCTTGGGCATGGCCCGCTCCATTTCTTATTCCATCGAATTCGGGGGAATTAACCCATTGCTTCCACAATGGTCATCGATTGTATCTGACCAGCAGGCTCATCAGGCGAGCCTGTGCATGAAACTTTCAGTCCAGCCGCCAACGTAGCTGAAACAGCCGCTCCATCCGCGTCTTCTGGGCAAGCTTTCCCTCAATCTGTTCAATCAATTCCTCGCGCTGCTTGTCCACTTGATCCTGAGCGTCGAACAGGGAACGCCGCTTCTGGTTGCGCTGGGCTTCGAGGGCCATGATCTGCTTCTGCCCCCCCAGCTTTTCTTCCAGCGTCAGCGCGGTCGTGGCGGCACGGCGTGCTTCCTTGATCTGGCGTTCCAGGCCTACCTTGAGGTCGTCGGCCCAGCCGTCGAGCTTGTCGGCCTCGGCCTCGAAGAAACCTGCGCATCGACAAGCGCTCCAGCCAGCTTCTCGACACTGTCAGGCGGGCAGCGACGAGTCAGTTCGTGGGCGAAATATTTTGCGTGGTAGTCGGAAATCACAGGTTGTCGTTCATTTGGCTTTTCTTAACGGGCTGCGGTACGAGATTCATCAACAGTTTGATCCATTTGCCGCCTGTGGCTGGTTTCTGCCCAGCGGATGTACTGCGACATACATGCACCATGTTGGACACTACAACCGAAGGGGGAAAACCGTTAGCGCCGGGCCACCTTGAGAAGCACGATCGCCGCGCCGCTGCCGCCATCTGTCGGTCGTGCCTGGCAGAAAGCCAGAACCTCGTCGCGTTGCATCAGCCAACTGGCCGTTTTTAGCTTTAATACCGGCTCGCGGTTCCGGGAACTTAGCCCCTTGCCGTGTATGACCCGCACGCAGCGCAGGCCGAGCTCTTTGCATTCATCGAGAAATCCGATCAAGCAGGCCCGTGCTTCGTCGCTGGTCATGCCGTGCAGGTCAAGTTCTGCCTGAATCGCCCAGTAACCCCGGCGCAGCCGCTTCATGGTCAGCGGCGCCACGCCGGGGCGCTGGAAGAAAAATTCCTCCTCGGTTCCTGCCAGTTCCTGGGGGATGTGGTCGCTTAAGGCATCCGTCGGCAACGGGCTTTTGCAAGCCCGGTTTTGCCGGGGAACCGGCCAAGGGAGGTGGGGCGGAAATACGGTCTTGCCGTGATCCGGCAAAGGCCGGGTGTCGCCGATGCTGGTGCGGAAAAGGTCGGATTCGCCAGCGGACAAGGCTGGCGGCGTTGTTTTGCCGCTACCCTTGTGCCCTTTCGGGGTTTTGCGTTTTACGGTCACTTGCCCAGATTGTCGAGGTAACGCTCCGCGTCAAGTGCGGCCTGGCAGCCGGTTCCGGCGCTGGTGATGGCCTGGCGGTAGATGTGATCCTGCACGTCGCCGGCGGCGTAAACACCCGCTATGCTGGTGGCGGTAGCATTGCCGTGATTGCCGCCACGAGTGACGATGTAGCCGCCCTCCAGCTCCAGTTGCCCTTGGAACAGCTCGGTGTTGGGCTTGTGGCCGATGGCGATGAAGACACCCTGCAACGGGATGTCCTTGGTGCTGCCGTCATTCACATTCTTGATGCGCATGCCGGTTACGCCGGTCTTGTCGCCCAGTACCTCATCCAGCTCGCAGAAGGCTTCGAGGCTGATGTTGCCGTTTTTGATCCTGTCGTGCAGCTTGTCGACCATAATCTTTTCCGCCTTGAAGGTGTCGCGGCGATGCACCAGCGTAACATGCTTGGCGATGTTGGCCAGGTACAGAGCCTCTTCGATGGCGGAATTGCCTCCGCCGATCACGGCGACTTCCTGGTTCTTGTAGAAGAAGCCGTCGCAGGTCGCACAGCCGGACACGCCCTTGCCCATGAACGCCTGTTCGGAGGGCAGGCCGAGGTACTTGGCGGAGGCGCCGGTGGCGATAATCAGCGCGTCGCAGGTATAGGTGCCGGCATCGCCGATCAGGGTGAACGGTTTTTCGGCGAGCTTGGCGGTGTGGATTTGATCGAAAATGATTTCGGTATTGAAACGCTCGGCGTGTTTCTGGAAGCGCTCCATCAACGTCGGCCCCTGCACGCCCATCACGTCGGCGGGCCAGTTGTCCACTTCGGTGGTGGTGGTGAGTTGGCCGCCTTGCTGCATACCGGTGATTATCACGGGATTGAGGTTGGCGCGGGCGGCGTAAATGGCGGCGGTGTAGCCGGCTGGGCCAGAGCCTAAAATGAGCAGCTTGCAGTGTTTCGTGGACATCTTGAGTATTCTCCCGAAAAAATAAAGCTTATCGCAAAGGTCGAGATATTACCATTCCCGATGCGGGGTTCTGTGAACCTGAAACGGCAGTTTACCGCAGAGGACGAAGATGAAAAATGAGGCGTTAAGCATTAATTCCAATAATTAGAATTATTCTAACATGGTTTGTCGGGCTGGTATTGCTATAATCGTGGCGTCATACCACACATCAAAATAATGGCTCTCGACACCAAACCTTCTTATCGTCAGAATGCCCGGGGCACGAACCGCAGGGCTCCCCCCGAGCCGCTCTCGCCGAAAATGTCCGGCCTGCTCCGTGAGGCGCGCTGGCTAGTGGTGGTGGCCGTGGCCTTGTATCTGGCGCTGGTGCTGTTCAGTTACGACCATGCCGATCCGGGTTGGTCGCACAGCGGCAGCCGGCTTAGCGTCCACAATACCGGCGGCGAGGTGGGCGCTTGGCTGGCGGATATGCTGCTTTACGTTTTCGGTTTTTCGGCTTACTGGTGGGTGGCATTTTCCCTATACGTGGTCTGGTGGGGCTACCGGCGCATTGAAAGCGCAGGGTCGTCCGACCGGCGCTCGCTGTTCGTTGCGGTCGCCGGTTTTGTCATTCTCCTGCTTTCCTGTAGCGGCCTGGAGGCGTTGCGTCTGCATAGCCTCAAAGCCGTTCTCCCGCTCGCACCGGGAGGGATGATCGGAGCGGTGGCCAGCAGCGCCCTGGCCACCAGCATGGGCTTCACCGGCGCCACGTTAATATTGCTGCTGAGCATGGCGGTGGGTTTCAGCCTGTTCACCGGCATGTCGTGGCTTAAATTCATGGAAGGCCTCGGCGGCGCCATGGAAAACAGTGCTCTGTGGATCATCCAGACCTGGGATGCCTGGAAGGACCGGCGCGCCGGTTCGGTCGCGCTGAACCAGCGCGAGGAAATCGTGGCGGAAGAGAAAAAGCGGTTCGATGACCACCCGCCGATCCACATCGAGCCATCGCAGAGGCTTATCCCCCAGATTCCGCTCACCGAGCGCGAGGTGCAGGCGCCGCTGTTCGATAATCTGCCGGATTCGCCCTTGCCGCCGCTGAATCTGCTGGATGAGGCGGGCGCCGATACCGAAACGCTCAACCCGGATACCCTGGAATTCACCTCGCGCCTGATCGAGCGCAAGCTGGCCGATTTCGGCGTTGCGGTAAAAGTCATCGCCGCTTATCCCGGCCCGGTGATCACGCGCTACGAGATCGAGCCGGCGGTGGGCGTGAAAGGCAGCCAGATCACTAACCTGGTCAGGGATCTGGCGCGCGCCTTGTCGGTCATCAGCATCCGCCTGGTGGAAACCATTCCCGGCAAAAACTGCATGGGGCTGGAAATTCCCAATCCCAAGCGGCAGATCGTGCGCCTGCGCGAGATTCTCGGCTCAAAAGTTTACGCCGACATGGCCTCGCCGCTCACCATCGCCATGGGCAAGGACATCGCTGGCAAGGCGGTGGTGGCGGACTTGGGGAAAATGCCCCACGTGCTGGTGGCGGGCACTACCGGCTCGGGCAAGTCGGTGGCGATCAATGCCATGATTCTGAGCCTGGTCTACAAGGCCGACCCCGCCAAGGTGCGGCTGATTTTGGTCGACCCGAAAATGCTCGAACTTTCCGTCTATGAAGGCATTCCCCACCTGCTCGCTCCGGTGGTGACGGACATGAAACATGCCGCCAATGCGCTCAACTGGTGCGTCGCCGAGATGGAGCGGCGCTATCGCCTGATGTCGGCGCTGGGCGTGCGCAACCTGGCCGGTTACAACCAGAAAGTGCGCGAGGCCGAGAAATCCGGCGCGAAGTTGCCCAACCCCTTCAGCCTCACGCCGGATGCCCCCGAACCCTTGGAGGAAATGCCCTTCATCGTGGTGCTGATCGACGAACTGGCCGACATGATGATGGTGGTGGGCAAGAAGGTCGAGGAGCTGATCGCACGTCTGGCGCAGAAGGCGCGCGCCTCCGGCATTCATCTCGTGCTGGCGACGCAGCGCCCGTCGGTAGACGTGATCACCGGTCTGATCAAGGCCAACATTCCGACCCGCGTCGCCTTCCAGGTATCGAGCAAAATCGATTCGCGCACTATCCTCGACCAGATGGGCGCCGAAGCTTTGCTCGGCCAGGGCGACATGCTCTACCTGCCGCCCGGCACCGGCTACCCGCAGCGGGTGCATGGCGCCTACGTCGCCGACCACGAAGTGCACAAAGTAGTCGAGTATCTGAAAGCGCTGGGTGCACCAGATTACGTCGAAGGCATCCTCGACGCGCCGGAAGTGGGCGGCGAAAGTGAAGATGGCGAAGCAGGCGGCGACGCCGAATCCGACCCGATGTACGACCAGGCTGTGGCGCTGGTGCTCAAATCGCGCCGCGCCTCGATCTCGCTGGTGCAACGCCAGCTCAGGATCGGCTACAATCGGGCGGCGCGGCTGATCGAG
>PFJY01000066.1 GCA_002784065.1 Hydrogenophilales bacterium CG_4_10_14_3_um_filter_58_23 | reverse complement strand
ATGATTCGACGCAACCGCGCCATAACATCCAGTATCCACTACAGGTGGCTCACTACGTGAGCCACCAACACGGTTTGCGAAAAGAGCCTTAACTAAATTAACATCATGGAGTTAGGGATGCAAGCCAATCTTGCATGTTACATTGGATTGTAAGTGGGTAGATTAATTACAAGTTTGTAACCTTGCCATGGCGAAATCGACAGGAAATAGCGAATCGACTCAGCCTTCAATCAGAATGCGCAACATGCGGCGTAGCGGCTCGGCAGCACCCCACAGCAGCTGGTCGCCGACAGTGAAGGCCGACAGGTACTGCGGCCCCATGTTGAGCTTGCGCATCCGGCCCACCGGCACGGTCAGGGTGCCGGTGACGGCGGCGGGCGTCAGTTCGCGCATGGTGATCTCGCGATCGTTGGGCACTACTTTCACCCAGTCGTTGTGCGCCGCGATGATGCCGTGAATCTCGGCCAGCGGCACATCCCTGGTCATCTTGATGGTCAGCGCCTGGCTGTGACAACGCATCGCGCCGACGCGCACGCACAGGCCATCGATCGGGATCGGGTTGCTGCTGTGGCCGAGTATTTTGTTGCACTCGGCCTGCGCCTTCCACTCCTCCTTGCTCTGGCCGGATTCGAGCGCCACGTCGATCCACGGAATCAGCGAACCGGCCAGCGGCACCGGCCAGGCGTCCACGGGATAGCGGTCGGAGCGGATGAACTCCGCCACTTTCCTGTCGATCGTAAGTATCGCCGAGGCCGGGTCGTTCATCAGCGCTTTCACTTCGCTATCAATCGCGCCCATCTGCTGGATCAACTCGCGCATGTTGCGCGCACCGGCGCCGGAGGCGGCCTGGTAGGTCATCGGGCTGATCCACTCGATCAACCCCTGGTCGAACAAGCCGCCGATCGCCATCAGCATCAGCGAAACCGTGCAGTTGCCGCCGACGTAAGTCTTCACCCCCTTGGCCAGACCTTCCTTGATGACATTCCTGTTAACCGGGTCGAGAATGATGATGGCGTCGTCCTTCATGCGCAGCGTGGAAGCGGCGTCGATCCAGTAGCCCTGCCAACCGGCGGCGCGCAGGTCGCCGTACACTTCCTGGGTGTAGTCCCCGCCTTGAGCTGAGATGATCGCGTCCATCGCCTTGATCTCATCGATATTCCTGGCATCCTTCAACGGCGGAACGTCCTTGCCGATGTGCGGACCCCTTCCGCCCGGATTGGAGGTGGTAAAAAACACCGGTTCGAAATGATCGAAATCCTTTTCCTCGCGCATCCGCTGCATCAGCACCGAACCCACCATGCCGCGCCAGCCTACCAAACCTACTCGCATCATTTCATACCTCATTAATTCTGGGTTGGCCAGTCATTCGTGCGCCGGCAACCAATTATCCGATAAGACATCATGAACAGACCAAGGGCAGGACTTTGGGAAGCACCCCATTCCTGTTTCCTCGATAGCCATTGAAACGGCATCCGCCCAAATATATTCCTGCCATTCCGTGTCGGAAAGTTTTGGTTTCAGGCTTGGAACCTGTTTCAGATGGTAAGCCAATGCTCTGCGTTGCTCTTTAATCGTTCGCTGCCAACTGGCGCTTTGACGTTCCGGCTGGTATTGCCATTTAAGCAAGTGGGCCAAAAATACGGCCAAGCGGCTGGCCAGTTCCCGCTGTTCGCTTTTACCCACGTCCTCTATTTCCTCTGCAATATGCTCGATGTCAATGGCCGATAATTGGCCTGAGCGTAACAGCATGGCTTGTTCGTTAGCCCATGCGGCCACATCAGCTTCATAAGTTGTTCCCATTGCTATGGCTCCTTTTTGCTGCATTGCCCCCTCACAAAGCCGCCACCACCGCATCGCCCATCTCGCTGCACGACACCTTCTTCGTCCCCTCGGTCCAGATGTCGGCGGTGCGCGAACCGTTAGCCAGCACCTTTTTTACCGCTCTCTCGATGCGTTGCGCCGTCGCCTCGTCGTTGAAAGTGTAGCGCATCATCATCGCCACCGACAGGATGGTGGCGAGCGGATTGGCGATATTCTTGCCGGCGATGTCCGGCGCGGAACCGTGGCTGGGCTCGTACATCCCCTTGTTGTTGCTGTCCAGTGAAGCCGAAGGCAACATGCCGATGGAGCCGGTCAGCATCGACGCCTCATCGGACAGGATGTCACCAAAGATGTTGCCGGTCACGATCACGTCGAACTGCTTGGGCGCGCGCACCAACTGCATGGCGGCGTTGTCCACGTACATGTGGGATAGTTCGATGTCCGGGTAGCCTTTGGCCACTTCGATCACGATTTGGCGCCACAGTTCGGTGGTTTCCAGCACATTGGCCTTGTCCACCGAGCAAACCCTGCGGTTGCGCTTGCCGGCAATGCCGAAAGCGACATGCGCGATGCGGCGGATTTCCGACTCCGAGTAGCGCATGGTGTTGAAGCCCTCGCGTTCGCCGTCAGCATTGATATGGATGCCGCGCGGCTGGCCGAAGTAGATGTCGCCAGTGAGTTCACGCACGATCATGATGTCCAATCCGGAAACCACTTCCGGCTTCAAGGTCGAAGCATCGGCCAGCTCCGGGTAGAGCAGCGCCGGGCGCAGGTTGGCGAATAAGTTGAGCCCCTGACGAATGCGCAGCAGTCCCTGCTCCGGGCGCATCGGTCGTGGCAGAGTATCGTATTTCCAGCCGCCGACCGCACCCAGCAGCACGGCATCGGCGTCCTGCGCCAGCTTCAGCGTGGCCGCCGGCAGCGGATCGCCCGCCACATCGTAACCTGCGCCGCCAATCGGCGCCTCTTCCATCTCAATCTTCATGCCGTCGCTGGACAGCGCCTTCAGCACCTTGACCGCCTGCGCGACGATTTCCGGCCCAATGCCGTCACCCGGCAAAACTGCGATTTTCATTTCATACCCCAATGTCAGGAGTGAAGAGTGAGGAGTGAGGAGCAGAGCGTCGAATAATCACGCTCCTCACTCCTCACTCCCGACTCCTAACTCATAAAAATAACCACGGCTCGTCTGGCATTGCCGCTCTTCTCTTCAATGGTTGCGCATTCTCCAGTAAATCTCACCGCCTAGAGCCGGAAAAAGAGCACCCCACAGCAAATTAAGTCGTATCCAATTTTTAGCATTCTCAATAGCAGCCCCGCTTTTCCTGACGAAAAAGCAGCCAGAGAGAAAATCCAGCTTTAACCCGCAATTCTCGGCCATTCTCCCCACTCGCTTCGGAGAAAAAACACTAACATGACCAAATTTTGAGGCCGTGCGGCGTATCTTTCTTTGCTGGAATGATGCCAGCCATTCTGGCGTTACAGGAAAACCGCCAACTACTATGCCATCAGGTACTAACGCCGCAGCCAGTTTCAGCATCAATTTTTCCGGTTCAAACAAGTGCTCAAGCAAATGCAATACAATAATTACGTCATATTTCTCATCCAACGCAAAAACATCCAAATCAACATTAGCCTCAATTTGCCGCGAATATCCTGCCGCATTTAACTCTGGCTGCAACCTGCAATCCACCGCATCCCAGCACTCAATCCCATCAAACCCCGCATCATGTACAAAACGCCGCATTTGCCCACGGTCAACACCAATTTCGCATATACGCAACGACCGTCCAAGGCGAGCCGATTCTTCCTTGATCAATTCATACATGAACCAGTAACGCAAAAGTTTAATCGGATAACGCGTTGCACGGGGAGTAGCAAAAACATCCTTTACCCAACGCTGGGCATCAAGCGATGACAAACTCCAAGCCCAAGCCGCATGCAATGGTGTTGTTGGCTGTTGGCTGTTGGCTGTTGGCTGTTGGCTGTTGGCTGTTGGCTGTTGGCATACTATCCTCCGGCATTTCTTGTTGTAAGTTTATTTGAATAAGTCGCTCGAACCCACTTAATGCACAGTCCATATCTACGTCTTCGACATCTCGGCTTTCTGGCTGGAGAAGAACATATGGCACGCCCCATGGATGCCAGCGCGCCGCACTCGATTTCCCAAAAAAACACAATATGGGTTTGCCAAGACCAGCTGCAATATGCATGGCACCGCCATCACTGCATACGACCTTATCGCAAACGGACAACCCGGCAATTAACTCCCCTAGATGTACAGTCGGGAAAGCCTTAACAGGCAAATCATGTACGGCCTGCATAATTTCTAGTGCCTTAGCATCATCCCCTGGATGAAACGAGTTATCTTCTCCGCCTGGAGACCAAAAAAGCAAAAACTCAGCATCATATTTCTCGTGAATACGCCTGATAAATTCAATATATTTCCTAGCAGGCCAGCGCTGGCTTATTTTTCGTGAACTGATATGAACACCAATTCGCAGCGATGAAACACCCAACTTTGAAACTACTGTAGCCTGAAGTTGCCGATCTGGAGATATACACACCCGAGGTGGTTCACCATGAATATCCAATGGGCTCAATAACCTAAAGACATCCTGAGCTTCATGCAACGACTCGCCTCCCCTACGTTGGACGGGGACGTCAATGTAACGACTCCTTTCACGCTCTCCCTCACCAACAAATCCCACTATATGACGAGGATTCACCATAAGTGCCATATAAAGGGCACGAGGCGAAAAGCCTGGAGAAGCAAGAATCACATAATCAAAACGGCGACGGCGTAATTCCACCAAAAGTTTCAACTTATGGTAATAAGCCTTAACAACATCACGCCATGAGTCACAATGCTTAGCTTTTGTGTAGCATCCAATATCATCAATATCGTGACTATTTTCCAAAACAGCCGCGTTATAGCTATTCGCAAGTACGCTTATTTTGGCATGCTTGAATTTTTTTCGTAAAGCACGGATCAGTGGTGTCACACAAACAAGATCGCCAATATTATCGTGCCGTACAATTAAAAAGCTAAGTTGCTCTTCTTTCATGCCGGGTAGGTGCGGCGGCAAAAATCCTGTAAAGCCGCCCGCGTCTCAAACAGGAATGGCGTTTTTTCATACACTTCATTGAAAAACGCCGCCTGCCCGGCGGGATCATCCGTGTACTCGTGGGCCGCGTCATTGCGTACCGCCCGCGCCTCGTTCCATGCCTCGGCGGATGAAACCACGCCGATTTTCTCCATGTAGTTGACCACGTAGGTGAATGCGTCGGCATTCACCTCCTCGATGCGCGCGACCAGCCGCATGGCGGAGGCCAAGTGATCCTGGAGTTCGGCGAAGCGACCCTTGAATGCGGCGAGGACTTCCAAACCGTCGGGGTCCATCTCGGCCAGCGACCGCATGGGAAAACGTCCCGACACCTTGCGCCGGGTGTAATCCAGGTGCTCGCCCATGTTGCCGAGCTGATCCAGCTTGCGGCGCAGCGCGGCTATCAGGTCGGCGCGGACAGTCAAGGTCATAATTCCACTCCCATGGCAACGGCCACGCGGTCAATCGGGCGCTGATTTCCCTCATCCGCCACCACCAGATCGACGGGATAAGGCAGCCGCGCAGCCAGTCTTGCCAGACAACGGATGCGCCGCCGGTAAAGATCGTCGCGCCCGCAGGGCTCGACATACAAATCCACATCCCCGCCCCGCCCGGCATCATCGACACGCGAACCGAACAGTCTCACGCTAGCATCGCTGCCAAAAAATTCAGCGACGGCCTGGCGGATGATGGTGGCCTCGGTTTCGGAAAGTCTCATCTTTGGAGTGCCCGGATCAGCCAAACACCCACGGCTCCGACTGGCGCCGCCGTTCCTCGTACGCCTTGATCTTGTCCGCGTGCTGCAACGTCAGGCCGATGTCATCCAGGCCGTTAAGCAGGCAGTATTTACGGAAGGAATCCACCTCGAAGCTGACGCTATGCCCGCCCGGCGTGGTGACCATCTGCTTTTCCAAGTCCACCGTCAGCCGATAACCCGCGGTCGCCACCGTTTCCTTGAACAGGCGGTCGACTTCTTCGGTATCCATCACAATCGGCAGGATGCCGTTCTTGTAGCAGTTGTTGAAGAAAATATCGGCGAAGCTGGGCGCGATAACCGCGCGGAAACCGTAGTCCAGCAGTGCCCATGGCGCATGCTCTCGGCTTGAGCCGCAACCGAAGTTCTCGCGCGCCAGCAGGATTTGCGCACCCTGGTAACGCGGCTGATTGAGCACGAAATCCTTGTTGAGTGGACGGTTGCTGCAATCCTGCCCCGGTTCGCCATGGTCGAGATAACGCCACTCGTCGAACAGGTTAGGCCCGAAGCCGCTGCGCTTGATGGACTTCAGGAACTGCTTGGGGATGATCGCGTCGGTATCGACGTTGGCGCGATCCAGCGGCGCCGCCAAACCTTCCAGCCGGGTGAATTTTTCCATTTACTTAACCGCCTTCTGAATGGCCTCGCCACCCTTCTCGATATCCTGACCGACACCCTTGACGGTGTTGCAGCCCGCCACTCCGGCGGCAATCGCCGCCAGCAGCACAATTTTTACCGCGATCAGCACAATGGGTTTCTTCGGATTCATCTCACACCTCGCTCATCAGTTCGCGCACATCGACGAAATGCCCTGCAATCGCCGCAGCTGCGGCCATCTCCGGACTGACCAAATGGGTTCTCCCTCCCTGCCCCTGCCGCCCCTCGAAATTACGGTTAGAGGTGGAGGCGCAGCGCTCACCCGGCTCCAGCCGGTCATCGTTCATCGCCAGGCACATCGAGCAACCGGGATCACGCCATTCAAAACCCGCCTCGATAAAAATCCTGTCCAACCCTTCCTTCTCGGCCTGCTGCTTGATAAGACCGGAGCCCGGCACCACCAACACCTGCTTGACGTTCGCCGCCTTGTGCTTGCCCTTGACGATTTTCGCCGCGCCGCGCAAGTCTTCGATCCGGGAATTGGTGCAGGAACCGATGAACACCTTGTCCACGGCGATCTGCGTGATCGGCGTATTCGCCTGCAAGCCCATGTAGGCAAGCGCCCGCTCCATGCCGGAACGCTTGACCGGATCGGACTCCCGCGCCGGGTCGGGCACCTTGTCGTCCACCGTAACCACCATTTCTGGCGACGTGCCCCAAGTCACCTGCGGTTTGATGGCGGCGGCGTCGAGCTCGACCACCGCGTCGAAATGCGCGCCATCATCGCTCACCAGCGTGCGCCAGTAGGTCACCGCCTTGTCCCACAGCTCGCTTTTGGGCGCGAAGGGGCGACCCTTGATGTAATTGATCGTAGTCTCGTCCACCGCCACCATGCCGGCGCGCGCGCCCGCCTCGATCGCCATGTTGCACAGGGTCATGCGCCCTTCCATGGAAAGCGCGCGCACGGCCTTCCCGCCGAACTCGATGGCGTAACCGGTGCCGCCCGCAGTGCCGATTTTGCCGATCACCGCCAGGGCGACGTCCTTGGCCGTGGCGCCCTTGCCCAGAGCGCCTTCCACCCTGACCAGCAGGGTTTTGGATTTCTTCTGCAGCAAACATTGGGTAGCAAGCACATGTTCGACCTCGCTGGTGCCGATACCGTGAGCCAGCGCGCCGAAAGCGCCGTGCGTGCTGGTGTGCGAATCGCCGCACACCACCGTCATCCCCGGCAGGGTTGCGCCCTGCTCCGGGCCGATGACATGCACGATGCCCTGGCGCACGTCGCCCATCTTGAATTCGGTAATACCGAAAGCGGCGCAGTTGTCGTCCAGGGTTTCCACCTGAAGGCGCGCAATCGGGTCGGCGATGCCATGCTCGCGCCCGGTGGTCGGCACGTTGTGGTCGGCCACCGCCAGGTTGGCTTCGATGCGCCAAGGCTTGCGCCCAGCCAGGCGCAGCCCCTCGAAGGCCTGCGGGCTGGTCACTTCAT
>PFJY01000185.1 GCA_002784065.1 Hydrogenophilales bacterium CG_4_10_14_3_um_filter_58_23 | reverse complement strand
TGCCGTAGACTTCCCAGTCGGTCGTCTCGAGGATGCGCTTGGAGAGGTGATGGCCGATGAAGCCATTTACGCCCAGGATCAGGACTTTTTTCATTGTTTTTTTCCTAGTCAAAAATAATAAATTGGCTGCGTGTTTCTTGTAGGTGCGAATTTATTCGCACAATAGGCCGAATGAATTCGGCCCTACAAATTCAACCTGAGGTGTTACAAATTTTAAACGTCCAGCGGCAACGCCTCGCCACCGTAAGCTGTAACCCATTCATCGGCAGTCATGATCTTGCCATCGAATTCGAACGCCAAAATCCGCAGCACTTTTCCATCGCCGCATTCCGCGTAGCAGCGGCCATTCTCGCAATAAAAAACCGGCGCTGTCGCGCGTCTTTGGCGCTGCGGCTCGATCAGGGTTTTCAGCACCCGCACCGGCTTGCCGACAAGCAGCGTGTAGGCGCCGGGATAAGGCGGCGCCACGGCGCGCACCAGGTTATGTATGGCCTGCGCGCTTTGCAACCAGTCGATTTTACCATCTTCCGGGCATCGTCCGCCGAAATATCCGCCCTGGCTCAAGTCCTGCGGCGTGAACCGGGCCGTGCCGGCCAGCAGCGCGGGCAGGCAGCGGTTCAGCGCCACCTCGGCAGCGCAGGTGACCTTGTGGAACACCTCCAGCGCGGTGTCGTCGGGCAGGATAGGCACTGCCTGCTGGTCAACGATGGCGCCGTTGTCCGGCTTCTCGTTCATCACGTGCAGTGTCGAGCCGGTTTCGCGCTCGCCCCTGATGATCGCCCAGTTTACCGGTACCCGTCCGCGGTATTGGGGCAGCAGCGAACCGTGCATGTTGTAGGCGCCGCGAGCGGGGATGTCGAGCAGCGCCTTCTTCAGCATGTTGCGGTAATAAAATGAAAAAATGAAATCCGGCTTGAGCGCCTGGATTTGCGCCACCACTTCGGGGGAATTGGGGTCGTCCGGCGTAATCACCGGAATGTCGTGCAGCGCCGCCAGCTCGGCCACGCTGTCGAACCAGATGTTTTCGCTGGGGTTGTCGGTGTGCGTTACCACTAGCGGGATTTTTACGCCGTGGGCAAGCAGAACGGACAGGCAGCGGACGCCTACGTTGTGGTAGGCGAAGACAATGGCGTGGGGAGAGGTGGGCATGGTTGTTGGTTGATGTGCCAGCAAATCGGTTTGCGTTTTATCGGTGGGCACGCGCGATGGATGTTAGAGTTGTTCTCAGCATATAGCTCCCCCATCGACCACAACCACCGTGCCTGTGGAATATGAATTAGCAAACAGGTACAGGTAGGCGTCGGCAATTTCACTTGCAGCGCCAAGACGATTCAGGGGCAAAGTCGGCGACAGTGTCTTGACGTGTTGGGCACGACCGGAAGTCGGTGGCTCGGTATCCACAAAACCCGGACAAACAGTGTTTACCCGAATGGGTGCAAGCTCAATAGCGATTGCTTTGGCAAGCGCCTCCGTTGCTGCATTCATGGCGCTGACTGCCGAGTGGCCGAGATAGCCACGGCGAGAAGCGATGCCTGATGTGAAAGTGATAGAGCCATTTTGCCGGATATATTGGGCACCATGCTTTGCCAGTCGATACTGCCCCCAGAACTTGGCATCGAAGGCGGTGATTGCCGCGTCAACATCGTTTTCGAGAAATCGTCCAGATGGTAACTGCGGTTTGATCGTTACCACCAAATGGTCGAAGTGGCCGACACGCCGAAAGAAATCTTCGACGGATTGCTCATTCGAGGCATCAACCACTTCTCTCTGGACGCGCTCACCGAGTTGCCTTGCTGCGGTGCTGAGCCTTTTATTGGATCGGGACGCGATAACAACCTGAGCACCGGCATTCATGGCTTTTTGCGCTACCGCATAACCGATACCGGAGCTGCCGCCCACGACCACGATTTTTTTGTTTTTCAACACAGCGTTTTCCGGTTGCATAAATTCTGACGTACAGCGTTAGAATGCTAACACGTGTAAGTCGCAATCTTTGTAGGGCGCCAATAAGCGAAGCGCATTGCGCCGCATGTCAACATCAAGCAGCATGCAACTCCTGCCGAATCGTTTCACGCACCACATCGGCCAGCTGCTTGCCTTCGATGAACTGGCGTAAAGCCTCGTTCATCATGGTTTGGTAGCTGGCGCCAGCCATTTCCGCCCGCGCCTTGAAAGAGGACAGGACGGAGTTGTCCACGCGCATGGTAATGCGGGTTTTGCCACCTTGTTCGGCTTGAAGACGGGCAAGAATGGGCACGGCGGAAACGGGTTTCGCATCGGCGAAATCGTATTCCTTGAATTTTTCAAAAGCCTCATCGGAATTGCTGTTCATATCGGCTCCTTTGCGGTTGGTTGGCCTTCCATGCAGAAATCAGGCGGATGGTTTCCTCTCGATAGGTATAAACCACGACCAGGATTCGTCCCTTCACGCCCATGCCCAAGGAAACAAAACGCTGTTCGCCTAATGTGTCCGAATCCTCTCGAGTCAATGCGAAAGGATCATAGAGCACCGCTTCGGCTTCCTCGAAGGTTACTCCTTCGTGTTGGAAAGGGTTACTCGCCGCTTTTTCCGCATCATATTCAATTTTCATTGTATGTACGAATGTGCATATAGTCAACCATGTTGATCTTGTTCCACCCTACTTGACTTCACCGCACAACGCCCGTGTCGCCAGCCGGGTTGGGCGTGACCGCGCTGACAACGAGACGGCGACCATATATTGATTGTTCCGACCCGGCAAACGACCAGAAAGCACGCTCCTCCTCAGTGATGGATTTGTTGCGTTTGTGTCGGCAGTAAAGGGCTTGTGGGATGCCAAGAAGTCTTTCATATACTCGCTTCGGTTTTTTTTCCTCAGTGTCATGCAGGGTGATGTCTTCGAATCCGTTGAGGCGGAGAAAGAGAAATAATTGCGGGAAAGACCAAGGCATGATGTGCATGTGAGTGCCGCGTTCGATTCGCCCGACGAGGCATGGGAAGCTAGGGAAAAATCCCCGGAGAAAGAATTGAAGCCGGGCCTCTGGAAACCATACATTGGGCGTCGTGACAATGAGTCGGCCCCCGTGCACCAGGTGACGGCGAGCGGTCCTGAAAAAGAGGTCTGGATTTCCAAAGTGTTCAATTCCCTCGCAACACACAATGGCTTCGTATAACCCCAAATCATCAGGAAGACCTAAATCCAGATCGATGCTTCGAAATGTTCGGTATGCGTCGGGTGGGGGGGCGAACAAATCCAGGCCGTCAATTTGCGCGTCAAAACCGAGGAGCCCTTTTAGCCATCCGCTGCCGGATGGCGCATCAAGGATGGTTGCCGGACGCGATTGATTGAGAATGGATGCAACTACAGGTTGGTAGGGCTTCAAGAAATTCATCCTTTGCATGATTTTTCCAGCACCGCCTGCACCAGATACCTCGGTCTATGCCGGACCTGCTGGTAGACCCGTCCGATATATTCCCCCAGCAGGCCGATGCCGAACAGGGTGATGCCGATCAGGAAGAAAGCGATGGCGAACAGGGTGAATACGCCTTCGGCCTCCGGGCCGACGATCAGGCGGCGGATGAAGAGGTAAACGACGAACAGCGCCGACAAGATGGAGACCGCGATGCCGACCAGCGAGAATATTTGCAGCGGAACCACCGAGAAGCCGGTCATTAGGTCGAAATTGAGGCGGATCAGGCTATAGAGCGAGTATTTCGATTCGCCCTCGGCGCGCTCTTCGTGCTCCACCACTACCTCGGCGGGGCGCTGGGCGAAGGTGTAGGCCAGCGCCGGGATGAAGGTGTTGACCTCCTTGCAGGAGTTGATGGCGGCTATGATGTCGCGGCTGTAGGCGCGCAGCATGCAGCCCTGGTCGGTCATCTTGATGTGGGTGATGCGCTCGCGCAGGTGGTTCATGGCGCGCGATGCGACGTGGCGCCACCAGCTGTCGTTGCGCTGTTTGCGGATGCTGCCGATGTAATCGTGGCCCTCGTCCATTTTGGCGAGCATCTTGCCGATTTCTTCCGGCGGGTTTTGCAGGTCGGCGTCCAGGGTGACGATGCGCTGGCCCTTGCAATGCTCGAAGCCGGCCATGATCGCCATGTGCTGGCCGAAGTTGCCGTTGAACAGCACGACGCGAGTGACGTCCGGGCGCTTCTGGAACTGCTCGCGCAGGATGGCGGCGGAACGGTCGCGGCTGCCGTCGTTGATGAAGACGATCTCGTACGAAACGCCGAGCTTGTCGAGCGCGGGATAGAGCCGGTCGAACAGGGCCTGCAGGCCTTGTTCCTCGTTGTATACCGGGACGATGACGGAGAGTTCGATGGGGTTCATTTTTTGGTGGTCTCGATGATTTCCTTGACCGCCGAACATACCCGTTCCACGTCGGCGAGTTCCATTGCCGGGAACAGCGGCAGCGTGACGGTTTCTCGACCGATGCGTTCGGCGTTGGGGAAGTCGCCTTCCTTATAACCCTGGCTGCGGTACAGGCTGAACAGGTGCAGCGCCGGGTAATGAATGCCGACGCCCAGCCCGCGCTGGTGCATGGCTTCGATGAACTGCTTGCGGCTGATGTTGAGGTGATCGAGCGGCAGCAGCGGCGCGAACATGTGCCAGCTATGGCCTTCGTCGCCTCGCGCGGGCAGCAGGCATGCCGGATCGGTGGCGAAGCATTTGAAATAATGCGCCACTAATTCGCGTCGTTTGGCGTTGAAGCCGTCCAGTTGCGGCAGCTGGCCGACGCCGACACGCGCCGCCACGTCGGACAGGTTGTATTTGCCGCCAGCGACGGAGACATCCATGTTGCCCTCGGCATCGCGCGAAATGCCCTGGAAGCGCAGCAGGTCGAATTTTTTCACCTCGTCGGCCTCGGCAAAGGACAGCGCGCCGCCCTCGATGGTGGTCATGTTCTTGTTGGGGTGGAAGCTGAACGAAACGATGTCGCCGAAGCTGCCGATTTTCTTGCCTTGCCAGGCGGAGCCTATGGCGTGGGCGGCGTCCTCGATCACGCGCAGCTTGTGGCGCTGGGCGAGGTCGTAAAGCGCGTCCATGTCCACCGGCAGGCCGGCGAAATGCACCGGCATGATGGCTTTCGTCCTCGGCGTGATCGCGGCTTCAACCTGGTTGAGATCGATATTGCGGCTGTTGGTGCCAACGTCCACGAACACCGGCTTGGCGCCGACCCGCAGGATGACGTTCGGCGTGGCGGCGAAGCTCATTGCCGGCGTGATGACCTCGTCGCCCGGCCCGATTCCGCACACCTGTAACGCCACTTCCAGCCCGCCGGTGGCGGAGGTGAGGGTGCGCACGATGCGCCCGCCCAGGTAGCCGGACAGCGCTTTTTCCAGCGCCTGCACGTTGGGGCCGGTGGCCAGCCAGCCGGAGCGGAGCACCTCGACCACGCCCTGGATGGTGGCTTCGTCGAGAGTCGGTTTGGTAAAGGGTAAATAGTTCAAAGTGTTGAGTCCTGGGTTGTTAGCTACGCGCAACGATATAAACGCCGACAATGATAATGCCGATGCCGGCCATGCGGGTGACTGAAACGGCCTCGCCGAACAGCCACAGGGCGGCGAGCGCGTTCACCACGTAGCCGATGGACAACATCGGATAGGCGATGCTGACCTCGACCCTTGAGAGCGCCATGATCCACACCACCACGCTGATGACATAAAACGAGAGTCCGCCCATGATGTGTGGCTCGGTGGCGAGTTGCCAACCGACAGGCAGGATGTTGTCGCGGCTGAAAGTGAAATGGCCGACGGCGTTGGTGCCTGCCTTGAGCAGGAGTTGGGCGGCGGCATTGAGCAGCACGCCGAATAGAATCAGGGAAAAACTAAGTGCGTTCATGGTGTGGTTACCGCAGTTTTGTCGATGCCGTGGGCGATCACCCGCATCGGCAGTCTTTGCTGGGAGAATTGTTGATAAGTAGCGTTCGGCATGATCGCCAGGGCGTAGGGTTGCCGCGCCCATTCCAGTTTGAATGACTCGATGGTTGGCAGCCATTTTCCCGGTTCCTGGGCGATGCCGAAGGCCATTTCGTCCTGATAGGCGACCAGGGTTACGGTGCGCTTGAGATAGAAGGTCAGCGTCTGGTCATAGCCTTCCAGGCTGTAGAAAGGCGCGCCGGGCCGCAGATAAGGCTTGATTTGTTGGGCAATGGCATAGTCCGAGCGCGTCGCCGACAGGCTGTCGTGCCCGGTCAGAAGCACTTGGGCGGCGATCAGGCTGCTACACGCGAGGACAATGATCGCGGCGCGTGTTTTATCGCGGTAACTCAGTAGCAGTGCGGCCACCGTGCCGACCAGCCAGATGGCGGATGCCGCCAGCAGCCAGTGGCCGAATACGGCGTATTGCCCCCGCGCCAGTTCGTTGCCGGCAAAGCGCACCGTGTTGGGGGCCAATAACAGGCCAGCCGCAGCCAGGAATGCCACCGGCAATATTTGCCAGAACAAGCGGCGTCCATCGATGCGGCTGAGGCGTTCGCCGATCAGCAGCGCCAGCGCAGGGAAGATCGGCAGAATGTAGGAGGCGAGTTTGGAGCCGGAGAAGGAAAAGAAAAAGAATATGAATACGGCCCAGATCAGCAGAAAGCGTTTCGGCTTGAATCCGGATTTATTTCCTCCCTCTTGCAGGGGGCCGATTGGGGAGGGGGTGGTGGTAGGGTGGGCACGTTTTTGTGCCCACGCGGAAACAACCCCGGATGTCCGCGTGGGCACAAAAAACGTGCCCACCCTACTAACTTGAGGTTCTACCTTCCAGGCGCACGCCAGCGAATCGACCAAGGTGATGAGCCAAGGCAATATGCCAGCGACCAGCACCGGGATAAACCACCACCAGGGTTCGTAGCGGCCATGGGTTTTGGTCAGGAAGCGTTCGAAATGCTCGTGGATGAAGAAGAAATGGAAAAATTCGGGGTTGGCGATCGATACCGCGATGAACCAGGGCGCAGCAATTGCCATAAAAAGCGCTATTCCGCTGAACAGATGCAGCCTTTTCCACATGCCGAAATCACGCTCGATCAAGGTGTAAAGCACCAGCACCGCACCCGGCAGGACGATGCCCATCAACCCCTTGCTCAGGACGGATAACGCCAGGGCCGCCCAGGCAACGTGCATCCACAGGCGGTTGGAGCGTGCGCTGGCTCCATCCTGCTGCGCCAGCAGGAAACTCATCAGGGCCCCCCCCATGAAAAACGTCATCCCCATGTCCAGGGAATTCATGTGAGCGATCAGGGTGTAGAGCAAGCTGCTGCCGAGCACCGCAGCGCTTAACAGGCCGACCTCGCGACCGAACAGGCGGCGGGCGGCGAAAGCGGTGAAGAAGAGGCCGAGAAACCCGGTCAGCGCGCTCCACAGCCGCGCCGTCCAGTGGTGTTCGCCAAACAGGCGGTAGGAGCCTGCCGTGATCCAGTATTGCAGCGCGGGTTTCTCGAAATACTTGATGCCGTTCAGACGCGGCGTAACCCAGTCGCCGCTGACGGCCATTTCACGGGCGATTTCCGCGTAGCGGCCCTCGTCCGGCCTGACCAGTTTGCGATATTCGAGGTTACCGAACCA
The DNA here is from genome assembly GCA_002784065.1 of Hydrogenophilales bacterium CG_4_10_14_3_um_filter_58_23. Taxonomy (GTDB): domain Bacteria; phylum Pseudomonadota; class Gammaproteobacteria; order Burkholderiales; family Sulfuricellaceae; genus Sulfuricella. Next base: position 245 of record PFJY01000185.1, on the reverse strand, counting down.
GACCGCAGCCATCAGCAGGGTGAGCAGCAACCAGAAGCGTCGCCGATTAAAGAAATCAAAAGTCATGGGTTTTTATCTTACCGGTAAACCTCATCATGGCTACCGACATCCAGCAGGATGATTTCCTTGTCAGTAATGACCACGGTCAATGTGATTGGCTATGTCACTGTTAATTGTTGAACCCCACTCATACCCAGCGCGGCAAACAAAACGGCGCGAGGAGACAGGGAGCCATGAGCCGGATC
>PFJY01000041.1 GCA_002784065.1 Hydrogenophilales bacterium CG_4_10_14_3_um_filter_58_23 | reverse complement strand
GAAATACAGGCCTCGTTCAGGCTCATTCCTCATTGGACAAGGCTAGACGTTTATTTTAAGTGATAAATGTGGTATTTTTACAGGTTTTAAATTAAGCAATTCTGGAGAAAACGAATGGCTGTTGAACGCACCCTCTCAATCATCAAACCCGATGCAGTGGCAAAAAATGTGATCGGCAAAATTTATTCCCGCTTCGAAACCAATGGCCTGAAAATCGTCGCCTCGCGCATGATTCATCTTAGCCGGTCTGAAGCCGAAGGCTTCTACGCGGTTCATCGCGAGCGTCCTTTCTTCAAGGATCTGGTTGAATTCATGATGTCCGGCCCAGTGATGGTGCAGGCGCTGGAAGGCGAGAATGCGGTTGCCAAGAACCGCGAACTGATGGGCGCCACCGACCCGAAGAAGGCCGACAAGGGCACTATCCGCGCCGATTTCGCCGAGAGCATCGATGCCAACGCAGTGCATGGCTCCGACAGCCTGGAAAACGCCGGGATTGAAATTGCCTATTTCTTCCCGTCGATGGAAGTCTATACCCGTTAATGACCGTTAACCTGCTCGACTTCGACCAAGAAAAGCTTGCTGCTTACTTCGCAGAAAGCGGCGAAAAGCCGTTCCGCGCCAAGCAGTTGCTGCGCTGGATGCATCAGTTCGGGGAAAGCGATTTCTCCCGGATGAGCGATTTGTCCAAGGCGCTACGGGAGAAGTTGGGCGGGCTGGCGGTCATTGAGCCGCCGCGCCTGATCCAGGAGCAGATTTCCGACGATGGCACACGCAAGTGGCTGCTCGACGTGGGGGCAGGGCAGGGCGTTGAAACCGTATTCATTCCCGATGGCGATCGCGGCACGCTGTGCGTTTCCTCGCAGGTGGGTTGCGCCCTGGAGTGCAGTTTTTGCTCTACCGGACGGCAGGGTTTTAACCGCAACCTCAGCGTGTCCGAGATCATCGGCCAGTTGTGGTGGGCGAACAAGGCGCTGGGCTGTACGCCGCGCAATGAACGGGTGATCGGCAACGTGGTGCTGATGGGCATGGGCGAGCCCCTGCTCAATTTCGACAATACCGTGACCGCGTTGCACCTGATGCTGGACGACAATGCCTATGGCTTGTCGCGCCGCCGCGTGACGGTCAGCACTTCCGGCATCGTCCCGGCTATGGACCGTCTGCGCGAAGCTTGCCCGGTTTCGCTGGCGGTTTCGCTGCATGCGCCGAACGACGCGCTGCGCGATGTGCTGGTGCCGATCAACAAAAAATACCCGCTGAGCGAGCTGATGGCGGCCTGCCGCCGTTATGTCGTCGATGCGCCGAGGGATTACATTACTTTCGAATACGTCATGCTGGACGGCGTCAACGATAGCCCCGCCCATGCGCGCGAGCTGGTCGCCCTGACGCGCGACGTGCCGTGCAAGTTCAACCTGATCCCGTTCAATCCCTTCCCGGATTCTGAATACAGGCGTTCGCCCGCTGAGGTCATTCGCCGTTTTGGATCGATTTTGATCGACGCCGGACGTGTGGTGACGACACGCAAGACTCGCGGCGACGACATCGACGCCGCCTGTGGCCAGCTGGCCGGCAAAGTGCAGGATAAAACCCGGCGCACGATGAAAATTGAGGTGGCTGCATGAGGCAAAACCTGAAACAACTGTTATTTCTGATTGCGCTAGGAGCTGGCTTGATGGCGGGGGGCTATGCCTCTGCGGAAGATCAGGCCGAAGCGCGCCAGCGCGCACAGGCTCACACCGATCTGGGCGCGGCCTATTTTAGCTCTGGTCAGCTAGGCGTGGCGTTGGAGGAGCTGAATGTGGCGATCCGGGCGGATTCCGGTTTTGCGCCTGCGTATAACATGTTGGGCCTGGTTTACATGACGTTGCGGGAGGATGACAAGGCGGAAGAAAATTTCCGCCGCTCGCTCAGCCTGAGCGGCGCCGATTCCGACACCAACAACAATTATGGCTGGTTTCTTTGTCAGCATGGCAAAATCGACGATGCAATACGGTATTTCATGGCGGCGCTGAAGAATCCTCTGTACGCCACACCCGAGAAGTCTTATCTCAACGCCGGGGTTTGTGCGCGCAAGAAAAATGACGATGTTGAAGCTGAGTCGTTTCTGCTGAAGGCGATTGGGCTTCAACCTCGTCAACCTCAGGCACTATTCCACTTGGCCGATATTAACTTCAAGCGTGGAAACTATGGTGAGTCCAAGAAATTTATCAATCAGTTTACCCAGATTGCTGCGCCGACCCCGGAAAGCTTGTGGCTGGGGATGCGCATTGAACGCAGGCTGGGCAATCGCAGCGACGAAGCCAGTTATGGCCTGCAACTGAGGAAAACCTTTCCCGATTCGCCCGAAGCCCAGGCGTTGCGCAATGGGAAATATGAGTGACAGAGGTATTTGAGTGACTGAAGAACTTGAGGTTAAGGCTGCCGAGCAGCAGACAGAGGCCAGGCCGAGTGCAGGCAAGGTGCTTGCCGAAGCTCGTGAGCGGCTTGGCTTGAGCGTGGCTGAAGTCGCGCATCAACTCAGGCTTTCTTCGCGCCAGATTGAGGCGCTGGAGGCGGATGACCCTACCAGCTTGCCGGGCAAGACATTTATGCGTGGCTTTCTGCGTAATTATGCCAGGCTGTTGCAGCTCGATCCCGAACCGTTGCTGGCGCTTTGCCAGCCTGAGCCATCTCAAATCCAGCCGATTGCCGTGCCAATGGGCAAGATTGAATTTGGCGGCAAGCGCAGGCTGATGCCGTTTGGCGATCACTCCGGCAAGCCGTGGGCGAAACAGGCCGCGATCATCGGTGTGGCGGTGTTGGCCCTGTCCTGGGGAGTGGTTGAATTTTTCCAGAGACAACCCACGCATCAGAATGCAGCAGTGAAGTCCGCTGGAGAAACCACGATGGTTCTGTCGTTGCCGCAAGCCGAGTCCCCGGTTCAGACTGCGCCCGTCACGGATCAGGCTGCCGGGCCGACTCCCGCTGCTGCCCCGGTTGCGCCGGCTACTGTAGAGGCTCCAGTCCCCTCGGCGCCTCCCTTGGCGGATGTCGGTGGCCAGCGCTTGCAGTTTGCGTTCGACAGCGATGCCTGGGTCGAGGTGAAGGATGGAAGCGGTAAGGTGATTTTTAATCAGTTGAACCCGAAGGGCAGCCAGCAGTCGGTGCGCGGCAACCCGCCGTTATCCCTGGTGATAGGCAATGCCTCCCACGTCAGATTAACTTACAACGACAAGCCGGTTGACCTTGCGCCCCATACCAGGGTGGATGTGGCGCGACTGACTATCGAGTAACAGGCCCTATGTTCAAACCTGAAATACCCCGCCGCAAGAGTCGGCAGATCAGGGTCGGCTCGGTCGCCGTCGGCGGCGATGCGCCGATCAGCGTGCAGACTATGACCAACACCGAGACTTGCGACATCGAGGCGACGCTTGCCCAGATCGGTCGTGCAGCCCGGGCCGGTGCCGACATCGTGCGGGTTTCCGTTCCCAGCATGGAGGCGGCGGAGGCCTTCGGCGAGATCAAAAAGCGTTCGCCGGTGCCGCTCATCACCGACATCCATTTCGATTACAAGATCGCCCTGCGCGTCGCCGAACTCGGCGCCGACTGCCTGCGCATCAACCCCGGCAACATCGGGCGCGAGGATCGCGTGCAGGCAGTGGTGCAGGCGGCGAAAGATCATGGTATTCCGATTCGCATCGGCGTCAACGCCGGTTCGCTGGAAAAAGACCTGCAAAAGAAATACGGCGAGCCTACACCCGAGGCCATGGTGGAATCAGCGCTGCGCCACATCGAGATTCTCGACCGCCTGAATTTCCCGGATTTCAAGGTCAGCCTCAAGGCCTCCGACGTATTTATTACGGTCGAGGCATACAAGCTGCTCGCCGCCCAGATCGAGCAACCGCTGCACCTCGGCATTACCGAAGCGGGGGGGCTGCGTTCCGGCAGCGTGAAATCGGCGATCGGTCTCGGCATGTTGCTGGCCGCCGGTATCGGCGATACTATCAGGGTTTCATTGGCCGCCGATCCGGTGGAAGAGGTCAAGGTCGGCTTCGATATCCTGAAGAGCCTGCACATCCGCAGCAAGGGGGTCAACCTCATCGCATGCCCGAGCTGCTCGCGCCAGGAGTTCGACGTGATCAAGATTGTCAACGCCCTGGAAGCGCGTCTGGAGGACGTGCTCGAACCCATGGATGTCGCGGTGATGGGCTGTGTGGTGAACGGGCCGGGCGAAGCGCGCGAGGCGGATTTCGGCATCGCCGGCGGCTCTCCCAACCTGCTCTACATCGAGGGCAAGCCGGCCTACAAAGTGACGGAAAACGAGATCGTGGATCAGTTGGAGCTGCAGGTTCGTGCTCGCATCGCGGCGATGAAAAAGAACGGTTAGCAGAAGAAAAATCATGAGCCAAATTCAAGCCATACGCGGGATGAACGACATCCTGCCGGAACATGCCGACCTCTGGACATTTTTCGAGGACACCGTGGAGGACTGGCTGCGCAGCTATGGCTACCGCAGCATCCGTATGCCGATTGTCGAGCAGACCGCGCTGTTCAAGCGCGCCATCGGCGAAGTCACGGACATCGTCGAGAAGGAAATGTACACTTTCGTCGATGCGCTCAACGGCGATAGCCTGACGTTGCGACCGGAAGGTACGGCTTCCTGCGTGCGCGCAGCGATTCAGCACAACCTGCTGTACAATGCGCCGCAGCGCCTCTATTACACCGGGCCGATGTTCCGTCACGAGCGCCCACAGAAGGGACGCTACCGCCAGTTTCACCAGGTCGGGGTGGAGTCGCTCGGCTTTGCCGGGCCGGACATGGATGCCGAACACATTACCATGACGGCGCGGCTGTGGAAGCGACTTGGTTTGCCGGATATTTCCCTGCAGATTAACACGCTGGGCAGTAGCGCAGACCGTGTGCGCCACCGTGAGCGCCTGGTGCGCTACCTGGAGCAGCATGTCGACGCCCTTGACGAGGAGACACGTCGGCGCCTGCACACCAACCCGCTACGGGTACTCGACAGCAAGAATCCGGCGTTGCAGGAGATCATCGAGGCGGCGCCGAAGCTGCTGGATGATCTTGACGAAGCGTCGCTCAAGCATTTCGAGGATTTACAGGTGATGCTGCGCGATGCCGGTATCGAATACCAGATCAACCCTCGTCTGGTGCGTGGGCTGGATTATTACAACTTTACTGTATTCGAATGGGTAACCACCCAACTCGGTGCACAGGGTACGGTGTGCGCGGGTGGCCGTTACGACGGCCTGATCGAGCAGATTGGCGGCAAGCCAGCACCGGCTTGCGGTTTTGCCATGGGCGTGGAGAGGCTGCTGGCACTGCTCGAGGAAAACGCATTTCAGGCACCTCGGGTCGCCCCCGATGTTTATCTGGTGCACCAGGGCGAGGCGGCGAACAAGTTTGCGATGACAGTGGCAGAGCGGTTGCGCGATCAGGGCCTGCACGTGCTCCTGCATTGCGGCGGCGGCAGCTTCAAGTCGCAGATGAAGAAGGCGGATGCCAGCGCTGCGCGCTATGCGCTGATCGTCGGTGACGACGAGGCTGGGGCAGGAGAAGTCAGTCTCAAGCCGCTGCGCGAGCTGGGAGAGCAGATGCGGATGACGGTTGATTCAGCGGCGGGTCTAATCGGCGTTGGACGTCGCTAACTTTATTTAAATGGGGAAAAACATGGCTTTTGATCTTGAAGAACAGGAAAAAGTAGACGAGCTGAAAGACTGGTGGAAAAGGAACGGGACGACCGTGATGCTGGCGGTCGCGGTGTTCGTCGCGGCGGTGGCCGGCGTGCAGGGTTGGCGTGTCTATCAGAATAACCAGCAGCGCCAGGCGGCGCTGGCTTACGAAGTAGTGCAAAACGGAGTGCAGAACAAGGATACCAAGCGCATTCGTGAGGCTGCCGGCCAGCTTATCGAAAAGTACCCGGGTACGCCGCAAGCATCGAGAGCCGCGCTGCTTGCGGCCGGAGCTAACTACGAATCGGGCGACGCCAAGAGCGCCAAGGCACAGCTGCAATGGGTGATCGAACATGCCAAGGAAGATGGCGCGCGCGACATTGCCCGGTTGCGCCTGGCCGGTATTCTGCTGGATGAGAAAGGCTATGATGAAGCCATGAAAACGCTGGAAGCGTCACATGAAAAGGCGTTTGACGGCCTGTTTTTCGATCTTAAAGGAGACCTGCTCTCGGCTCAGGGCAAGCTGGCGGATGCCCGCGTTGCCTACAAGGCCGCACTGGAAAAAACAGATGAAAAAAGCGCTTATCGCCAAGTCGTGCAAATGAAGCTGGATGGCTTGGGAGAGCGGGGATGAAACGTGGTGAAACCATGGCTTTAGTAGGAGCGGGCTTGCCCGCGATCAGCGGCATCCGTCGCGGGCAAGCCCGCTCCTACATCTTGGTTCTGGCCACCCTTTTCCAGCTCGCGGGTTGCAGCGGCATGGGGGAGAAGGTTTCCACCGGTTTTGGTCTTTGGGGCGGCAAGGAACCCGGCGAGAAGCCGGCGGCGCTGGTCGAATTCAAGCCTGCTGCGGAACTCAAGTCGAGCTGGCAGGCGCACGTCGGCGGGGCCGGGGATACGGTGCTGTTTCCCGCTGTGGTGAGCGACAGCATTTACGCGGTGGGCCTGGATGGGAAGATTGCCCGTTTCAATGCGGAGAGTGGCGCGACGCAGTGGAGTATTGATTCCGGGCGCAAGATTTCTGGCGGCATCGGCGCGGACAGCGGTCTGGTGGCGGTGGGAACGGCCAAGGGCGAGGTGCTGGCCTTCGACGCCAAGGGCCAGCCGCTCTGGCAGGCACGTCTTTCGAGCGAGATATTGAGCCCGCCGCAGGTGGCCAACGAGATCGTGGTGGTGCGCACCGGCGACGGCCGCATTTTCGGGCTGGACGCCAGGGATGGCAAGCGCAAGTGGGTATACCAGCGCGCCATGCCGACACTCGCCCTGCGCAGCTATGCCGGCGTGGTGGTGACGCACGGTGCGGTATTCGCCGGTTTTGCCGGTGGCAAGTTGGTGGCGCTTGACCTGGCGACCGGCACCCTGGGCTGGGAAGCGACCGTAGCCCTGCCGCGTGGAGCCACCGAGCTGGAGCGCGTAACCGATGTCAGCAGCCTGCCGGTAGTGGATGACCGCATGATCTGCGCTACCGCCTATCAGGGGCGCACGGCCTGCTTCAATATTGTCAGCGGCAACCTGCTGTGGGCGCGCGATGTTTCCAGCTCCGCCGGTCTGGCGATGGATGATCGCAGCGTTTACGTCAGCGACACCCGTGGCGCTATCCATGCCCTCGACAAGTACAGCGGTGCAAGCCTGTGGAAGCAGGACAAGCTGCTTGCCCGCCAAACCACTGCGCCGCTGGCTCTTGGACGCTATATCGCGGTGGCCGATGTGCAGGGTTATGTCCATCTGCTGGCGCGTGAGGATGGCAGCTTCGCCGCACGCATTGCCACCGATGGCAGCCAGATCGGCGCGCCTCCCGTGGCGCTGAGCCGAGGTTTCCTGGTGCAGACCCGCAATGGCGGGCTGTACGCGCTAACAGTTCAATAGTGAAGTAGGGTGGGCACGATTTTGTGCCCACGCGGTTAGCGGAATTTATCCGCGTGGGCACAAAGACGTGCCCACCCTACCCACCTCATAACCCATTACACCTGAATTATGAAACCCACACTCGTCCTGGTCGGTCGTCCCAACGTCGGCAAATCCACTTTGTTCAACCGGCTGACCCGGAGCCGCGACGCCCTCGTTGCGGACTTGCCGGGGCT
>PFJY01000029.1 GCA_002784065.1 Hydrogenophilales bacterium CG_4_10_14_3_um_filter_58_23 | reverse complement strand
CCTAATCTTGCCGCTTCAGGCTCATTCCTGGTTGGAAATACAGGCCTCGTTCAGGCTCATTCCTCATTGGACAAGGCTGACGCTCGGATTGGGGCAGAAAAGTGTGTATAATTCTCCGGTTATGCCCCGTCCAGAAATGAACAGCAGGGAGCTTTACCTGCGCTTACTCCAAAACGTCCTGCCCTACTGGCGCACTTTCGCCCTGTCCGTTGTAAGCATGGTGGCGCTGGCAGCAACCGAGCCCCTTTTCCCGGCACTGATGAAGCCCCTGCTCGACAACGGATTCGTCAACCGGAACATTGAAATGACCTGGCTGGTGCCGGCAGCACTGATCGGCTTGTTCCTGTTGCGCGGCTTGCTCACCTATGCGGGATCCTATGCCATCGCCTGGGTCGGCAATAAAGTGGTGATGGATCTGCGCGACCAGATGTTCCGCAAAATCATCGCCCTGCCCATCCCCTACTACGACAACAGCAGCACCGGCGCTCTCATCTCAAAAGTGGTGTACGACGTGGGGCAAGTAACCGCTGCGGCGACCAGCGCCATTACCGTGCTGGTACGCGACTCCCTGACCATCGTCGGGCTTTTGGGATGGATGCTGTATCTCAACTGGAAACTGACCCTGGTCAGCCTGGTCATCGCGCCCATCGTCGCCCTCATCGTCAAGGCATTCAGCGGCCGCCTGCGGACAATGAGCCGGGAAGCCCAGCGCTCCATGGGCAACATCACCCAAGTGCTGGAGGAAACCATTGGCTGCAACAAGGTAGTCAAGGTCTTCGGCGGCCAGGAATATGAAGCAAAGCGCTTCTTCGATGCCAACAACCTGGTGCGCCGCTTCAGCATGAAGCAGACCATCGCGGCGGCGGCCTCGGTGCCTCTCGTACAATTTTTCGCCGCCGTGGCATTGGCCATCATCGTGTATATCGCCATCGACCAGTCCTCCGCCGATCAGACCACGGTGGGCGGGTTCGTTTCCTTCATCACCGCCATGCTGATGCTGCTGGCGCCGCTGAAACGTCTGACCGGCGTCAACGAAAGCATACAACGAGGGCTGGCGGCGGCCGAAAGCGTGTTCGATCTGATCGACCAGGAATCCGAGCCGGACAGCGGCACCGAACCGCTCCCCCGCGCCAGCGGCCGGATCGAATTCCGCGACTTGGGCCTCGCCTATCGACCGGAAGAAGCGCCGGCGCTGAATGGCATTTCCCTTGCAATCGAACCGGGCGAAACCATTGCCCTGGTGGGGCCATCCGGCAGCGGCAAGACCTCGCTCGTCAACCTCATCCCGCGCTTCTACCATCCCACTTCGGGCCATCTCCTGATCGATGGCCATAATGTCGAACACATCAGGCTCTCCGACCTGCGCGCCAATATTGCCATGGTCAGCCAGGACGTAACCCTGTTCAACGACACGGTCGCCGCCAACATCGCCTATGGCGCCATGCGCGGTGCCAGCGAGGCGGAAATCGTGGCCGCCGCCGAAGCCGCCCATGCGATGGAATTCATTCTCCGCATGCCGGAAGGCCTGCAGACCCTGATCGGTGAAAACGGCATGCGCCTGTCGGGCGGCCAGCGCCAGCGTCTGGCCATTGCCCGCGCCATTTTGAAAAATGCCCCTATCCTGATCCTGGACGAAGCCACCTCGGCCCTCGATACCGAATCCGAACGCCACGTCCAGGCCGCACTGGAAACTTTGATGCAGGGGCGTACCACCATCGTCATCGCACACCGGCTTTCGACGATTGAAAAGGCCGACCGCATCGTGGTCCTGCAAAAGGGGCGCATCACCGAAATCGGCAGCCATCGGGAACTGCTGGAAAGAAAGGGCATTTATGCCCATCTTTACCACATCCAGTTCGCTCAGGACCGTCCACAACACCCGGCCGGCGACTAAACATGGGCGTTTCCAACCTGCATATCGTCCATACCGAGGCCTCCCTAGGCTGGGGCGGCCAGGAAATCCGCATTCTCACCGAAGCGGCCGGCATGATGCGGCGCGGCCATCAGGTTACGCTGCTGTGCCCGGCTGAGGCCAGAATATACGAAGAAGCCAGGCTCCGCGGCATTCCCGCAACGGCCCTGCCGATCGGCAGGAAGAACCTGCGTGGCATCCTGGCTCTGCATCGCTGGCTGCGGAATAATCCCGCCGATATTCTCAATACCCACAGCTCGACGGATACCTGGCTGGCAGCGCTGGCCTCCTTGCTGCCAAGAGCGCAGGCACCGATCGTGCGTACCCGCCACATTTCGGCGCCAATCCCGAACAATCGGGCAACGCGCTGGCTTTATCAAGGCGCGACCCGCCACATCGTCACTACTGGCGAAAAGCTGCGGCAACAACTGATCGCCAAGAACGGCTACAGGCCGGAAAACATCACCTCCGTACCCACTGGGATCGACACAAGCCGCTTCATGCCCGGCGATAAATTGCTCGCCCGCCGACAACTTGGGCTGCCGGAAGAGGGCGCTATCATCGGCATCGTCGCCACGCTACGCAGCTGGAAGGGCCACGCCTATTTGCTGGATGCCTTCGCGTCACTGGGAGACCCCGCGGCCCGCCTGCTGATAGTGGGCGGCGGCCCGCAGCGGGACGCCCTCCAGAAGAAAGTGGTCGAGCTAGGTCTGCAAGAGCGTGTCATCATGCCCGGCAACCAGCGTGATGTGCTGCCCTGGCTGCAAGCCATGGACATTTTTGTCCTGCCTTCCTACGCTAACGAAGGCGTGCCCCAGGCCCTGCTGCAGGCTATGCTGTGCGCCCTGCCGATTGTAACTACTCCGGTGGGCAGCATCCTCGATGCATTACAGCACGAGCACACTGCCCTGATCGTCGAACCGCGCCAAGCGGAGCCGCTGCGGCTTGCCCTGGAGCGGCTGCTAGCGGATCAGCCGCTCGGCCAAAAACTCGCGCAGGCGGCTCTGATTACTGCCCGCGAAAAGTTCGGGATGGAGGCTATGCTGGACAAAATGGAAGCCGTATTTCAGGGGGCTCTGAAAAAATGACCGCAACAACGGAAAATCAACTCAGAATCAACCTTGGCTGCGGCAACAAGCGCCTTGAAGGATACATCGGTGTCGATCGCTTCCCTTGCCAGGCTGCGGGCGTTTTATGCGATGTCACCCGATCGCTGCCGTTCCACGACAACTCGGTTGACGAGTTCTATCTCGACAACCTGATCGAGCACGTTCCTGACATTCCCGCCCTGATGGCGGAAATCGTGCGCACGGCACGAAACAGCGCAAAAATCACCATTATCACCCCCCACTTCACGTCCCTGTCTTCCTGGAAAGACCCGACCCATCTGCATCACCTTTCGTACTTCTCGTTCGACCACTTCGAGAAAATGTCGGTGCGCCACTACGTCGGTAGCGGCCTAAGAGTCGTGCAGCGCAACCTGTCTTTCGGCGGCGGCCTGCTGGGACTCGTTGGGCGCATGATCTTTTCGCTAAGCCCGGAAGCCTTCGAAAAAAAATACTGCTTCATTTTCCGTGCCAGCACACTTCGATTTGAACTGCAGGTCGTCAAGCATTAAACGATGTCCAGCCGCTTCCCAGTACGCCTCCATATTGTTGTCGCAGCCCTATGGCACTCGTTGCTTACATTGGGGCGACGCCATCGGCCCAGGGACGTGCGTCGCGTCCTGGTCACCCATCATCCCCAAATGCTGGGCGACACCCTGCTGCTGACCCCATTGCTGGCCAAGTTGCGCGCATGCTACCCCGCGGCGGAAATCCTGTTGACGGCTTCGCCCGTTACCGCGCCCCTCTACCAGAAACAGCCCTATGGCGTGAAAGCGGTTGCCTACGACCCGCGCGACCATAGGAGTCTCCGCGCATTGTTTCAGCTACGCGGATTCGATCTTGCCATCGTCCCGGGAGACAACCGCTACAGCTGGCTTGCCCGCGCCCTTGGCGCACGCTGGGTAGCGGGCTTCGCGGGCGACCGCCCCGCCAGCAAAAACTGGCTGATGGATCAGCTTACGCCCTATCCAGATACGCCCGCCACATGGGGAGACATGGCGTCCGGGCTGATAGACGGCTCGCCACCGGCACCTTACAAGCCTGAAGATTGGCCAGCGCCGGACTGCCGCCCTTTCACTTTGCCAACGCAGCCATATTGCGTCCTGCACGTAGGGGCAAGCACTGTGCTCAAGCTGTGGAGTCCGGAAAAGTGGCGCACTCTGGCCGGGTTCCTGACAAAATGTGGACTCCAGATTGTCTGGAGCGGCGGCCCAGGCGAACAACGCGTTGTCGACAAAATCGATCCCGACAAAAACCATCTTTCGCTTGCCGGCCAGCTTGACCTGGCCCAACTGTGGCACTTGCTGGCCCACGCCAAACTGCTGGTCTGTCCTGACACGGGCGCGGCCCACCTCGGCCGCATCGTCGGCATCCCAACGGTGACGCTGTTTGGGCCGGGTTCGCCGGTCCTCTGCGGCGCAGGCGAGTTCTGGAGAAATAGTCCATACCGTGCCGTCACGGTTGATAATTTCCCTTGCCGGGATCAACGCGTGTTTTTCAGACGAACCATCGGCTGGGTGAGGCGATGCGGTCGCGGCCAGCGTGAATGTGTCGCTGTCGGAGCGTGCATGGACGGCATTCAGGTGGCTGAGGTACGTCGGGCCATCGAAGAACTGGGAATACGCGAGTAGATGAACAAGGTCTGCTACCAAATCAACCTGCAGCAAGGCTTCGGCGGAGGGGAAATCTATACCCGTTTCTTCAGCAACGCGCTGCAGCAGCTTGGCTGGCAAGTTACGCTTTTCGTCCACAAGAACGCCAGTTTCTGGCAAAAACTGGACATGCCCGGCGTCACACTCGTCCCGGTCGGTAGCTATGAGGAAATCCATGGCCACCTACCGGCTGAACGCTCCCTATTCATCACCCATTCCCCCGCAATCGGCAAACTGGCCGACACGCTCGCCCGCAAGCACATCCTCGCCAGTTTCGCCCACATGCCGCTGTACAACCGGAATCCGGAGCCGTTCAGGCCCTACCACCTTATTTTCGCCGTTTCCGGCCATGTCATCGACAGCCTGCGCGCGGCGGGCATCGACAGTTATTACGAAGAGCCCCTCTACGGCATGGCCGATCTGACACGCCCGGCGACGAGACAAGCAACGGCGATCCGCGCCGCATCGGTTTACGATTGGGACCTCCGCAAGGTGCGCGACCGCCTCTTGAGTCATCTATATCCCACCTGGTTCGCGCTCAAGCCCGCGGAGTACTTCAGGAAAAGAAAAGGCCTGACGCTGGGTATCGTCTCGCGCTTAACGCCAATCAAGCAATTTCCGCTGATGTTCGGCATCCTCGCCCCCATCATTCGGCAGTTCCCTGACGTCAATCTGGAAATCTTCGGCAGCGGCGGCTACGCTTCGGTACGCGACTTGCGCAAAAGCATCAACCCTATCGCCGACCAAGTGCGCTGGTGGGGACACCAGAACAACATGAACGCGATTTATCCGCAACTGGATTTTCTGCTCACCGGACTGCCGGAAAAGGAAGCGCTCGGCCTCAACGTGATCGAGGCCCAGGCTTGCGGCACGCCAGTACTGGCAGTAAACGCCCCGCCTTTCACCGAGACCGTGGTCGAAGGAGAAACCGGCTATTTCTTCATCGACCCGCGGCAGGATGACGGCCGCGACTTCGCGCGCCTGCTCGGCAAGCTCCGAACTGCGGACGGAAAATTCCCCGATCCGCGCCGGGCAACGACGCACCTCGAACGCTTTTCCTTCCCGCAATTTTCGCAGCGTGTGGAGCGGGCGATGGACGCTGCCAGCCACCTTCTGGAGGTGACGCCATGCAGCTGATCTTCAATTTCAGGAAAGGCTTTACGCCGCTCAAAGAAGGTTTGGAGGCCTGTGGCTGCACGGTCTTCGACAACTTGTGGGAGCCGAGTGAGGCGCAACTCAAGGAAACCGATGCCTGCATCATCAATTTTTACGAGGGAGTGCGGCAGCCTTGGCGGATATGGCGCCTGAAGACGAAACTGAAACGGCACGGCATCCCCCTGATCGGCATCGACCGCGACGCGCCTTGGCACTTGGGCGTCCGCCGCCGCCGGCTGTGGCTGTTCAGCCTGCTGCGCCCGCTCGACATCTACGCCACCCACACCCTGCAGCCGACCCTGACTTTTGCGCCGAAAATTGTCTACCAGGCCAATGCGGCTTGGGCCCGGCACTACCATCTGCACGGAATAACGCTGGAAGAGATGCGCCGCCCGGATTTCTTCCGCCACGACGTTTCCTTCGTCGGCAACCTGGATAGTCAACGTTACCGGGAGCATCGTGCGCGTGCTGAATTTTTCGCGGAACTGGGGCATCGCCTATCCAGTATCGGGATAAACTGCCTGTTCAAGCATGCCGAGGACCTACCCATAAACGAGCAGGTCGAAATCATCCAGCGCAGCCGCATCAACCTGAACGCCGGAGCGGCTGCGGACCACGGCGGCGAAAGAAGCTGGGGGCTGCCGGAACGCTGCTACGGCGTACCGGCGTGCGGCGGCTTTCTGCTGAGCGACGAACGCCGCCACGCCCGCGACGATTTCGAACCCGGGACGGAATGGGCGGATTTCCACAACCTGGAAGACTGCGTTGACAGGATCCATCATTATCTCGCTCACCCCGGTGAAGCTCGTGCCATCGCCGAAGCCGCCCACCTGCGGGTAATGCGCGACCATACCTACGAACGGCGCGCGGAGAGCCTGATTCGCGCCATTCGGGAATGGCGGGAAAATCCTGCCCCTAAAATCGGGAGATAGTATTAAATGAGCATTTGCAAGATTTGCCAGAACGAGAAGGAAAATGCTTCCTACCTGGCTCGGGAAATGATGTTCAATTTCCGTGATGAATTCGAATACATCAAATGCGCGCATTGCGGCTGTCTGCACCTCGCCGAAATCCCGGAGAATTTGTCGAAATACTACCCGGATGCCTATTACTCTTATCAGGAGCCGCCCCGGAAAGAATACATTGCGTTGTTGCTGCACCTCCGAAAAATCCGCAGCCGCCATTTTTTGGGGCAACGCAGTTTTGTCGGCGGACTTCTGGCATCGCTGTCCACCAAACAGGAGCACTTCGACTGGCTGAAACGCGCGGGGGTGAATTTCGACTCCGAAATACTGGATGTGGGCTGTGGTGCGGGAGGGCTACTCCTTAAATTGCAGCGCGAGGGATTTCTTAGTCTGACCGGCGTGGATCCTTTCATCGCAGAAGATATCGCTTACGAAAACGGTGTGCGTGTTTACAAAAAAGAACTGGTTGAGCTTAATCGAACATTCGACTTCATCATGCTCAACCATTCCCTGGAACACATGCCCGACCAACTGACAACCTTGAAAAAATTGAATGAGTTGATTCGTTCGGATGGCTGTGTACTGATCAGAATCCCTGTCGTGGATTGCTACGCCTGGAGAAAGTATGGCATTGACTGGGTGGCCTTGGACGCTCCGCGCCACATTTACTTGCACACAGTCAAAAGTATGCATATTTTGGCGGGACAGGCCGGGTTCGAAGTGACGGAAGTCGTGTATGACTCCACAATTCACCAATTCCAAAATAGCGAGCAATACTTAAGAGGCATTCCATACAAGGATCATAAAAACAAATTCCGGAAACCGGAGAAGAAGCTTTTTTCTGATGAGGAAAAAGACCAATTCGAAAAGTTTGCCGAATTACTGAACACGCTAAGGGATGGCGATACGGCTTGTTTCTATTTACATAAAAAATCCAGGCGCGACTAAATTTAATGTCTCTTTTCTTGGCAAAACCAATAGATAGCTGCATGGAAAAAATTCGGTGGCAGTTGCTACCCGCCGCCCTATTCCTACTCATCCTTCCACTCAACCACACCATAGCATTGAGGATGCTGACACTGTTCCTCTCTGCAGGCATCGCCTTTGCCTACATCCGCCGCCATCCAACCCCCGCAATCCCACTTAAACTACCACTAGCCCTGTGGGCCGGCATGGCGCTTCTTTCTCTTACTTGGTCCGCCGATCCCTGGTTTTCGCTGAACGAAATCAAGACCGAAATCGGTTATGGCCTGCTCGCCTTCCTGACGTTCTACATACTGACCGACAGCGAAAAGGCCTTCCGCTTATGGCTGGCCGCCATCATGCTTGGCCTTTTGGCCACTATTCTCTTCGCACTGAAAGATTTCTGGCAGCTCGGCAGCTGGCAAGGCTACGAATGGGATTGGCAGCACGGTTACGTCAGCTATAGCACCTATCTGGTAACGGTGGCGCCATTCCTGTTTTACCTTTTGCTCAACCCTTCGCAAAACAGATTCATCCGATATCTGGCTTGGTTCACCCTCCCCCTGTTTCTATTTATCGCCTATGTCAACGCGAACCGCATGTTCTGGCTGTCTTTTGCCATTGTCGCCTCTCTTTTTCTTGGGCTGGCCTGGATGAAAGTCCGGCATACGGCGCTTAGCAGGCGAATCACGGTGATTGCACTGGTCAGCCTCATCGTCGCTGGAATCGCTTTTGCTTCTGTAGCAAAGAAAAAAATAGCGGCGCCAGAATCAACCCAGGCCGCGCTAAGCGAAACCTTCCAGCAAAGTGACCGTTATCCGATTTGGCACTTCTGGATTGAACGCATAGCCGAACGGCCATGGACAGGCGTTGGTTTTGGACGAGACCTGCCGCACTATACCTACCCCAAGCCTAAAGAATGGGCAGTCCTCTGGTTTGCCCATGCGCACAACCTTTTCCTGAATTATCTTTTGCAGCTAGGCGTGTTTGGCCTCGCGGCCTTGCTGTTCCTGCTGGGAGGCATCGTTCAGCGATTCTGGATATTTTACCGCGCCTCCAACAACGAACTCAGCATGATGGGGATTTGTGGCATCGCCGTAACTATCGCGATGGTAACGAAAAACATGACTGACGATCTGTTCTGGCGCACAGATGCCCTCCTGTTCTGGGCTCTGGTCGGATTGTTGCTGGGATATGGTACCCGGCTTAAATCAACAGAGGCCTCTGGCACAGCATGAGGCCATCATTGCCTGCACCTCGCTTCCTCGTCATCCGCCGCGACAATATCGGCGACCTGGTCTGTACCACGCCGCTGATTCATGCCCTGCGCCAGCACTACCCCACTGCCACTATCACCGCCCTGGTTAACAGCTACAACGCCCCGGTACTCGCCAACAACCCGGATATCGATGCAGTCTTCGCCTATACCAAAGCCAAACATCGGTCGCCCGGAACCCGCGTATTAAAGGTTTACTGGGATCGGCTGCGGCTCTTCGTGCGCCTCAGAAAATGCCACTTCGACTATGCGATCCTCGCGGCGCCAGGATTCCAGCCACGCTTGCTCCGGCTGGCTCGCTTCGCCGGGGCAAAGCATGTGCTTGGTTATATCGAGCCTGGCAAACCGGGCGCCTCAGCCATCGACAATGGCGTCCCTTATGAAGCGGACAAGCCGCAGCATGAAGCAGAGGCGGTGTTTCAGTTGCTGGCTCCCCTTGGCATCAAAGGGCCGCCACCACCAGCGCAGGTATTTCCTCAGGCCGATGAAGTTGCTCGTGCCACAGATGCGCTGCACAGCGCCATTCCCATCCGGGCGCTGCTCCTTATCGGCATTCACATCAGCGCGAGGAAACCCAGCCAGCGCTGGTCGGCGCAGAATTTTGCAACCCTCATGAAACGCCTGCATGAAGAGCATAAAGCCGCTTTCATGCTTTTCTGGTCGCCGGGGGAGAACAGCAACCCGCTGCATCCGGGTGATGATGCAAAAGCACGGGAAATCACAGCAGCCACAGCAGGAATTCCCGTCCTGGCATTCCCCACGCATAATCTGGGACAACTGGTCGCGGGACTATCTCTGTGCGACAGGGTGATCTGCAGCGACGGTGGGGCCATGCATTTGGCTGCCGGTTTAGGCAAGCCCATTCTGAGCTTTTTCGGGAAATCGGATGCAACCCGCTGGCATCCGTGGGGAGTCCCTTATGTGATTTTACAGCCTTCCAGCCTGGATGTGGCGAATCTGACCGTGGAAGACGCGTTAAACGGCTTCATGAAACTGATTTAAGAGCGCGTTTCCTCGCCAAGTGGACGAACTCAATACGCATTCTTGTTAACAAACCCCTTGAATACCGTCAGCAAAATGATGCGCAGGTCAAACCACAACGACCAGTTTTCAATGTAGTAGAGATCATACTCAACCCGCTTGCGCATTTTCTCGAGAGTATCCGTCTCACCACGCCACCCATTGATCTGTGCCCAGCCCGTGATCCCGGGCTTCACCTTATGCCTGCGCATGTAGTCGTCAACCAGCTCCTTGTACTGCTCATTGTGCTCGATTGCATGCGGGCGCGGCCCCACGATGGACATCGTGCCCCGCAGTACGTTGAAAAATTGCGGCAACTCATCCAGACTGGTCCGGCGCAGAAACGCACCAAAGGGGGTCACGCGCACATCGCCCATGGACGCTTGGGTGAGCAGGCCGCCCTCCTCCCGATGTACCACCATGCTCCGGAATTTATACACCTTGAAAGGCTGTCCATCCCAACCTAATCGCTTCTGTTTGAACAGAACCGGGCCCGGCGAAGTCAGCTTCACTCCCAGTGCGATCAGCAGCATCAGGGGACTTATCAGAAGCAGAATAAGCAATGCAAGCAATCGGTCTTCCAGCGCCTTTACCACCCGGTTCACTCCCACCATCGGCGTGGCGGAGAGATTCATCACCGGAAATCCGGCTACTTCAGCCACGGAATGGTTCAGCAGCCGGAAGCCAAAAATGTCTGGGATAAAACGGATGTCAACCACACTGTGGCGCAACTCGTGGAGCAATGACTCTACCTTGTCCTCCTCCTTGAGTGGCAGGGCAATCCACACCTGGTCGATGCGCTCCTCTGCCACGTAACCCGCAACGTCCGCCAGGCCACCCAGAATTGGCACACCAGGCTTGGCATGAGCCGTCGCGGGGTCGGCGTTGAAAAATCCCGCCACCTGCAGGCCAATCCAGGGAGATGCCAGCAAGCGCCTGACCAACTCCTCACCCAAGCCTTCGCCCCCCACAATCACAATGCGTCGCTGGTTAAAGCCATGGCTGCGCAGCCAGCGCAAAGCCACACGCAAAAAAACTCGGCCACTGACCAAGGCACCCCAGCCCAGCAAGGACCAGACACCAATCCAGCCGCGGGAAAATTGAATCCCCATCTTCGTGGTAAAAGCAAAAGCAAAAAGCATAAATAACACCAGCGCCCAAGCCAGTGTCACCGCCCTCACCTCATCGAAAAGCGATGCGCCACGCCACGCCTGATAGAGATCGAAACGGGGAAAGATCAATGCGACCAACAACACCACAACACCAACCACGATGGAATATGAATCCGGCAAAACCCAACTACCGAGATAAAGGCGGTGGGCAGCCCAGGCGGCGAGGATAATTCCCGCCCAATCGAGGGCGTGCAGCGCCGCGTTCAGCACGCTGGAATGTTCCTTAAGCAAGCCCCGATAACTCAAAACACTTTCCTTTCAAACCCTGGGGTGCGCGCCGACAACTGCCTCATGCTTCCCGAGACATCCGGTTCATATTCACATCCCAACCCTAGAGATAAACCCCCATCACTTCGCTTCTGGGGCACTAACCTGAGAAGCAGTAGAATAGAAAAGGGGTAGAACATTAAGTGCATCAAATTCTCGGTCAGCCCACCAATAAGGAATACGACATAAAATGACAAAAAAGAAAAACCCGCCACCTTTGAGCCCTCGCCCATTGTGTTAACACGCTTCCAGGCATCAAGAAACGCAAAGCCATATAACGCCAAAAACATGATCAACCCCAGGATTCCACCAGTCATAACGGCCCCGATATATAAATTATCGATCACCACGTTATGGTACTCGCCATAGGCTCCGTTCTGGACTACTCCAAGACCAAACAATAGAGCCGCTGGATTTGCTCCAATGCCAGAAATCAAATCCATCCAATTGTTCAGTCTTATCTGCAAATTGGTTGGATTTGTCGAAACGGAAAAAATTTTTTCAACATCTACAAGTAGCATTCCTAAAGCAACAATACACAGCAATATCAGCCAGAAGAAAAAAGAGCGTTTGGATATGGCAAACTTTTTTTGTCTTCCTAAAACATAAAAGCAAGTTAACAATAATATGTTACAGGCATACATCAATATTGCAGTCCTAGATACCGTTGAAAACACGGCTCCTGACGAAAGCAGGAATAGCAGCCCGTAAAATAATTTTTTCTGGGTCGACCAAAACCAAGCGATCAAAAAACCTGAGATAAATACGTTGATAATGCCGAATTCGAGTGGTGACTTAAATAAGCTTGACACTCTTATAAGGCCATCAATATGATCAAACTTGATGTAATCGCCATCTCGCAAAATATCTTGTGCCATCGACGGCATAAAATAATTGTTCTGGAAAAACTCAGCCATCCCATACAGGTCGGCGAACATAATGAAAGCCACAAGAATCAATAGCCAACGTATTGACATTAGGGGCGTGTTTGAGGGCTTCAGATATGCTATCCAATAATAAGGCAAGACAAAAAGCAACAGCCCATAGTTGTAAAAAAAGGCCATAATTGCGTTACTGGATCCAACTGCGCCAGAAGAAAATACGACTATGGTGAAGAAACCATATACGAAGTACACGATTGGCAATTGCATCATGGCCAGCCGCTGAAGATTTGGCTTATGAATCAGGATATTAGCTAACGAAGCAACAAGAAAAATTATTGCGACAATGAACTTGACACCCTGAGCCGGTAGCAATATCTCTCCTGCCATCACAGCCTGAAGCACGACCAACGGACTTGCGTACACCATCAGCGAAATCGCCATAATAATGGCCGAGTTTTCTAAGCTTAAAGCTTTCACTTCAGAGCCTGCCTACTTGAGCTTACAACTTCTCCATAAACAATTCTCACACCCTGTAGCATTTTACTCATGGTGAAGTGCGACTCCCACTTACGCATTCCATGCATCGCTAACATATTCATTTTTTCAGGGTTCTTGATACACTGAATTAATTCATTCGCAATTTCAATTTCGCTCCGCGGCTCAATTTGTATGCCGACGTCATTGTTAACAATCTCAACTAATCCACCGACCTTAGTAGCTATTACGAGTTTTCCAAGCGCCATCGCCTCTATGGCCACATAACCAAATGACTCGAATAATGAGGGAATCAGAACCACATTCATGGCGAACATATGTGCTTCAGGGTCACTGACATCCCCATGAAATTTAACGTAATCATTCAGTGCCATCTGGCTTACTGCTTTTTGCAACTCGGATTTGTCTGCTCCGTCACCAAAAAGGTGCAAGATTACTTTATGCCCCTCCGCAAGCAAACGTCCAACAGCCTTAATCGCATAGATTTGTCCTTTCTGGCGCCTTAGCATTCCAAAAACACCGATCTGAAGAACATTGGAAGGTATCAAATCATAACCCAGCGCCCTTGATCGGGCTGCCACATCAATTAGGTCTGCTTCAGCGATACCGTTGTAGTTCACCATCCACCAGTCAGCAATA
Source organism: Hydrogenophilales bacterium CG_4_10_14_3_um_filter_58_23 (assembly GCA_002784065.1). Taxonomy (GTDB): domain Bacteria; phylum Pseudomonadota; class Gammaproteobacteria; order Burkholderiales; family Sulfuricellaceae; genus Sulfuricella. The sequence continues at coordinate 13,847 of PFJY01000029.1, read as the reverse complement.
CAATTGACTTTTTTTTGGTAGGCCTCAGCAGTGTATTTTGACTCAAAAATAAAATAATCTGTCTTGTCAAAAAGCCACCGCTCAACACCTGTATAAACCCAATCTTCCCATTTAGAGAACATTGCATGCACCACTCCGCCATGAGGCGTATAAATGGATTTAACATCACAAAGACGAGCCAATAGTCTGGCATAAAGCCCTCCTTTCGCGCCATGTCCATGCACGACATCCACTTTTGCACGCTTTATATAGCGCGCCAGTATCCATAGATTGGTTAAATCGCTGGGGTGGGGTCTCTTTCTAACATGAAGCGGAATCGTTCCCTCTAAACGAGAGTTTAGAGTTTCAATTTCCTGCATGAATTGCGCATCACTTGCTAGGTCGGAATAAGCATAACTCTGCCGGAATTCTGACGTATCCAGCCCCATAATGAGGCTATGCACATGCTTACGGATGCCTCCCACGGGATCGCCCACAACCTGCAAGATGTGAATTGCACGATCTTTTTTTTGGGTTTGCGGTAAATTCATTTCGGGCTATTTGCGGAGTTCAAAAATTTCTTCCAACGAATTGTAGAAACGCCGTCCCGCCTCGCCCGCCAGAAAATCACGCCCGGTCAGCCTCATTTCCTCGATTTGATCTTCCGACATGACTTTAACTGCTTCCCACATCGCCTCCCAGGAAGAAAACTTTCTGCAATCGACATAGACGTCTTCGGGAACAAACTTCGAAATGTCGGGGGCGCCAAGGTACAAAGGAATGGTTCCGGTATAAAGACAATCGAATAGCTTTTCGGTGATATATCCATCCATCGCCATGTTCTCGAAGCACAAACAAAATTTATAGCGGCTTAAGACCTCGAACTTTGATGGACATGCCCCACGGTAAATGGACATCAGTGCCTGGCGATGACGCCAATAAGGCAGCCACATGGATTTCGGCGACCACCATTCATGCCACCCCCGCCCAAACAAATCAACCGCCCCAAATTTCGCCAAACTCGCCATGGCCTCAATGCGGGTGCTGTACAGTTCCCCCCGGCGGGAACGCGGGTTGTGGTTGCCATTGATGACGACTACTCGCTGCAACCTTTCCTGGTTGTTCCAGAATGTCTCCAGGACATTGCTAAAAGGTATCGGCCAGTAAAGCTTGCGCAGCTTGCTGCTCTCAACCCCCTCAAGGGAATAGCCATCACCATGGGTATTGTGAACATAAACACGGTCAAAAGCTGCGGTCAGGGCGGGCAACGCTTTATATAGCTTCGGGGCAACCACGGGGGGTTCCATGATAATAAAAGCCGCCAAATATGCGCACTTTTCTGACGCCACCTTTTTGAAATTGTCGAGGAGGCCTAGTGAATAGTAATCGTTGGTCTCTTCGGCATATTCTCCCTGGAGCAAGAAATCCGCCGTTTGAATTTGCTTGCCCTGGTTAGCCGCCTGTTCACGCATCCGGAAGAATGGCTGGAGCGTTCCATCCCGGTTTAAATTGGCATCGGCCACATCGAACAGCCGGTCACCGTAATAATCACGATAAGGCGGATCAATAAACAAATTGCGTGTCTGTGGGAGATTTGCGCTCATTTTCTGGCAATTCCTCTCGCCCTGAGTAATATGCTTTTCCCTGCTTCGATCAAATGTAACATCATAGCCAGCTTCAGGAAGCCCCCCAGCAATAGTGTCTTTAACCCTCGTGAGCTCCGCAATGCCGCGAGCAATGCATCTGAGGAGAAGACTCCCTGAGTCAGTTCGTTTGCGGCCCCAATTTGGCCACCAAGAAAAAAATTCATAGCTCTTATCACCCGGTCTGAACGTTCCAGCCAACTATAATGGCGGTAGTCCTCAGCAACCAGCAAAGCGCGTGTTTTATCCTTATTGAGGTAATAGTCCGTTACCCGAAAGAAATCCGCCCGGTTTGTGCGCATTCGAGCAACAGCATGTGTCCACTGCGTTGTAGTAATGCGGTAGCGCATCAACGGCGCCCTAAGAATACCAATCGGATGCCGCTCAGCAACCCTTAACCACACATCCAGATCTGCGCTAGAATCAAATAGATCGTGTCGCCAGTGGCCGATTTCATTTTGATAAATTGCGGTACGCAACATAGCGCTGGGGCAAAGCAAGAAATTTGCATGTAGAAGTATCGCTTTAAAGAGAACCGAAAAATCGAGTACCGCAACCCTCTTATTCCCCTTAGGCAATCGGGGGGCACTTGTCGCACCAATAATTCTTCCAGCCTCATCAATCAGCCGTGCCTCGGTAAATACAGCGCCCACAACTGGATTGGCCTCAAGAAAATCCACCTGCTTTTCAACCATGTCAGTTTCGTAGACATCATCGGCATGATAGATAGCCGTATATTTACCCTTGGCAAGCTGGATACTGCGGGTGAAGTTCGCCTCTGCGCCAATGTTCGTCTCGCTTCCATACACGGCAATGCGCGGGTCAGAAAATGACCTAACCACTTCTAATGTGCAATCGGATGAAGCGTTATCCAATACCAGTATCTCAAGGTTCTGATACGCCTGGCGGACGATGGAATCCAGTGTTTCGCCAATTGTCGCTTGCGCATTGTAGATAGGGATACAGACGCTCACCAATGGCAAAGATTCGCTCATGCGTCCAACTCCATCCTTTTGAAAGCTGTTTCAAAGCGTTGGGCAAACGTATGGTCTCTTAGCGTCCTCTGGTAACCCGCTTGGGCAATAGTTTTTCTGAGATTATCGTCAGCAAGATATTGTTGAACCTTGGCAACCAGATCGTCGGGATCAGCGTAAATGGCAATCTCGGTGCCAATCTCGTAACATTTTTCCAGCCCTTCAACATAATATGAAAGCTGAAAAGCCCCACAGCCATTGATTTCAAACTGTCTCGCCTTTAGCTGCTCTACCGTTTTAGCCGAGCGGAGACGGTTCGCCACTGCCCGCCATGAGGAGGAGAGATATCGAATGTCCCATGAAGCGGAATTCGATAAATTGAGATTGATCTTGCTCTCGTTAAACAAACGCACCATATCTTCATGAGCAAGGATACCCCTGGGCCAACGGTAACCCGCAACTTCGACGGTCATTCCTGCTTTGCGTAATCGACGGATAAGCCACTCCCGATAGGGATGCCAACCACCGACAAACGAGACGTCATACTTTTTCGGCACATCCATTTTGTAGTAAAGCTTTTCGTTGCATCCAAATGGAAAATAGATCGCCCTATCTAACCCCAAGCGTGAGTACTTGTACTCGCCGTAAATGTCGGGAGTGGTAAAAAAATCAAAATGACGCGCCCAATAGCGAGAGTACTCGACGCGCCAGGTATCATCATGAAAGAAACAGAGGGTGGTAGAAAATTCACGTAGTCTCTCCACAGTCTCGGGTTCAAACTGATCAGTATAAAGAGAAAACATCGTAACTGCCGGACGGGTTTCCGACACCACGGCCAGTAACTTCCGATTCATCGCAGCCTTGCCCACCGTGCGCAGTTCAGTCATGAAATCGAAAAGACAAACCTCATGCCCCATCTGCAAGAGGCTTTGATAAAAATTATAGTATTCAAAAGAATAACCCCGGCCAGGCTCACCGTAGTCATACTGCATGCAAACCAACAGAATTTTCATACCACTTCACCATGTCGAGACAAAAATGGGCGTAACAGCCAATACTGAATAGGCAGAAAGCTTGCACCTACTACTGCAAGCAATAAGACGGCCACCATCAAGCTTTCGCTTTCCCCTGTCATTAGCCTGCCCGCAGTAGCCACCCCAATCAACAGTACCCCTAGCCCCAGACTCCGAATCAAAAATTTATACGGCAACGTTATCACAAGCTCGGATCGCATAAACCGATGCATTGCCACAACCACCGCCACGCCCGCAAGCGTTAATGCAATACCGGCTCCAGCAGGCCCATATTCAGGCACCAACCACAAAATCAGCGTAATGGATAAAACCGCTCCAACTAGGTTTGGAACCAGCAATAGCTTGGTTTTCATCTTGGCGTGTGCAACCATTCCGTATGTTCCTACAGCCACTCGCGCGGCCTCGGCAACGGCGCCCCAGACCACAAATTGGGATGCCGATTGATAGGCTGGGCCCAACAGCAATCTGGTCAATTCCGGGGCCACTGCCGCAATGAAAAAAACCAATAAAAGCAAAGAAGGCAGGATGGCGGAGGCGTAGTAATTCCACGCCCGAGAGTGCTCCTCTCTGTCGCCGGTACTCACCCGCTTATAGAATAACGGCTGGAAATAGGTAGTTAAGACAGATTCAAATGCCGCTACCATGCCTATGCTAATTCCATATCCTGCTACAAATAGTCCTAGCGGGGCGAGTCCAAGTGAATTCTCCATCAGGAACCGGTAACCTTGGGTTTGGAACCAACTCAAGCCGACGGAAATTGCCACAGGCCAAGCGAATCCGAACAGCACCTTGATATGTGTCCGTGTAGGCTTGTATGTCGCAACTTGGGAGGGATGCAGTTTTCCAAAAAAAATCTTTCCACCTATCCCGGCGAAAACCAATTGACCTATCAATAAGCCAAGCAGCCAATACTCCGCTTTGGGCTGAAGGCGCATGATTAAAATCAGGGCCAAGAGAAAACCGGTCACTATCGTAGCCAACGTCAAAACTATAAACCATCCCCTAAATCCCAACAGATTTAGCGAAGGGATAACTGTTTGATTAACTGTATTGAATAGTAGCGACCCGCATACAAGAACCACCAACCAGATCGTACTGGTTTGAAAGCCAATCACACCTAGCCTATTAACAAGAAGCAGTCCAGCAGCTGCCGCCATACCCACTAACAACAGATAGAACCAATAAAAATCAAGGTAACGCCTAACGAGTCCTTTGGTATCCCAAGCATGGAGGCGCCGATTAATAAACATTCCAACCGGATTCACCAGAAATAGGGCAAAAAAAGCGGTGCTGGTAGTAATCAAAGACATCCGCCCCATTTCCTCTGGCGGAAGGAAGGAAGTGGCTACGCGCATCATGGCCAGCAAGAGCACAAATTGTGCTGCGCGGCCAAAAATAATTAAAAACACATCCCCTCCAGAAACTACCGCTCAATCTGCCGAACAGCAGCCTTCACTTATTTAGGCAAATCGGCAAGCGTTTCTGCCAGTACCGCCAACTGCTTATCGAGCGCGTAATGGTGATTGCCTATAAAAAGACCGTTGCTGTCGATGTGGTCAGCATTAATGAGCTGCCCGTAAATGGTGTAATCAAACCAGCGCACGACTTCGTTTTTGGCAAAATTTCCTGTCACAATCGGCCGATATTCGATCTGATGATCTTCGAGCTTCCGAATGACGTCCTTGCGGGTAAATGGCGCATCGTTCTTTACTACCAGACTGAACCCGAACCAACTGCTCTGCCCCACTTCTTTTTGAGTCTGAAAATGAGGGTACTCCGCCATTAGCGCCTGGAATGCCTGCGCATTTTCACGCCGGGCTTGCACAAGGTTAGGGAGTTTTTTCAGTTGCTCCAAGCCAATTGCCCCGCTCAACTCCAGCGGCCTGACATTGTAACCCGGCAACACAAAACGGAATGATTCTTCAAATGCCACATCGCTTTTTGTACCGCAAACTTTATTGTGCTTGGGCAGGTTGCGGGTCCAGCCATGCGCCCGCAAGCTCAGCAGGATGTGATAAAGCTCTTCATCATCCATTGCGATCATGCCGCCTTCCATGGTTGAGATATGGTGGCTGAAGAACGTGCTGAAACTTCCCATCAAACCGAACGTGCCTGCCTGCTGCCCTTGGTAGATAGCGCCCATTGACTCGCAATTGTCTTCCACCAGGATAATATCCCTTGGCCCTATTATTATTTTGATTGCCCCGAAATCGTTTGGATTGCCTAACAGGTTAACCGCCATGATCATGCGCGTCTGGTCTGTCACCGCCTCTGCCAGTTGTGCCAGATCGTAATTCAGGGTTTCGGGATCAATATCCACGAATTTCAGTTTCAGCCCATACTGGTGCAACGGATAGTAGGTTGTGCTCCAGGAAACGGCCGGGACGATCACTTCGTCGCCACGTTTAAGCGCATCTTTCTCTCGATAGAATAGCGCCGCCACCATGAGCAGGTTTGCCGAAGAACCGGAGTTAACCATCACACTGTACTTGACGTTCAGATAGTCGGCGAATGCTCGCTCGAACTGGGCAACGTGTTCGCCCATGCTAAACATCCCCGACGCAATTACCTTTTGCATCGCCTCGTATTCTGCCTCATCCCAAGTGGTGCTGGCCAAAGAATAATTGCTCATTTATGTGCTCTTTCCGTTTCTCAGTTGCAAATAATAGTCGTACGTCTTTGCGATTCCATCGCGCAAAGAGGTCTTAGCCCGCCAACCCCACGCCTGGGTCTTATCGGTCGAAACCAGTTTCCGCATCATTCCGACCGGTTTGGTCAAATCATGTTTGAATTGGCCGTCATAGCCAATAACTTCGGCAACGGTTTCATAGTATTCATTGATGCTGGCATCCTCTCCAATTCCCACGTTCATGGTGTCGGGAAGGGTGTCAAAGCGCCGTACCGATTCAACCAGACAATCCGCCAAATCGCCCGCGTACATAAATTCCCGCCGCGCAGTGCCGTCACCCCATATTTCAACATGAGCCGACCCTGACAGCTTGGCCTCATAGATTTTATGAATAATTGCCGGCACTAAATGAGAGTGCGACGGATCAAACTTATCGTGGCGGCCATAGACATTGCAAGGGATCAACGTCTTGTACTGGCATGACGCATCCTCGCGGGAGATATACTCGCACAGGCGCGCGGTGACCACCTTGGCAAGTGCATACCCCTCATTGGTGGGCTCCAGCTCACCTTTTAGCACCATGTCTTCATGCAATGGGTTGGGAGCGTTGCGGGGATACATGCACGAACTTCCCAAATTCAGCAGGTGTTTTACGCCCGTGGAACGGGCGGCCCATACAATATTCCGCCCCATGTCGAGATTGTCCATCAGAAACCTGACGGGTTCCCGTATGTTGGCCTGGATGCCGCCGACTCGACCGGCAGCATGAATCACGATATCGGGTCTCTTCTCGCGCAGATAGGCCTCTACCGCCCTGTCATCCAGCAGATTGAGTTCATTGCTACGCGGCGCAAGAATATCAAATTCACCAATGGCGGGGTGCTCAAGAAAATTTCTGCCCACCAAGCCGCTTCCGCCAGTCAGCAGAACACAAATTTTCATATTTCCAGCCTCGTTAAGTTAGCCTGCAAGTATACAAGTAATCAGGCGAATTACTCATGCCGGGCATATGTTTTGAAACCTTCCGTATGGCACAAATGGTCTCGCTGTGCGAGGGCTAAATCCTCGCGCACCATTTCCACCACCAGCTCCTTAAATGTAATCCGGGGCACCCATCCCAACTTGGCCTTTGCCTTACTTGGATCACCCAGCAACGTTTCCACTTCGGTGGGACGGAAATAACGGGGATCAACGCGGACTATGGTTTTACCCACCAAAGATTGCTGATCTGCCGCAGCCTTGCTCACGTTGCGCACGATACCCACTTCTTCAGCGCCTTCCCCTTCCCAACGAAGAAAGATACCCAGCTCTTCTGCCGCCGCATTTACAAAATCGCGCACACTATGTTGTTCGCCGGTAGCAATAACAAAATCATCAGGTTTATCCTGCTGCAGCATGAGCCACTGCATTTCAACATAGTCTTTAGCATGACCCCAGTCGCGCAGTGAATTCATGTTGCCCAAATACAAACAATCCTGGAGCCCTAGCCAGATACGCGCCAGTGCGCGGGTAATTTTACGTGTAACAAAGGTTTCGCCACGGATTGGGGATTCATGGTTAAACAGGATGCCGTTACAGGAGTATATGCCATAGGCTTCACGGTAATTTATGGTAATCCAATATGCGTAAAGTTTGGCAACCGCATAAGGTGAGCGGGGGTAGAACGGCGTCGTCTCTTTTTGGGGAGTCTCTTGCACAAGGCCGTAAAGTTCTGACGTGGATGCCTGGTAAAAGCGGGTTTTCTTTTCCAAACCGAGGATACGGATCGCTTCGAGGATGCGCAGCGCCCCTAATGCATCGGAGTCCGCCGTATATTCCGGTTCTTCAAAAGAAACGGCAACGTGGCTTTGCGCTGCGAGATTATAAATCTCATCCGGTTGTACCTGCTGGATGCTACGGATCAGGCTGCTGGAGTCTGTCATATCTCCATGATGCAAAAAGAATCGCGGATTTTTTTCGTGAGGGTCTTGATACAAATGATCAATCCGATCCGTGTTAAAAAGGGAAGTACGACGTTTAATGCCATGAACCTCATAACCCTTGCCTAGCAAAAACTCTGCTAGATAGGCGCCATCTTGTCCGGTAACGCCAGTAATTAGTGCTTTTTTCATTTCAACCTCATAACAATATAATTATTGTGCAAACAAATTTTTCGCTTCTCACCAGCTTAGTTTTTGGGTGCCTACCTTAGCCCCATAAAAAACCGCCGTCCATTTAATGGCATGCTCTAGTGATGTCCAGGCATCCAGCCCAAAACATTCCTTCGCACGATTAATCGACGGTACATATTGTTGGCGCAGATTGCCCACAGACTTTACTTGCTTCTCGATACATACTTCCTTCTCAGGCGACAAAACACGCTGCACTAGAAATGCCAGTTCCCGGATGCTAATAGCCTGATCCGAGCCCACGTTGTAAGGGTAGCAAGGCTTTCCCGTTCCCAGTAGATGCAGCAGCCAGACAGCCAGGTCGGCGCCATAGAGATACGAGCGCAGTGGTGTCCCGTCACCGTTAACATGGATAGCGTCCGCATACAGAGCATCGCGTATGAAATTGCCGATGGCAAAGTGGCCATCCAAAGGTAGCCCTGGGCCAACAAAAGCGAAGCAGCGGGCGATGATTGGTTCGATGCCGTGTTCTCGGTGGTATAGCGCCCCGAGAAGTTCCATGACACGCTTTCCCTCTCCGTAGGCGCTCGCTGGCGTTTCCGGCGGACAGGCAAAGCGCGCGTCTTCTGGAATATGGCTGACCTCCGGCGGCTGCGGGCCATAGACCGCACCGGAACTTGCCAGCAGCACACGCTTTACGCCTGACTGGACTGCAAAATCCAGCACACGGCGAGTACCGACAACAAGATCGTCGAAAATTTCCAACGGGTTGGCCTGGGCGGTTACAGAGGTATCCGTCGCCGCGTGAATGAGCAAATCATACTGTGCCTTGGAAAAGTCAAAATTCCGCACATTTCCACAAATAAAGGTTAGCCAGGAAAGGCCGGCCCATTGCGGGTGAAGAGTCAGAAACCGCTGTGGATTACGTGACAGGATGCTGACGCGAATATCTGCCCCCTGCCGGTTCAACTGTGAAAGCGCGGAGAATAACCAGAGGCCGAAGAAGCCAGTGCCGCCGGTAATGAATAGATGCTTTCCCATAATCGGGGAAATTGCCAAATGAGGCAAGACAGCAGCAAGGCTGCCCTCGAGTATAGCGTCAGGGTTGGTGGTCATGCTGCTTTTTAAGCCTTAGAGGGCAATGTAGGCGGCGCCATCACGCATGCACTTTCATCGGAGGGAATTGCTCATCCAGTTTTGAACCAAAAGCCAGGCGGGGGCGGCACTCCGTCGCGCCTTCCATCATAATTTCAATCAGTAACGGTCCTTTATGGCTGGTTATTTTACTTAAGGCGCAATCTAGCTCTTCCATATTGGTGACACGATACGACTCAATGCCATAGGCCAATGCAATTTGTGTGAAAGAAGGGCTGCTGTAACCTTTCCGGGTTGATTGGTCACGCCCATTGAAATACATGTCCTGAAAATTCTTGACCATCCCCAATACAGCGTTGTTCATTACGATAATGGTGATATCCAGTGCCAAACGGTTAAGAGTATCTAACTCCTGAATATTGATTTGGAGACTACCATCGCCAGTGATCACTACAGCCTTGCTCTGGGACTGAAAAGCGATCCCCAATGCTGCGGGCAAGGCAAAACCCATCGCACCCATGCCACCGCTGTAATGAACTGCCTGATCGGGGGATAGGCGCAAGCTTTGCGCTGCCCACATTTGGTGATTGCCGACATCGCAAATGTAATCGACAGGGTGATCAGCTAAAATGCGATTCAGCTTTTTGAAAATCGCACTGGGGCTAATCTCCCAGTCCGCATATTCATTAAGCTGAGTCCAGTCGCGTTGGTTTGATAGCTCGATCAACCAATTCTTGTCCAAATTTGGAAATGCGACTGATCGAAGAGGGAATGCCCTGAAGAAACTTTCGGCCGTTGCACAGATGTTCAATTCAGCCTGAACTCGATTACCCAATTGAGAAGGGGCGATGTCTATCTGGACGATATGCGCTTTACGAGCAAAATCTTCCACGTCCGAACCCGTTTGCCGAACATCGAGTCGCGCACCCACTACGATCAGCAAATCACAGTTCTGTACCGCCCAGTTGGCCTCACGATTGCCATAACTGCCGATCATGTTGAAGTAATTGTTGCGTGCAATCACCCGTTCATGGCCCATGAGCGTTGACACATACGGGATACCTAGCGAATCTGCCGCTAACAGCCACTCGTCCATCGAATCTGCCCAGCGCGCCCCGCCGCCAATGCAGATCAACGGACGCTGCGCATCCTTACAAAGAGCCTCTAAATTCTTCAGGTCGTTCATGCCTATTTCGGGCCCTGTGCTGATTTCCAGTGGCATGTTCAACCATTTCTCAACCAGCACATCGGGGATCTCGGCTCGCTGAACATCGTTGGGAATATCCAGTAACACCGGGCCTTGGCGTCCACTCAGCGATATCGACAACGCCCTGTGCAATTCCGGCAACAAATCATCAGGGCTATCCACCCTCACTGCATATTTGGTCAGCGAGCGAGCGACTTCAACGATGTCCAGCTCCTGAAAACCTTGCTGTCTGATGGCCCGATCGCCTTTGAGTTCACGGGTGTTGACTTGCCCCGTGATGAATAAACACGGCACGGAATCGAACCAGCAACTCCCGATACCGGTTATCAAATTGGTTGCGCCCGGACCACTGGTTCCCATTGCCAGCGCAATTGTTTTTCCCTTGGTATGTCTTGCCACACCTTCCGCCGCAAACGCCGCAGATTGCTCATGGTGCATCGAGACGATGGTGAATTGCCCTGATTCGGCGAAGCTATCAAGAAGGTGGGTGATCATTCCACCTACGAGTTCAAAACAGGTTTGAATCCGATGAGCTATTAGAAATTTGGCGATTGCGTCAGAGGCTTTCAATGCGTGTTACCGTTTTCTTCGTTCTAGAAATTCACGCCCAGGAATGTCTCAATCCGATCACAGACATAATCCAGCATCGGGTCATTCAGACCAGGGTAAACACCAATCCATAACGTATCGTTCATGATCTTGTCGGTATTCTTCAGTTCGCCACTCACCCGATACGTCCGCCCTTCAAAGTAGGGTTGGCGTGTGAGATTGCCGGCAAACAAGAGACGGGTTCCGATCTTGTATTGATCGAGATATTTCAACAGTTCGACCCGCGAGATCCCTGCCGATTCGCGCAATGTGATCGGAAAGCCGAACCATGATGGGTCGCTGCCTGCGGTAGCTTCCGGCAGGATCAGGAATTCTTCACAGGATTTCAGTCGTTCCTTGAGGAAAGCGAAGTTGCATTTGCGCGCCTCAACAAATTCCGGCAGACGATCCATCTGCGCCAAAGCACAAGCGGCTTGCATGTCGGTGATCTTGAGGTTATAGCCTAGGTGGGAATAGGTGTACTTGTGGTCATAACCCATGGGCAACGAGCCAAGCTGCCAGCCGAAACGTTTGCCACAGGTGTTGTCGCAGCCTGGTGCGCAATAGCAATCGCGGCCCCAATCGCGGAAGGATTCGATGATCTTGCGCAACTCTCCATCCTTGGTGAACACCATGCCGCCCTCACCCATGGTGATGTGATGTGCCGGATAGAAACTGCAGGTGGCGATGTGACCGAAGGTGCCGACATGCTGGCCCTTGTAACGCGAACCCAAAGCATCACAGCAGTCCTCGATGACCCATAGGTTGTGCTTGCGAGCTACAGCCATGACCGCGTCCAGATCGAACGGGTTGCCTAAAGTGTGCGCCACCATGATGGCGCGGGTGCGTTCGGTTACGGCAGCTTCGATCTTTTGCGGGTCGATGTTGTAAGTGGGAATGTCCACATCCACGAACACCGGAACCATACCGTTTTGCAACATGGGGTTCACCGTGGTGGGGAAACCTGCCGCGACGGTGATGACTTCATCCCCTGGCTTCAGGGCGCGATCACCCAGCTTGTGCGAGGTCAGCGCTGTAAATGCCAGCAAGTTGGCGGATGAGCCGGATGTGGTAGTGAGCGCATATGGTACGCCAACGAAATCGGCGAATCGCTTTTCAAATGCCTCATTAAAACGACCGGTAGTCAGCCAGCCATCCAAGGAAGCATCCACCATATTCTTCAGTTCACTCGCGCCGAGTACCTTGCCGGAAGGAGGAATGACGCTTTCGCCAGGTATGAATGATTTTTCTGCAAAGTGCAGCGCACTGTATTGCTCAACCAAGTCAAATATTTGTTGTTTTATCGCTTCTTTGTTCACACAAACCCCTATTCGTTCCAATTCAAAATCAGTTTCGCCAGCTAGTCGTTGTATGTTGTGATTTGCCTGAGCGTTACTTCACGCATGTCTTTCCCGGCTTGGTGTGCATGATGCCAGTCAACAATTGCACCCAGCGTATCCTCGAGATGCCAGCGCGGCTGCCAATCCAGGCGTGCTTTAGCCTTTGAACAATCGAGTTTCAAATAATGCGCTTCGTGAGGATGGTCGCCGCCATCTTGCACCCAGCTCGCGCCTTCACCCCATTTATTGGTCAGGCGATCCACAATCCATGACACGGGCTTTGCATCTTCGTCATTCGGCCCGAAGTTCCAGCCTTCGCCATAAGCCGCCCCATCCTCCCACAGCTTTTGCGCCAGCAGCAGGTAGCCGGCCAGCGGCTCCAGCACATGCTGCCAGGGCCGGATGGCGTGGGGGTTGCGAATGTTTACTGGCTCGCCCTGGGTGATGGCGCGCATGATGTCCGGGATAAGCCGGTCTTCCGCCCAATCGCCGCCACCGATCACGTTGCCTGCCCGCACCGATGCCAAGGCCACGCCGTGACGGTCGAATTCCTTGGGATTGAAGAAGGAATTCCGGTAGGCGGAGGCAACCAGTTCCGCGCATCCCTTGCTGCTGCTGTAGGGATCATAGCCCCCCATGGGTTCGTTCTCGCGGTAACCCCAAATCCATTCACGGTTGTCGTAGCACTTGTCGCTGGTGATATTGACCACCACCTTTACAGAACCCGCTTGACGCACGGCCTCCAGCACGTTGACCGTACCCATCACGTTGGTGGAATAGGTCTCCACCGGGTTCTGGTAGGAATAACGCACCAGGGGCTGGGCTGCCATGTGGACGACGACATCCGGCTGATGCTCGACCATGGCGGCAGCAAGCCGCACCAAGTCCCGGATATCGCCTTCGATGCTTTTCATGCCCTCGGCCACCCGCGCTACTTCGAACAGGCTGGGGTTGGTGGGTGGCGGCAACGAGTATCCGACAACCTTTGCGCCCAGCGCCTGAAGCCACAAGGATAACCAGCCCCCCTTGAAGCCGGTGTGGCCGGTGAGAAATACGGTTTTCCCCGCCCAGAAGGATGTGTCGATTACCATGTTTTCCAGGGTGCCTTCCCACTTGCCCAGAGTTCTTCCAGGTGATTCTTGTCGCGCAGGGTATCCATCGGCTGCCAGAAGCCATGATGCAGGTAGGCGGACATTTGGCCTTCCGCAGCCAATTTTTCCATTGGATCACGCTCCCAAATTGTTGCATCG
>PFJY01000113.1 GCA_002784065.1 Hydrogenophilales bacterium CG_4_10_14_3_um_filter_58_23 | reverse complement strand
CGGGCTTGCCCGGCAAGGCTGAGGATACCGCGCCCGGCAGTTTGTCGCGCAGCTCCAGCAGCAGGCGCTCGGCGGTCTTCTTGCCGATGCCCGGAATTTTGGTCAGTCGTCCCACTTCCTGAACGGCGACGACATGGGACAACTCGGCGACCGACATGCCGCTCAGGATAGTCAGCGCCAACTTCGGCCCGACGCCACTGATCTTGAGCAACTGTCTGAAAGCAGCACGTTCATCATGGCTGGCGAAACCGTAAAGCTGATGAGCATCCTCGCGCACGATCAGCTGGGTGTGCAGCGCGACTTTTTCGCCGATGGCGGGAAGGTTGTAGAAGGTGCTCATCGGCACGTCGATTTCGTAACCGACGCCGCCCACGTCCACCAGCACCAGCGGGGGGTGCTTTTCGAGCAGGGTGCCGGCGATTCTGCCTATCATTTGATGTCCAATATTTGACGAATCTTGTTATCAAGCTCATTTCCAGCGGGTAGATTTGGCCCCGAGATAAATCTGGCTGAAAACTCAGCCAGCTTGAATCGCACGACTCTGTTCCTGACCAGTTTTCTTACCTGCCCCGGCGGAACAGGATCACCCAAATCGTAGGTAAAGACCGTAATGATGTCTTTACCCGGCACATCTACGGTGGGTATGTCCGAACCAATAATTTCTTCAAAACGCTGGTAGACAGGCTCTGGCACGATGAAGAACAAGCCGTTTTTTACAAGTGAAGATTTCGAGTAAACAAGACTTTTGCGGATAATTTGCGGCATCAGCCGCTTATGAACATTGGCCCAATTCAAACCATGAGCGGACGGGGGGATGACCGGTTTTTTGTCCCGCGCGGCATACCATGCATCGCGGTAGTTCCCGGTAATGTCTATGCTCTGAACCTCGATGCCAACGTATTCTATCAATTTGCCGTTTTTGATGTGGGCAAGCACCCAATCCATGCTCATTTTGCTCAGCTTAACTTCCCTGCCGGAGTTCTGGCCCAATGCGACAACGCAATTGAGTGAGTTGCTTGCCTTCTTGAGATATTCATCGAACAGCATGAACGGAAGCTTGCCGAACGCATCCTCTGACACATGCCGGATCGTTTCGTAATTGTTTGCATACAAACGATTGGGGCAGATGATGACATCTTGCCCCGCATTGGAAACCGAACAGGTTCCATAACAAATCGTGTTCGTGTGATCGAACTTGCTACAAGCACGGCCAGTAAAGGGACAGGCATTCAAGCCCCAGAATTTTCTGGCTTTCGGTGTAATGTCATTGGGCGCGTGGCCGAACACCTCAATCAAACTACGGGGATTTTTTTGGCCCATTTTTTACGCAATCAGTTGTTTGATCTTTTCGCCAATAGCTTTCGCCATCAGCGGTGGAACAGCATTGCCTACCTGTTCGAACTGCTGGGTAAGATTGCCTGTAAATATATATCTATCTGGAAAGGACTGGATTCTCGCCGCTTCGCGGACAGAAATAGCGCGATCCTGCGTCGGATGGAAAAAACTG
Source organism: Hydrogenophilales bacterium CG_4_10_14_3_um_filter_58_23 (assembly GCA_002784065.1). Classification (GTDB taxonomy): domain Bacteria; phylum Pseudomonadota; class Gammaproteobacteria; order Burkholderiales; family Sulfuricellaceae; genus Sulfuricella. The sequence continues at coordinate 13,041 of PFJY01000113.1, read as the reverse complement.
CCCCAATGGGGATCGCATTTTGTCAGAATAGTTGAACAAAGCGCGTCGGGATGCAGCCTTCCATAACGCTTCGTATGGTCGCTCCTCCGGGCTCGCTTTAAGCCTTCTGGCAACATTTCATGAGGAATGTCTCGCCAGCTCCCTCCTTGCGGAATGTATTTCAGCCTATCCAGGTTTGCCGACCCCAGCTTTGCACAAGCGTGGTTATAAATTCTTTCCGAACCTTCCCGAAGGATCCCTTGCAAGTCTGACTGTGGGTCAATTGAATATTCAGCGCCGTGTATCGCCTGTCCCGGAACAAGCTCGGGCAAGTCTGAAATGGCATCCCATACTGTTGCCTGATTCAGTAAATGCTGTGAAAAAAGAGGGTGTATTTGCAGGCATAGCTCTTTTGCCCCGGCAAAATTAGCTACCGCCCGCGCATCATGAGTCGGTTCTGGAAACTCGATTTTTCCGCCATCGCGAAGGGCGATAAAGATAGTCCTGAAACGCATTTGAGGAATTCCATAATGACCCGCGAACAGAATCTTGTGGGCAACGGTGTACCCCATCCCCTCCAGATGCTTATAGATGGCATCGACGACCGTACCCTTACCCAAAGAGACCAAGCCTGGGACATTCTCAATCAAAATTGCCTTGGGATGAAGAATGTCAGCAATCCGCAAATATTCTTTGAACAAGTTATTTCGCTGATCGTCCAGCGTTCTTACGGGCGCATTGATTGAAAATCCCTGACAGGGCGGCCCCCCCGCGATCAAGTCCAATTCTCCCGGCTTCAAGCCCGTTAATTCGAGAATGTCGTGCTCGGATAATTCGCGAATATCGCTAGTGATTACGTGGGTTTTTGGATTGTTTTTGGCGAATGTTTCCGCATAAACGGGATGAATATCGGAACCCAGAATGGATTCAAACCCAGCCATTTGCAGACCGCAAGTCAAGCCACCCGCGCCGGAGAAAAAATCCACGGATTTCATTTCCGCACCTTTACCCGACAAACAACTTTTGCATTAACGGCTAACGTCATTTGACCAGCCTTCCATTCTTCATGCGGAAACCGACGGTTGCCAGCTTGCCCAGCCCCTGCCCGCCATGGGCGTGGCAGATGGCGCAAGCCAATGCGTCCGCCGCATCGGCCTGGGGGTCGCCTTCGAGCTTCAACAAGCGCCTGACCATATCCTGCACCTGTTCTTTGGCCGCGTGACCGTTGCCGACCACGGCCTGCTTCACCTGCAAGGCCGTGTATTCCGCCACCGGCAAATCCTTCAGGATCGCGGCGCAGATCGCGGCACCGCGCGCCTGCCCGAGCAGCAGGGTGGACTGGGGATTGACGTTGACGAACACCTTTTCTACCGCTACCTGCTCCGGGCTGTAAGCGGCGATCACTTCACCCAGGCCGTCGATAATGGATTTCAGCCGCTGCGGCAGTTCCCCGGCCGGTGTGCGGATGCAGCCGCTGGCAATATAAACTAGCTGCTGGCCCAGCTTGTCGATTACTCCAAAACCCGTCACTCGCAAACCAGGGTCAATGCCGAGGATGCGGATGGCTTATTCCTCGTCCATGACGGCAGTGGTATACACTTCCTGCACGTCGTCGAGGCTCTCCAGGGCATCGAGCAATTTCTGCATTTTTGCCGCGTCGTCGCCAGAAAGCTCATTCTCGTTGGCCGGTTTCATGGTGACTTCGCCCAAGTCGGGCTGCAAGCCGGCCTTGGCCAACGCCCCCTTGACGGCAGCGAACTCGTAAGGGTCGGTGACCACCTCAAAACTGCCATCGTCGTTCGTGATTACGTCCTCGGCACCCGCTTCCAGGGCCGCTTCCACCAATTTGTCCTCGTCCGTATTGGGGGCGAACAACATCTGCCCGCAATGCTTGAACAGAAACGCCACCGAGCCATCGGTGCCGAGATTGCCGCCGTTCTTGGAGAAGGCATGGCGCACATCGGCCACGGTGCGGGTTTTGTTGTCGGTCAGACAGTCCACCATCACCGCCACGCCAGCCGGGCCATAACCCTCGTAGCGCAATTCTTCGTAGTTCACGCCCTCGAGGTCGCCGCTACCGCGCTTGATGGCGCGCTCGACGTTATCCTTGGCCATGTTGTTCTCATACGCCTTGTCCACCGCCAGGCGCAGGCGCGGATTACAGGTAATGTCGCCGCCGCCGAGCTTGGCGGCAACGGTGATTTCCTTGATCAGGCGCGTGAAAATCTTGCCGCGCTTGGCATCCGTCAAGGCTTTCTTGTGCTTGATGTTCGCCCACTTACTGTGACCAGACATAAATCCCTCGATATTCTTTGCAAAACACGAATATTAACATTTCCAGACCGTTTTTATAAACCCAGACAATCCGTTATGGCGATCAGGCTTCTTCATACCTGCGCGCATAGCCGGACATACCCATCAGAAAGCGCACCATGCCGTAGCTCACCCACGCCAGGAAGCGCTGGTAAAGCGGCTGCGATTTCCAGCGATCGGGGGCAATCCGTTGCGCTCCCCCGCCGATCGCTTCCAGCAGGCTGTCGCGCAGCGTCGCGGAGAATCCGGCATCCAGCGCCACGATATTGGCTTCCCGCGCCAGCATCAGGCTGAAAGGGTCGATATTCGATGAGCCTACCGTGGCCCAGCGGCCATCGATCACCGCCACCTTGGCGTGGAGAAAACTCCTGTGATAGCTGTAAATCTCGATCCCGGCTTCGAGCAGAACGCCATACAGGGCACGCGAGGCATAATGCAGCAGAACGTATTCCACCCGTCCCTGCAGCAGCAGCATCACCCGCACTCCCCGTTGGGCAGCCGCGATCAGCGCCTGCCGGAAGCGGCGACCGGGGAGAAAATAGGCATTGGCGAGGATGATCTCTTCCCTGGCCGAGGCAATGGCTTCGAGGTAGGCCTCCTCGATGTCGTGTCGGCGGCGGATGCTGTTGCGCCGCACAAAGGCTGCGGCCACCTCGCCACACGGCGCTAGTTCGAGCGGTTCCGGATGGCGCCGGCTGCGGTAGCGCCGAAGCTGCGACCAGGCCACCTGCGTCCACAGCTTCCTGGCCGATTGATGGATTTCGGCCAGCAGCGGCCCTTCCACCGCCACCGTATAATCGAAACGGGGTGGAATCTGGCCGGGCGCATCCATGTCATCAATGATGTTGATGCCGCCGACGAAGGCAACGCGCGTATCGATCACCGCGACCTTGCGGTGCATGCGCCGCAAACGACCGCGCTTCAGGCTCCACGCCGAGACCTTGGGGCGGTAAAACAGGATCTGTACGCCTGCCGCACGCATCTCATCGACCACCGCTTGCGCCAGCATTCTCGCCCCGAAGCCATCGAGCAGCAGGTGTACGGTCACGCCCCGCCTTGCCGCCCGTTGCAGCGCCGCGCTGATCTGCCGACCGGTCGCATCGTATTCGTAGATATAGGATTCCAGAAATATTTCGCGCCGCGCATCGTCGATAGCGGCTTCGAGGGCAGGAAAATATTCCATGCCGTTCTGGAGGAGCGTCAGGCGATTGCCCGGTATCAGTTCCATCACATCAGGATCGTGCTCTGTAAACGGTGGCGGACAGAGCGGCGTGATCGGATATCTTCGACCACGGCCTGCCGCTATGCACTTCGGCGGTCGACACGTGCAACCCCCGCACATAAATGCGGTCGAGCCGAAACAGGGGCAGCGCTGCGGGGTAACTGCAGGCAGGCTGGCCATGGGTCGCCCCGAATACCTCTTTCAGATGCATCTCGTGGGCTAGCGTGCCGCAGGCCTCGCTGCGCCAGTCGTTAAAATCGCCGGCGATGATCAGCGGCGCGTGGGGCGGCACCAGGCTCTCGATCCTGTCGCGCAATGCCGACAACTGCACGCGGCGGCCCTTGGAAAATAGCCCGAAGTGAACGCACACACAATGCAGGGTTTCGTCCCATCCAGGCATCATCACTTCAACGTGCAGCAAGCCGCGTTGCTCGAAGCGGTGGGCCGAGATATCGACATTTTCCGAGCTGACAATCGGGAAGCGGCTCAGGATCGCGTTGCCGTGATGTCCTTCGGGGTAAACCGCGTTCTTGCCATACGCGTAATCCTCCCAGATGGAGTCGGCGAGAAACTCATATTGGGAAGTCTCAGGCCAGTTCTCGTATTTCTCCGCATGAAGATCGTGAGCGCCCACGACTTCCTGCAGGAAAACCAGGTCGGCATGGATGCCGCGCAACTGGTCGCGCAGCTCGTGCAGCACCATGTGCTGGTTGAACTGGGAAAATCCCTTGTGGATGTTGTAGGTGACGAGTCGGATGGCCTGTGTCATGGCTCTCTCAAGAAGCGCCTTAGGTCGGGCACCCCGTGCCCGACGGTTTGGTGGTGGGGATTTGTCGGGCACGGGGTGCCTGACCTACAGTCAAGAAGCATCCAGCATGCGCTGCAAAGCCACCCGGGCCAGTTCGGCCTCTTCGGGCGGCACCTTGATGCGGTTCACCACCTGACCGGCAACCAGGTTCTCCAGGCACCAGGCCAAGTGCTGCGGATCGATGCGCGCCATGGTCGAGCACATGCACACGGTGGAGGCCATGAACTGGACGGTCTTGCCCTCGGCCTTGAACTGCTCTGCCAGGCGGTTGACCAGGTTCAGCTCGGTGCCCACCAGCCAGTGGGTGTTGGGCTTGGCCGCAGCGACGGTCTTGATGATGGTTTCGGTGGAACCGACGTAATCCGACAGCCGGCATACCTCGAAGCTGCATTCCGGGTGGGAAATCACCAGGCCGTCCGGGTGCTCCTGGCGAAAGCGCTGGATGTTGGCCGGCTGGAACATCTGGTGTACCGAGCACAGCCCTTTCCACAGGATGATTTTGGCGTTTTTGATCTGTTCCGGGGTCAGCCCACCGAGCGGCTGGTCCCAGTCCCACAGCACCATGTTTTCCAGCGGAATCCCCATTTTATAGCCGCTCCAGCGGCCCAGATGCTGGTCGGGGAAGAACAGCACCTTGTCGCGCCGGGCGAACGACCATTCCAGAATTTTGGTGGCATTGCTGGAGGTGCAGACGATGCCGCCGTGCTCACCGCAAAAAGCTTTCAGGTCGGCCGCCGAGTTGATGTAGGTGACGGGGGTGAAGGTCGCGTCGGGGTCACACACCGTCTTCAGCTCGCGCCAGGCGCGTTCGACCCGGGCCAGCGTCGCCATGTCCGCCATCGAACAGCCCGCCGCCAGATCCGGCAGGATGGAAATCTGCTCAGGGCGCGACAGGATGTCCGCTACCTCGGCCATGAAATGCACGCCGCAGAACACGATGTAGTCCGCTTCTGAATTCGCCGCCAGGCGCGACAGCTTGAGCGAATCGCCGGTGAAATCGGCATGTTGGAACACGTCGGAACGCTGGTAATGGTGGCCCAGGATCACCAGGCGTTTGCCCAGACTGGCCTTGGCAGCCAGGATGCGCTGCTGGCACTCCTCGTCAGACAGGTGCTGAAAACCGGAAAAATGCAATGCGGCGCTGTGCGAAATATTTTGCTTGGGCATGATTGCCGTGTTTCTACTCGCGGATGCGGGAACTGGCTTCGGTGATCGCGGCCTTGAGCGCCTCATAATCCAGCGTCACGGGAAACTGGGGAAACTCCCGCACCACATTTTCCGGCGGGCGGAACAGGATGCCGGCATGGGCTTCGGCAAGCATCGCCGTGTCGTTATACGAATCGCCGGCGGCGATCGTCTTGAAATTGAGTGCCTTGAAAGCCTTCACCGATTCCCGTTTCTGATCCGGCATGCGCAGATGGTAATTCACCAACATGCCGCCCACGTCGGCTTCGAGACGGTGACAGAACAGGGTCGGCCAGCCGAGCTGGCGCATGAGGGGCATGGCGAATTCGTAGAAGGTGTCGGACAGGATCACCACCTGGTAGCGATTGCGCAGCCAGTCGAGGCACTCCCGTGCGCCCGGCATCGGCGCCAGGCCGGCAATCACTTCCTGGATGTCGGCCAAGCCCAGTTTTTTCTCGGCCAGGATGCCCAGACGGTACTTCATCAGCTTGTCGTAGTCGGGTTCGTCGCGGGTCGTGCGGCGCAACTCGGGAATGCCGGTGCGCTCGGCAACAGCGATCCATATCTCGGGTACAAGCACACCTTCTAGATCTAGACAAACGATTTGCATGGCTGAAAAACCCATTCAAGTTGGAAGAAAAATGGAGCCATTTTACCACTTTACTCGTAGCCGGATTGGTCGGTTTCGACTAGCAGCCTGTCTGACTTGAAGAATCGGAGCGAAAATTCGGCTGGGCGAGGACAGATTTTGCCGGTTTTGCAGGTCAATAGTCGTTCTATTGACCAAAAAAGCGGCGAAATATGGACCGGCCAGGCGGATTTGCAGCCGATTTCCTTCAAGTCAGACAGGCTGCTAGACACGACAATCCGGCATCGTTGGCACGGCGTCCATTTAAACTCTGGTTGAGGCAACGTTCGTCAGTGTGGATTGAAGTGCAATCGTTCAATCGAGGCGGCATTGGTCCAGGAGAAAACCTTGTTCGCCGCTTCCTCGTGCGGCAGCCAGATGTAGCCCAAATGTTCGCGCGGCTCTACGGTGACCGGCAAGGGTTGCGGCAGTTCCAGCCCGAACACGTGCTCGGTGTTGTTCATCACGCCTGGCGCATAACGGTGGCGCCATTCCTCGAAGATTTCAAATTCAAACTGCTGGTTCCAGTCGGTAAGCGCGTACTTCTCGGCATCCAGCCCGGTTTCCTCGCGCACTTCGCGCACTGCGGTCTGGCGCAGGCTCTCGCCCGGATCGCAGCTCCCCGTCACCGACTGCCAATAGCCGGGATGGTCGGCCCGCTCAAGCAACAGCACCTGCTGATCTAGAGTGTAGATCACCACCAAGACCGAGACCGGGATTTTATAAGTTATCAAAGCAGCCACTTAATTCTTAGGCAACCTACCCTCGACAACAGATTCCAGCAGTCTCCTGCCATGAATGACGGCCACCACAAGAATGTCGTCTGACCGTAGTCGATAGATGAGGCGGTAACTGTAAACAAAACGCTCTCTAATTGAGTTTTCGCACAATTCGGGCACAACCCGCCCTGATCCGGGAAAGAGGGGGAGGGTTACGGCGGTAGCCAGCAGCTTTTCAACTACAGCGGCGGCATAAAACCTGGAATCCCGTGCGACATAGGCGGCAATGGATTCCACGTCCTCCAGCGCTTCAGGTGACCAGACTACGAGTTGATGAGCCATTTACCCAGTCGTTCTTCCGCCTGCATATGGGTCGACACCCCCTCGGTTTCCGCCCGATCCAGGCCGCGCCGAATTTTCTCGATCACATAGAGATGATATTGAACATCCTCTAAAGAACTGTCATCGGACAGCCTGCCCAGCAAGGACGTCACTTCCTGTTTCGCAGTCATCATAAAAATCTCCTTGATGAAGGATTCCACTCAACCATCAACATTCGGGAATTCATCCTCGATCTGCTCCAGCGTAGCCAGTAGCGCCAACAAATTGCGCTTTTTCACCACCGGTTCCACGACCAAGCGATTGCCTTCCTTGTGGATAACGACCTCATCCCCAGGCAATTAAACTCAAGCGGGATGCGTAGGGCCTGGTTGCCTCCATTACGGAACAGGTGTGCATGACGTTCGGTTTGCATAACAACCCCCGGCAATCAGTTCATGTAGGACGCCCTACCTTACGCGGGTTTCTCCACTTCCACCTGGGTCTGCACCTGCTGGCGCAAACGGATGTGCAGTTCGCGCAGCTGCTTGTCGTCCACCACGTTCGGCGCTTGGGTGAGCAGGCAGGCGGCGCGCTGGGTTTTGGGGAAGGCGATCACGTCGCGGATCGACTCCGCACCCGCCATCAGCGTGACCAGGCGGTCGAGCCCGATCGCCAGGCCGCCGTGGGGCGGGGCGCCGTATTGCAGGGCTTCGAGCAGGAAGCCGAATTTTTCCTGCGCTTCCTCGGCGCTGATGTTGAGCGCCTGAAAGACCTTGGACTGGATTTCCTGGCGGTGGATACGGATCGAGCCGCCGCCCACTTCCCAACCGTTGAGCACGAAGTCATAAGCCTTGGATAATGCCTTGCCGGGGTCGCTGGACAGCAAATCCTCGTGGCCTTCTGCCGGGGCGGTGAAGGGGTGATGCAGGGCTTGCCAGCGATTGCCTTCCTCGTCGCGTTCGAACATCGGGAAATCCACCACCCACAGCGGCTTCCAGGCGCCTTCGGCGAAGCCGCGCTCATGGCCGATCTTGGCGCGTAGCGCGCCGAGCGCTTCGTTCACCACTTTCGCCGTGTCGGCGCCAAAGAAAATCAGGTCGCCGTCGGTGGCGCCGGTGCGCTCGATCAGCGCTTTCAGGGCGGCGTCGGAGAGGTTTTTGACGATCGGCGACTGGAGTCCTTCGCGGCCCTTGGCGACATCGTTGACCTTGATATAGGCCAGTCCCCTGGCGCCGTAAATGGAGACAAACTGGGTGTAGGCGTCGATCTCGCCACGGGTGATCTCGCCGCCCTTGGGCACGCAGAGCGCCGCCACGCGACCGGTGGGCGAGTTGGCGGGCGTGCTGAAGACCTTGAAGTCGACATCCTTCATCACGTCGGTAAGCTCGGTCAGTTCCAGCGTCACGCGCAGGTCGGGCTTGTCCGAACCGTAGCGGCGCATCGCCTTGGCAAAGGTCATGCGCGGGAAGTCGGGCAGATCGACATCGAGCACGGTCTTGAACAAACGGCGCACCATGGTCTCGACCAGATCGGTGATCTGCCGTTCGGTCAAGAATGAGGTCTCGATATCCACCTGGGTGAATTCGGGCTGGCGGTCGGCGCGCAGGTCCTCGTCGCGGAAGCATTTGACGATCTGGTAGTAGCGGTCGAAGCCGGACACCATCAACAGCTGCTTGAACAGTTGCGGCGACTGCGGCAGCGCATAGAAATGGCCGGGGTGGACACGGGACGGCACTAGATAGTCGCGCGCGCCTTCCGGGGTGGAGCGGGTCAGCATCGGCGTTTCCAGCTCGATGAAGCCCTGCTCGTCGAGGGCGTGGCGCAGCGATTTGGACACCTGGTAGCGCAGCATCATGTTCTTCTGCATCGCCGGGCGGCGCAGGTCAAGGTAGCGGTGCGTCAGGCGCACGGTTTCGCTCAGGTTCTCGTCGTCCAACTGGAACGGGATGGGCGCCGAGGGGTTAAGGATTTCGATTTCCTGCGCCAGCACCTCGATCTCGCCGGTGGGAAGATTGGGGTTGACCGTGCCTTCCGGGCGGTTGCGCACCAGGCCGGTGATCTTCAGCACGAACTCGTTGCGGATCGCTTCCGCAGTGGCGAAAGTCGCCGCGCGATCGGGGTCGCACACCACCTGCACCAAGCCCTCGCGGTCGCGCAAGTCGATGAAAATCACCCCGCCATGGTCGCGGCGGCGATGCGCCCAGCCGCACAGGGTAACGGTTTGATCTAAGTGGCTACGGTTAACGTCGCCGCAATAATGGGTTCTCATACTCAATCCAATTTTGACTTAAGGAAAATAAAACGGGGATCAATTGCCTGGATAGACCCGAACGGGCGATTCCTTGTCGGTGGGCGTCACTACCCCCATCGAGATGATGTACTTCAACGCATCATCCACGCTGATTCCGACTTCGATGGTCTCGCTCTTTTTGACGAAAAAATAAAACCCGTTGACCGGGCTGGGCGTGGTCGGGATGAATACGCCGACATATTCGCTGTCCAGCATGGAGCCGACATCCCGGGGCAGATTGGTCTGGAATGCCAGCGACCACGCCTCGGGGTGGGGGTAACGCACCAGCAGCACCTTGCGGAAAGCCTCGCCGCTGCCGGAAAACAGCGTATCGCTGACCTGCTTGACGCTGTAATAGATCGATTTCACCACCGGGATGCGCGCCAGCGCGTTTTCCCAGAACCGGATCAGGCGCTGTCCGACGATGTTCGTGGTTAACATGCCGGTAAGCAGGATCACGCCTATCGTCAGGATCGTGCCCACGCCCGGCAGGGACATCCCCAGCCAGCTTTCCGGCCGGAGTGCATACGGCAGCAGCAGCAGGCTCTGGTCCATGGTGCCGATCAGCAGCTTCAGCACCCATACGGTGATGCCGAGCGGCACCCAGATCAGCAGCCCGGTGAGAAAATAACGCTTGGTCATTTAACCGCCGCAGCCGCAACCGCCGCCACAGCAGCCTGGCGCAGCCGCTTTCGATTCTTCCTTGGACTTGGAGCCGCCCTTGAAATCGGTCTGGTACCAGCCGCTACCCTTGAGATGGAAGCCGGCGGCGGACAACATCTTGACGAAAGTTTCCTGCTTGCACTCAGGGCAAGCGGTGAGCGGCGCATCGCTCATTTTCTGAATGTATTCCTTCTGGAACCCGCAAGAAGAACAACGATATTCGTAAATTGGCATGATACCCTCCAAAAAACAGGATTATATCTCAAATACTTGTGCAACGACGTTGCTTGGATATGGGGGGATTTCCCCATTTTGCAAGGGATAACCCCGCGATCCCGTGCGCGTTATGCCGTTTCGGGCGATAATGGGCGATCGTTAGCCCTGTCGCGCACACACAAACCCAATGACCCTCACCCCTCGTCACGCCTCCTGGCTGCTAACCGCCCTTGCCCTGTTCCTGATACTCGAGCTCAAGCTGCTGCCCGCGCTGCTGGTCGGCCTGCTGGTTTACCACCTGATCCACCTTATCGCTGCCCGGCTCGCGATCGGCAAGCTGTCTGGCAGAAACGCCAAGATCCTGTCTGTCATCCTGGTTTCCGGGCTGGTGATCACCCTGCTCGTAGCCGGTGTCATCGGCATACTTACCCTCCTGCGCGCCGAGGGCGGCGGGCCCGCCGCCTTCATGGCAAAGCTGGCCGAAATTCTGGAATCATCCCGCTCATCCCTGCCCGAGTGGATTTATAGCGCCCTGCCCCATGATGGGGACGCACTGAAAGCCCACCTTGCGGGATGGCTGCGCGGGCACTCCGGCGAACTGCAAGTCATCGGCAAGGAAGCCGGCCATACCCTCGCCCATGTCCTGATCGGCATGATTATCGGCGCCATGCTTTCGCTCTATGAAATGGTTGCCGTCGAAGTCCGCAAACCCTTTGTTTCCGCGCTTGCAGAACGCGCCGTAAAATTCAGCGCGGCATTCCGCAACATCGTCTTCGCCCAGGCGAAAATCGCCGCCATCAACGCTTTCCTCACCTGGATTTATCTGGGTGTCGTGCTGCCTCTGGTCGGCGTCAAGCTTCCCTTCGCCGGTACCCTGATCATCGTCACCTTTGTCGCCGGCCTGATCCCCATCCTCGGCAACATCCTGTCGAATTCCGCCATCGTCATCGTCAGCCTCGAGTACTCCTTCCAAATGGCGATGTCATCGCTGCTGTTTCTGGTGAGTATTCACAAACTGGAATACTTCCTCAACGCCAAGATCGTCGGCTCGCAAATCAAGGCCAACGCCTGGGAACTGCTGACCGCCATGCTCACCATGGAAGCCGCATTCGGCCTGCCTGGGCTGGTTGCGGCACCGATTTATTATGCCTATCTCAAGAGCGAACTGAAGGCCGGCGGGCTGATTTGAGGATGTTTGTAGAAAACCATACCGGCGATGCGGGCGATAGCCCGGTCATCTCGTGCGCCTCATGTAAAGCCTGCTGTTGCCGGTTAGAGGTGATGTTGATGGGTGACGACAATATTCCGCTCGAATTGACGGAACGGGATCGGTGGGGCGGATGGGTCATGGCGCGTCTCGATGACGGCTGGTGCGCGGCCCTGGACAGGAGCACCTGGCTATGTACGATTTACGGGCGCCGACCGATGATCTGCCATGACTATGAAGTGGGTGACAACGACTGTATCGAGGAACGACGGCTGCACACGAATGCGCGAATGGAATCGCACGGGGCATCCCGCTAATGTCAGCCCGGTTTAGTCAGGCCAATAATCGTCAGACACTTGGGATTCGCTAAAAGGGCAAGTTGGGGGGAAAGTCGATGCGCTCAATCCCGTCTCGTCTACTGCGTCAGCCTGGGCAGAGGAATATTCCGATTCAATGAGTTGCGCAATATCGCGATTGAGGCTCGGACTCTCGGTCACAATTTCATGAATCGCGATTCGCCCATTGCGCACCGATTGCCGCCAACTCGCCTCGCGAAAATTAGGTTGGTAACGCCATTTAAGCAAATGCAGTATCACGTTCTTGATATGGTTTCTCAGTGCGCGTCGTTCGCTCTTTCCCACGTCTTCCAACTCCTCGGCAATATTATTGAGGTCAATTTCAGACAATTTTCCTTGTCGAATCAATTGCGCGTTCTTCATAGCCCAAGCGTAATAATCCCTCTCGTAAGATTCGCTTACAGTTACCATGGCCGTTCCTTAAAAATAAGTTCACATCTCTGATGCCGCTTACCGATTTCAGTTGAGCATAAAAAAACGGGCCTCCGAAGAGGCCCGTTTCAAGCTTCAGACTTCCAGCCGGACTAAGCCGGCGAGATGGGTAGGGTGGACACGCCTTTGTGCCCACGCGGAATAACGGGAAGTTCATGTAGGGTGCAATAAGCGAAGCGCATTGCGCCGTATTCGGAAACATGCGGCGCAATGCGCTTCGCTTATTGACGCCCTACGCCTTACGCGGGTTGGACTTGAATGTCAAACGTAAGGCCTGACCCCTAGCGTGCTAGCGCTAGCGCGTTTTTGAAGACGTGCCCACCCTACATGGCTAGAAAAACTGTTTGGCGAAATTGGCAATGGCGATAGCGAGAACAGCGCCTAGCATCCACTTAACAAGGCTCATATCCGCCCTTATAGGCGCGAGTTCAATTTGCAAATCCCGCTTTGTCACCAACTCGGAATCGGCAATCGCATCCTGTATGGCATCCGTCAGTGCCTCTGCCTGCTTTTCGTCGAAGCCTGACTCTTTAAGCTTGCGAACAAACTTATGGGTATCGAAAGTGATCGTGCTCATGGTTCGGCTCCTTGCATGGTCGCATCATTGTAGCACAAACATAAAAACGAGCCTCCGAAGAGCCTTGTCCAATGAGGAATGAGCCTGAACGAGGCCTGTATTTCCAACCAGGAATGAGCCTGAAG
>PFJY01000053.1 GCA_002784065.1 Hydrogenophilales bacterium CG_4_10_14_3_um_filter_58_23 | reverse complement strand
GTCAATAGTCGTTCTATTGACCAAAAAAGCGGCGAAATATGGACCGGCCAGGCGGATTTGCAGCCGATTTCCTTCAAGTCAGACAGGCTGCTAGCCCGGATGTTTACCCATCCCCCTGTAGGAGCGGCCTTGGCCGCGATAAGCTGCGGAGATGCCGCCAACGCTGGAATCGCGGCCACGGCCGCTCCTACAGGGGCGTAAACCAGCTAATGACGCATTCCGCCAAACCGGTAAAAACCGACCACAAGCTCGGCTTGCGCGAGCTGGTCGAGGCGATGATCGCCGACGGCCTGGTCGAAAGAGCGGATGCCGCCAATCTGTTGTTGCCGGCACGCGGCGCTCGGGGCGAGGTTCATCCGCTGGCGCAAATCGCCGAACAGAAATGGAAGTCGGCCAAGCCGCCGCACAAGCTGCTCAATCTCGAAACCCTGACCGAGTGGCTGGCGGGATGGGTCAAGCTGCCCTACTACCACATTGATCCTCTCAAGATCGATGTGACCGCCGTCACCAACATCATGTCGGATACGTATGCGGCGCGCTTCCGCATCCTGCCGGTCGAGGTCACCTCGCGCGAGGTGGTGGTCGCCACGGCGGAGCCTTTCCTGAACGAATGGGAAAAGGAGCTGGCGCCGATCCTGCGCCTAACCATCAAACGGGTCGTCGCCAACCCGCTGGATATCCAGCGCTACCTTGCCGAGTTCTACAGCCTGGCGCGTTCGGTCAAGAAGGCCTCGCAAACGCAAAGTTCGGCCTTTGGCGGCGGCCTTTCCAATTTCGAGCAACTGGTGGAGATGGGGCGCACCGGCAACCTCGAAGCCAACGACCAGCATGTCGTCCACATCGTCGATTGGCTGCTGCAATACGCTTTCGACCAGCGCGCCTCCGACATCCATCTTGAGCCGCGGCGCGACTACGGCGACGTGCGCTTTCGCATCGACGGCGTCATGCACCACGTTTACCAGATCCCGCTCGCGGTAATGGGCGCGGTGACCAGTCGCCTCAAGGGCCTCGGCCGGATGGACATCGTCGAGAAGCGCCGCCCTCTGGATGGCCGCATCAAGACCCGCTCTCCGAATGGCGACGAAATCGAGCTGCGACTTTCCACCATGCCGACCGCCTTCGGCGAAAAGATGGTGATGCGCATCTTCAATCCCGACGTGATCGTGCAGAACTTCAAGGAAATGGGCTTCTCCGACGAGGATGTGGCGCGCTGGAACCAGATGACCGGTCAGCCCAACGGCATCATCCTGGTCACCGGCCCGACCGGCTCGGGCAAAACCACCACCCTGTATTCCGCCCTGCGCCAGCTCGCCGTGCCGGAAGTGAACGTCTGCACCATCGAAGACCCGATCGAGATGATCTCGCCCCAGCTCAACCAGATGCAGGTGCAGCACAACATCGGCCTGGATTTCGCCAGCGGCGTGCGCACCCTGATGCGGCAGGACCCGGACATCATCATGGTGGGCGAGATTCGCGATCTGGAAACCGCAGAAATGGCGATCCAGGCGGCGCTGACCGGCCACCTGGTATTGTCCACCCTGCACACCAACGACGCGCCCTCGGCAATTTCCCGCCTGCTCGACCTGGGCGTCCCGCCCTACCTGATTAACGCGACCTTGCTCGGGGTGATTGCGCAACGTCTGGTGCGCACCCTGTGCCCGCACTGCCGGGAGCGCGAGGCGCTCGACACCGAGGCCTGGGAGTCCATGGTCAAGCCGTGGAAGGCCGCGCCGCCGACCACCGCGAACGCGCCAAAAGGCTGTCTGGAATGCCGCATGACCGGCTACCTCGGCCGCATTGGTTTGTATGAAATGCTGGTCATGTCGCCCGGCCTGCGCAAGCTGATCAAACCGGCCTGCGATGTCGCCGCTCTGCGCGAGCAGGCTTATAAGGAAGGCATGAAACCGCTCAGGATCAGCGGTGCGCAAAAGGTCGCGAGCGGGATCACCACCATCGAGGAAGTCCTGAAAGTCGCTCCGCCGCCCTATGGCATGTAATTGTTGACAAAGACAGTATGTCTTTGTGGTACCATGAAAAAGCAGTTAAAGTCACAGAGCGCATAGAGAAACTATTGCCGATAACGCCTGTTGTCAACGCCGGGGTGGGCCAGAGCGTTAAATGCTTATCCGCATATCGGATTTAGACACGCTGCGTCAGGTTTGCCCCACAAAGGGGCTCCGGTTCACCAAGGGTTCTTGTCCTATGCGACCCGCTGGGGAGTGTAGGGGAAATCCATGCGGAATAGCATGACCAAAAATATTGGGAAAGTTGATTTGAATCATTTGTAAAATCAGGAATGTTGGATAAGATTGCGGTTTTCTTTTTTCTCAAGTTAAATAAGGAGTATTAAATGAAAGCAGTTCTGGGGTTTGCCGCTGCTGCGGCTTTGCTGGTGGCTGGACAAGCCGTTGCTGCCGATGAATCCGCGCTGGCGCAGAAGAGCGGCTGCCTGGCCTGCCATCAGGTCGCCGTCAAAGTAATCGGCCCGGCTTACAAGGATGTGGCCAAGAAATATGCTGGCGACAAGGGCGCCCAAGCCAGGCTCACCGATCATGTCATTAAGGGAACCGGAGTTGCTGGCATGGGCTGGATGAAAGAGGGCAAGGCCGCCTTGCCGTCCATGCCGCCCAACCCCGCAGTGAAGCCGGCAGATGCCGCCAAACTGGTCCAGTGGATTCTCGGCCTGAAGTAATTTGGCTTTTGTTACGAAAAAAGCCGGCCTTTTGGCCGGCTTTTTTATTGAGCTTTTGCCAGCTTGCTGTGGCGCATCGAGTAGGTGAAGTACACGATCAGCCCGATCACCAGCCAGACTGCGAAACGCAGCCAGGTCATGGTCGGCAGGAACGCCATCAGCGCCCCGCAGGAAAATGCGCCGAGCAGGGGAAAGAAAGGATTCAGCGGATTCTTGAACGGGCGGTGCAGATGGGGCTGGGTGATGCGCAGCACAATCACCCCCAGGCACACCAGCACGAAGGCGGCCAGTGTGCCGATGTTGACCAGTTCTGCCAGTTCGCCCAGCGGAATGAAGCCGGCGATGATGGCGATAACCAGTCCGCACAGGATGATGACTCGCACTGGCGTCTGCGTCTTGGTGTTGACGCGAGCGAAGAACGGCGACAGCAGGCCGTCGCGCGACATGGCGAAAATGATCCGGGTCAGCCCGTAATAAAGCACCAGCATCACCGTGGTCAGCCCGGCTATCACGCCGGTCGCCACCAGCGCCGAGGCCCACTCGATGCCGAGCAGATGAAGCGAATGCCCCACCGGCGAGGGCACGTTGAGCTGGGTGTAGGGCACGATGCCGGTGAGCAGGCCGGAGACGACGATATAGATCAGGGTGCAGAACACCAGCGAAGTGATGATGCCGATCGGCACGTCGCGCTGCGGGTTCTTGGCCTCCTCCGTGGCGGTGGAAACGGCATCGAAGCCGACATAGGCGAAAAACACCATGGCCGCACCAGCGAACACGCCGACTGGTTTGCCTTCCGGGCTGGTGCCGGACCAGCCGAAGGGCATGAACGGGGTCCAGTTTTCCGGGTGGATGTTGAACAACGCGACCCCGATGAATACCGCGATGGTCAGCAGTTTGACGAACACCATCGCGGTGTTGATTTTCGTGCTCTGGCGCACGCCGATCGCCAGCAATACCATCAGCATCAGCACGATCCCCGCCGCCGGCAGGTTGACGATGCCGCCCAGAATGGGCGCCTTGGTCAGCGCTTCTGGCAGGCCGAAGCCAATAGCGGTGAGAGCGTTGTTGAAATAGCCCGCCCAGCCGTTGGCCACCGCCGCCGTGGCAACGCCATATTCGAGTATCAGATCCCAGCCGATGATCCACGCCACCAGTTCGCCGAAGGCCGCGTAGCTGTAGCCGTAGGCGCTGCCGCAGCCGCCCACCGCCGAGGCGAGTTCGGAATAGGCCAGCGCGGCGAAGGCGCAGGCGAAGCCCGCGACAATAAACGACAGCATCACGGCAGGGCCGGCCTGGGTGGCGGCGGCGATGCCGGTAAGGACAAAGATGCCGGTGCCAATAATCGCACCGATGCCGAGGAAGGTCAGATCGAAGGCGGTCAGGCATTTTTTCAGCCCGGTATCGCTAAAGTCGTCCGGTGTTGTGGTTTTGGTGCGAAATATCTGCATGTGGTCTCCCCCTTGTTGGGGTGAAGTGTAGTTATTTTGGCCGGGTTTGGCTATGGTTAGGTTTAGGGTTGCAGCCAGTCTTTCGCCACCAGAAACTCGCGATACAGCCGCTCCTCCTCCGAACCCTTGTCCGGTTGCCAGTCATAGCGCCACTTCACGATGGGCGGCAGCGACATCAGGATGGATTCGGTGCGTCCGCCCGATTGCAGGCCGAACAGGGTGCCGCGATCCCACACCAGGTTGAATTCGACATAACGGCCACGGCGATAGGCCTGGAAATCCCGCTCGCGCTCGCCGTAGGGCGTGGCGCTGCGGCGTTGCAATATGGGCAGGTAGGCGGCAAGGAAGTGCTCGCCGACACTTTGCATCAGGCCAAAGCTGAAATCGAAATCCCTCTCATGGAAGTCGTCGAAAAAGATTCCGCCGGTGCCACGCGGCTCGTTGCGGTGCTTGAGGTAAAAATATTCGTCGCACCCTTGCTTGAAGCGGGGGTGATATTCCGCGCCGAACGGCGCCAGCGCGTCACGGCAGGTGCGGTGGAAATGCACGACATCCTCGGTGAAGCCGTAATAAGGCGTCAGGTCCATGCCGCCACCGAACCACCACACTGGCTCAGCGCCGGTCGGTTGCGCGCAGAAGAAGCGCACGTTGACATGGGTGGTGGGGATGTAGGGGTTGCGCGGATGCAGCACCAATGACAGGCCCATCGCTTCGAAGCCGCATCCGGCCAAGTCGGGCCGATTGCCCGTGGCGCTGGCGGGCAGCTTTTGCCCGCGCACGTGGGAGAAATTGATTCCGCCACGCTCGAACACCTTGCCCTCCTCGATCACGCAACTCAAGCCCTCCCCGCCTTCCGGGCGCTGCCAGGCGTCGCGCAGGAAGCGGTGACCATCGACCTGTTCCAGTGCGGTGACAATGCGTTCCTGCAAATCGGTCAGAGTGGTTTTGACGGCGTCGCGGTTCATGTTCATGGGCGGATAATCGTGCCGGTAAGTAGATTCTGGATGGTGGAAGGGGCCTTGCGGATGCCGACCCGGCCCGGCAGCACCAGAACACTTTGGCCGAAGGCTTTGACGCAGGCGGCGTAGGTTTTTAACGGCCTCATCCCGACGTAGTTGGCGCTGGTCGAAACCAGCGCCGTGCCGAGTGCCCGGCACAGCTCTGCTGCATCGGGGTGTGCAGTCACTCTCACAGCAATACTTTCATGCTGACCGCGTAGCCAGCGTGGCGTGAGGCGGGAAGCGGGCATTAGCCAGGTATGAGGTCCTGGCCAAGTCTGGTCGAGCGGCCTCGATTGTTCCGCCGTGGGCGGCAGCACGTAACGCCGCAGGCGGCTGTAGCGGTCGGCGATCAAGATCAACCCTTTAGACTGGGGCCTGCTCTTGAGTTTGAGCAAGCGGCGCACGGCGCGGGCATTGCGTGGGTCGCAGCCCAGGCCGTAACAGGATTCGGCAGCATAGGCGATGATTCCGTCATCACCAATGTGAGCGCGTACTTTCCGGATCAGGGCGGCGGAATAGGGCATGAGTCTATTTCTCGATAAAAAGAGGGTTTTGTAGGAGCGGCCTTGGCCGCGATAGCCGCCAATCGCGGCCAAGGCCGCTCCTACAGGGAGGCTTGCAGCTTCTGGTTCTGAGCGGCGATCTGCTCGGCAGTGCGGGCACGGTCGTCTTTCAGGCGTTGCGCCAGACCGCTGTCCTGTAGTGCCAGAATCTGGGTGGCGAGGTAAGCGGCATTCTTGGCGCCGGCCTTGCCGATGGCGACAGAGGCCACCGGTATGCCTCCCGGCATCTGCACGGTGGAGAGCAGCGCGTCGAAACCATTGAGAGGCCCGCCTTCCATCGGCACGCCGATGACCGGCCGGATGGTGTGAGCGGCCACTGCGCCAGCCAGATGCGCGGCCAGGCCGGCGGCGGCGATGAACACGGCACAGCCGCGCTGATCGGCATCCGCCACATATTCCGCTGTGGCGGCCGGGGTGCGGTGAGCAGAGGAAATTCTGACCTCATAGGGCACACCAAAAGTGGCCAGCGTTTCGAGGGTGACTTTCATCACAGGCAGGTCGGAATCTGAGCCCATCAGGACGGCAACGAACGGTCTGGTCATGGAGTTTCCTTATGTTTTGTAGGGTAGGCAACGCTCTTTTGCCCACGCGGAGATAATTTTCGCGCACCGCGTGGGCACAAAAACGGTGCCCACCTTACCTGATTTTAATCGCCCGATAACCGATGTCGTGTCGCATCTGGCAGCCGTCGAACTTGATCTGCTCGGCGATTTCGTAAGCACGCCGCTGCGCCAGCTGCACCTTGTCGCCCAGGGCGGTGACGCACAGCACGCGACCGCCGCTGGTGACGACCTTGCCGTTTTTCATGGCGGTGCCGGCATGGAATACGTGATAGTCGCGCGGGGTTTCTTCCAGCAGGTCAGCGGGCGGCGGCAGGCCGCTGATGGCGTCGCCCTTGCGCGGGCTGTCAGGGTAGCCGGCGGCAGCCAGCACTACGCCCAGCGCGGTGCGGCGATCCCACTCCGCTTCGACCTGGTCGAGCGTGCCATTGACGGCGTGTTCCACCAGGGCAAGCAAATCACTCTTCAGACGCAGCATGATCGGCTGGGTTTCCGGGTCGCCCATGCGGCAATTGAATTCCAGCACCTTGAGATTGCCGTCGGCGGCTATCATCAGGCCGGCGTAGAGAAAGCCGGTGAACAGTTCGCCTTCCTGCGCCATGCCCTGCATTACCGGGTCGATCACTTCGCGCATCACGCGCGCGTGCAGCTCGGGGGTGACCACCGGCGCCGGCGAATAAGCGCCCATGCCGCCGGTGTTGGGGCCTTGGTCGCCGTCCAGCAGGCGCTTGTGATCCTGGCTGGTGGCGAGCGGCAGCACATGCTTGCCGTCGGCCATGACGATGAAGCTGGCTTCCTCGCCGAGCAGGCATTCCTCGATCACCACCCGAGCGGAGGCAGCGCCCAGCTTGTTGCCCGCCAGCATCATGTCCACGGCGGCGTGGGCTTCGTCCAAGTCCTGAGCTACGACCACGCCCTTGCCCGCCGCCAGCCCGTCGGCCTTGACCACGATGGGCGCGCCCTGCCGGGCGATGTAGGCGTGGGCTAGCGCCGCGTCGGTAAAGGTGGCGTAAGCCGCAGTGGGGATGCCGTGGCGCACCATGAAGGCTTTGGCGAAATCCTTGGAGCTTTCCAGTTGCGCCGCGAACTGGGTCGGGCCAAAAATTTTCAGGCCCTCGGCACGGAAGGCGTCGACGATACCGGCAGCCAGCGGCGCCTCCGGGCCGACAACGGTAAAGCCGATCTTTTCCTGTTGTGCGAATGCCAGCAGCTCGGGAATCGCGCTGAGCGCGACGTTGGTCAGGTCCCGTTCGAGTTCGGTGCCGGCGTTGCCGGGAGCGACGAAGATTTTGGTCGAACGCGGGCTTTGCGCCAGTTTCCATGCGAGTGCATGCTCACGTCCGCCACTGCCGATAACAAGTATTTTCATGTTTGAGCCTATGCCGGATGAACCGGCGGTGAAGGGTGAGAGGTGAGAGGTGAGGCGGAAGGTCAAAATCCGTGCTGGTGCCGATTTTCGCCTCACCTCTCACCTTCTAACCCCTCACCTGATTTCAATGCCTAAAATGACGCATGCCGGTGAATACCATCGCCATGCCATGCTCGTCCGCAGCGGCGATCACTTCTTCGTCGCGCATCGAGCCGCCGGGCTGGATCACGGCGACGATGCCGGACTGGGCGGCGGAGTCGATGCCGTCGCGGAAAGGGAAGAAGGCGTCCGAGGCCATTACTGAACCGCTGACCTGCAAGCCGGCCTGTTCGGCCTTGATGGCGGCGATACGCGCTGAATTGACGCGGCTCATCTGGCCGGCTCCGACGCCGATGGTCATTTTGCCCTTGGCATAGACGATGGCGTTGGATTTGACGAACTTGGCCACGCGCCAGGCAAATAGCAGGTCGGCCATTTCGGCTTCGGTCGGCGCGCGTTTTGTGACCACCTTGAGTTCGTTATACAGCGCCAGGTCGGTACTCTGTACCAGCAGGCCGCCGGTGACGCGCTTGAAATCCAGGCGCTGGGCCGGCTCCTTCGACCACTGGCCGCATTCCAGCAGGCGCACGTTCTTTTTCGCCGCCACAATTTCACTGGCCGCAGCCGAAACCTTGGGAGCGATGATGACTTCGACGAACTGGCGCTCGACGATGGCTTGCGCGGTTGCGGCGTCCAGTTCGCCGTTGACGGCGATGATGCCGCCGAAAGCCGATTCGGGGTCGGTCTGGTAGGCGCGGTCGTAGGCTTCGAGCAGGTTGGCGCCGTAGGCCACGCCACAAGGATTGGCGTGCTTGACGATGACGCAGGACGGCGCTTCGTCGAATTGCTTGACGCATTCCAGCGCGGCATTGGCATCGCCGATGTTGTTGTAGGACAGCTCCTTGCCTTGCAGTTGACGGGCGGTACTGATACTCGCTTCCTTCTCGTCGGCGGCTACGTAGAATGCGGCCTGCTGGTGCGGGTTTTCGCCATAGCGCATGGCCTGAGCCTTGGCGAACTGGAAATTGATCCGTTCCGGGAACTGCTGCTTGCTGCCGTCCGGCGCGATGGCGGTGAGGTAGTTGCTGATGGCGCCGTCGTATTCGGCGGTGTGGGAGAAAGCTTTCACCGCCAGCTTGAATTTGGTTTCGCTGCTGAGCGCCCCGCCGTTGGCCTGTAGTTCCTTAGCCAGCGCGGCATAGTCGGCCGGGTCGGTCACCACCGCGACATCGCGGTGGTTCTTGGCGGCCGCGCGCACCATAGTCGGGCCGCCGATGTCGATGTTCTCGATCGCTTCTTCGAGCGAGCAGTCTGGCTTGGCGATGGTGGCGCGGAACGGGTACAGGTTCACCACCACCAGGTCGATCGGCGGGATGCCTGCTGCTGCTGCTGCTGTCACGTGGGTCGGTAGGTCGCGGCGGAACAGAATTCCGCCATGCACTTTCGGATGCAGGGTTTTGACCCGGCCATCGAGCATTTCCGGGAAGCCGGTGTAGTCGCCCACCTCGGTGACCGCCACGCCGGCATCAGCGAGCATTTTGGCGGTGCCGCCGGTGGACAGGATTTCCACACCGAACTGGCGCAGGGTCTTGGCGAACTCGAGGACGCCGGTTTTGTCGGAAACGCTGATGAGGGCGCGGCTGATTTTGGTCATGTCAAATTTTCCTAAAAGCGATTTAACCACGGTTTTTGTACGGGTAGGATGGGTATCGCTACGCTCCACCCATCCTACTTGATACCGTGAATTTTCATTTTCTTGCGCAGGGTATTGCGGTTCAGGCCGAGGATTTCGGCGGCGCGGGTCTGGTTGCCTTGGGCGTGGTCGAGGATAACCTGTAGCAGCGGCTTTTCCACGCACCCCACCACCATCTCGTAGATGGCGCAGGGCTTTTCCCCATCCAGATCCTTGAAGTAGCCGCCCAAAGCCTTGCGCACGCAGGCCGAAATTTCGTTTTCGTCGATCATGCCGCCATCTCGTATTCCATCATGCAAGTATATCCTGTCGATTCGGCAAAGAAGCGCTCGACGAAATCAAGCTGCTCGTGGGTGGATTGCAACTGGTTCATGGCATGGCGAAATCCGGCGGAATCCGGCAGGCCCCGGGTGTACCAGGCAATGTGCTTGCGCGCCATGCGCACGCCGGTATGTTCGCCATAGAAGGCGTAAAGTTCATGCAGGTGGCTGTTCAGCAAGCAGTGGGTTTCAGCCACATCGGGGTGCGGCAGCAACTCGCCGGTTTTGAGGTAATGGGCGATGTCGCGGAAAATCCAGGGCCGGCCCTGGGCAGCGCGGCCGATCATGACGGCGTCGGCCCGGGTGTAGTCAAGCACGAATTTGGCTTTTTGCGGGGTGGTGATATCGCCGTTGGCGATCACGGGAATATGGATTTCAGCCTTGACTGCGGCGATGGTGTCGTACTCGGCCTCGCCGCTGTAGCCACAGGCGCGAGTGCGGCCATGGATCGCCAGCGCCTGAATGCCTGAGGTCTCGGCGATGCGTGCCACATTGATCGCGTTGCGGTTGTCCTTGTCCCAGCCGGTGCGGATCTTCAGGGTCACCGGCACGTCTACCGCATTGACCACCGCTTCCAGGATGCGCGCCACCAGAGGCTCGTTCTGCAGCAGCGCCGAACCGGCCTGAACGTTGCAGATTTTCTTCGCCGGGCAGCCCATGTTGATGTCGATGATCTGGGCACCTCGGTCCGCGTTGTATTTCGCCGCTTCCGCCAGCATCGCCGGATCGGCGCCGACGATCTGCACCGACACCGGCTCGGATTCTCCCGCGTTGTCGGCTCGGCGCTTGGTTTTCTCGCTGCCATAGAGCAGGGAATTGGAGGCGACCATCTCCGAAACGGCAAGTCCCGCGCCGAAGCTGCGGCACAGCTTGCGGAAAGGGCGGTCAGTCACCCCTGCCATGGGGGCAACGACCAAATTGCTATCCAGTGAATAGGGGCCAATTTTCATTGCTTATTTTTTGAGCGGGAAGTGCGGCATTGTAATCCCAAACCCGTTGCCGGGAAAGGGATAGCCTTGTCCAATGAGGAATGAGCCTGAACGAGGCCTGTATTTCCAACCAGGAATGAGCCTGAAGCGGCAAGATTAGGTGTGATTGGACGAAC
>PFJY01000007.1 GCA_002784065.1 Hydrogenophilales bacterium CG_4_10_14_3_um_filter_58_23 | reverse complement strand
CTTCAAGTCAGACAGGCTGCTACGAATGAACGCCGAATATCCAATCGACTTGCATTGAGCACACGCCTCAGCTAAACTTGTGCAACTTAATGAACAAGTGAGGCGGGCATGAAAGTCGTTACCTATTCCCATGCGCGTAATGCGCTCAAGTCCGTATTGGACGGCGTTGTGCAGGACGCGGACGTAACCATTATCAGCCGCCGCGATGCGGAAGGCGATGCAGTGGTGATGTCGCTGGACAGCTACAACAGCATCATGGAGACGCTACACCTGACAAGCAACCCGGCGAATGCGGCGGCATTGGCTCGGGCAATTGCACAGGATAAAGCCGGGCAAGCTCAGGATCGTCAGCTGCTCTCCACGGGCTAACCGTGCGCGCCATTCGCTTTGTGCCCGATGCGTGGGAGGCTTACCTGTACTGGCAGGATCAGGATAAAAAGACGCTCAAGCGGCTAAACCTGCTGATTACTGCTGCTGCGCGTGACCCGTTCGCCGGGATCGGCAAGCCAGAACCACTGCGTGGCGAATTATCCGGCTACTGGTCCCGGCGCATCGATGAAGTGAATCGTTTGGTGTATCGCGCAACCGATACAGAACTGGTGATTATCGCTTGCCGCTACCACTACGACGGCTAATTTCCTTAATCTCCAGCTGCCTTCCCCACAAATTTGATCGTAAACCCTGAAACAAGAGACACCATGAAGGACGAAATAGACAGACTCACCCCCGATCTCTTCGAGCAGCTAGAAGCGTTGCCGGAGGAGCATATGGCGCTTGCCGAACAGCCCCCTGCACCGCCAGAGCCGCCCGCCGAACCGCCTGCCGCCGAGCCGCAGGACGATCTGGCGGACTATGCCAAGGCGGCCTATCTCGCCTATGCGATGGCGGTATCGAAATCGCGCGCCATCCCCGATGTGCGCGATGGCCAGAAACCGGTGCAGCGGCGCATTCTCTACGCGATGCGCGAGATGGGCAACGAGTGGGACAAGCCGCACAAGAAGTCGGCGCGCATCGTCGGCGATGTGATCGGCAAATACCACCCGCATGGCGACAGCGCGGTGTACGAGGCGGCGGTGCGCATGGCGCAGGATTTCTCGCTGCGCTATCCGCTGATCGACGGGCAGGGCAACTTCGGTAGCCTAGACGGCGATTCGGCCGCCGCGATGCGTTATACGGAAGTGCGGTTGACGCCGATTGCGCAGTTGTTGCTAGCCGAACTGGATCATGGCACGGTCGCCTTCCGCCAGAATTACGACGGCTCTTTCGAGGAGCCCGTGGTACTGCCGGCGCGCCTGCCTTTCCTGCTGCTCAACGGCGCATCCGGCATCGGCGTCGGGATCGCTACCGAGGTGCCGCCGCACAATCTGCGCGAGGTGTGCGAGGTGGCGGCGACGATGATCGAGTCGCCCTCGTTCAGCGAGGCGCAGATGCTGGACATGATCCCCGGCCCGGATTTCCCCGGTGGCGGCCAGATTCTTTCCAGCCCGCAGGAAATCCGCAATGCCTACACCAGCGGCCGAGGTTCGATCGCGGTGCGCGCGCGCTACGTCTTCGAGGAGATGGCGCGCGGGCAATGGCAGATGGTGATTACGGAGCTGCCGCCGGGTGCGTCGGCGGCGAAAGTGCTGTCGGAGATCGAAACGCTGACCAACCCGCAGCCCAAGCTCGGCAAGAAGGCCGTTGATCAGGGGCAGACACAGACCAGGACTTTGCTGCTTTCCCTGCTGGATACGGCGCGCGACGAGTCGGACAAGGAGCAGTCGGTGCGCATCGTGTTCGGGCCGAAAAGCTCGCGCATAGACCGCGACGAGTTCGCCCGCACCCTGCTCGCCTACACCAGCCTGGAAACCACGGTGTCGTTCAACCTCGTCCAGGTGGGGCTGGACGGCAATCCGATGCAGAAATCGCTCTACACGATTTTTTCGGAATGGTGCCAGTTCAGGATTGCGACGGTGGAAAAGCGTCTGGGCCACCGCCTCGGCAAGGTCAACGACCGCGTCCATATTCTGGAAGGGCGGCACATCGTTTTCCTGAATATCGATGAGGTGATCCGGCTGATCCGCGAATCCGACGAGCCGAAGCCCACTTTAATCGCCCGATATTCATTGTCTGAGCGGCAGGCCGACGACATCTTGGAAATCCGCCTGCGCCAGTTGTCTCGCCTGGAAGGCATCAAGATCGAGCAGGAAATCGCCGAGCTGATGAAGGAACGCGCCAAGCTGGAATCGCTGCTGGCCAGCCCGGCCCGGATGAAATCCCTGGTTGCACGGGAAATCCGCGAGGACACCAAGAAGTTCGGCGACGACCGGCGCACCCTGATCCAGCCGGAAAGGCGCGCCTCGCTGTCCGAAGCCGCAGTTCTGGACGAGCCGGTGACCGTCATCCTGTCCGATAAGGGCTGGCTGCGCCAGCGCCAAGGACACGGCACCGACTTGGCCGCGCTTTCCTTCAAGGAAGGCGACAAGCTGCTTGCCGCGATCGAGTGCCGCTCTCCCGATGCGGTGATCCTGCTCGGATCGGACGGACGCGCCTACACCATCACCGCCTCGCAGATCCCCGGCGGCAAAGGAGACGGCGTCCCCGTCGGCTCGGTGGTGGGCCTGCAACCCGGCACAAAGATCGTCAGCGCCCTGACCGGGCAGCCGGATGACCAGTTGCTGCTGTCGAATTCCGGTGGATACGGTTTCGTCGCCACCATCGCGGACATGGCTTCGCGCCAGAAGGGCGGCAAGCTGCTGATGACGCTGGAGGAGGGCGAGCAGGTGTTACCGCCGGCCCGGATGCAAAAAAGCGGCCAGCGCTACGTGGCTTGCGTGTCGAGCGGCGACAAGCTGCTGGTGTTCCCGCTGGATGAGGTCAAGCAAATGGCTAAGGGCCGCGGCGTGATCCTGATGGGTCTGGAGAAGCAGGAAACCTTGAAGCTCGTCGGCGTTTTTGCCGATGCGCTGATTCTGAAGGGGGTCAGGAGAGGGCGGACCGTCGAGGATACGCCAAAGTTCGAGGTGGCCAAGCGCGCGCGCAAAGGCAAGCCGGTCAACCTGAAGGTCGAGGCGCTGCAAACGACTAAAGTGCTGGGGTGACGAAGGAACCCCAGCAACATGACTCACACTTTCAAATACACCTCCTTGATGTGGGGCGCTTTTTTCCTTGCCTCCGTGATATTATTTAACTCGTCTATTATTTTCACTCATAAATCTTAAGGGGCGTCGGCAATGAGCGGTAAAAAATATATTTTCGCATTCGAAGAAGGCGATGGAAAAAACAAGATGCTGCTGGGCGGCAAGGGCGCTAATCTGTGCGAGATGACGCAGATCGGGCTGAATGTGCCGCCCGGTTTTTCCATCACCACCGAGGCCTGTCTGGCCTATCTGGAGAAGAACCAGTTGCCGGACGGACTGATGGACGGGATCAGGAGCCACATGCAGGCGCTGGAAAAGAAGACCGGCAAGGGCTTCGGTAGCGGCGAAAACCCTCTGCTGGTTTCGGTGCGTTCCGGCTCGTCGATGTCGATGCCGGGGATGATGGACACTATTCTCAACCTCGGCCTCAATGAAATTTCACTGCCGGGGCTGATCGAGCAGACCGGCAACGAGCGCTTCGCCTACGATACCTACCGCCGCTTCATCCAGTTGTTCGGCAAGATCGCGCTGGGTATCGGCGATGAGCATTTCGACGAACGGATGGCGGCGATCAAGAAAAAATATGGCGCACCGCTGGACGTTGACCTGACTGCCTCGCACCTCAAGGAGCTGGCCGGAGAGTTTCTCGGCATTGTCGAGCGCCACAGCGGCAAGCCTTTTCCGCAGGATCCTTACGAGCAACTGGAAATTTCGGTCGGGGCGGTGTTTCGCTCCTGGTCGGGCAAGCGCGCGGTGGACTACCGCAAGCAGTTCAGGATCACCAAAGAGCAGGCCAGTGGCACCGCAGTCAATATCTGTACCATGGTGTTCGGCAACATGGGCAACGATTCAGGCACGGGCGTGGGCTTTACCCGCAACCCTGGCACCGGCGAGAACCTGATCTATGGCGAATACCTCACCAACGCGCAAGGCGAGGACGTCGTGGCGGGCATCCGCACGCCCAAGGCAATGGCCGAGATGGCGGACGAAATGCCGGATATCTACGACCAGTTGATGGAACTGCGCAACCGGCTGGAATCACACTACCACGAAGTGCAGGATTTTGAGTTCACCATCGAGAAGGGTACGCTCTACTGCCTGCAAACTCGCAACGGCAAGATGAACGCCCGAGCCATGGTGCGCACCTCGGTGGAAATGTTCCAGGAGGGCCTGATCACGAAGGAGCGTGCGTTGCTGCGGATCGAGCCCTTGATTCTGGAGCAGTTGCTGGTGCCGCAGCTGTCGCCTGATTTCCACGGCAAGTCGCTGGCGCAGGGGTTGCCGGCATCGCCTGGCGCGGCTTCCGGCAAGATCGTGTTCGACGCCGACAGCGCCGAGACGCGTGGTCGTACCGGCGAAAAAATTATTCTGGTGCGCGAGGAAACCAAGCCGGAGGATATCCATGGCTTTTTCCAGGCACAGGGCATCCTCACCAGTCGCGGCGGCAAGACCTCACACGCCGCAGTGGTGGCGCGCGGCATGGGCAAGCCCTGCGTCTCGGGTTGCGAGCAGATCGTGATCAACGACAAGCTGCGCAGCGCCCAGATCGGCGAAACCACGCTGCATGAAGGCGATGTTATCACCATCGACGGCGGTACCGGCCATGTCTACGCTGGTGAGGTGCCGACCGTGGAGGCTGAGTTCTCCGCAGAAATGGCCACCCTGCTGGCTTGGGCTGACGAGCTCGCGCGCCTCAGGGTGCTGGCCAATGCAGACACGCCGGAGTCCGCCGCCCGCGCGCGGGAATTTGGCGCCAAGGGCATCGGCCTGTGCCGCACCGAGCGCATGTTCAATGGCACCGACCGCCTGCCCATCGTGCAGGAAATGATCCTGGCGGAAACGCCGGATCAGCGCCAGGCAGCGCTCGATCGCCTGCTGCCGATCCAGCGTTCGGATTTCAAGGCCATCTTCAAGGCGATGAAGGGGTTGCCGGTGACGGTGCGCCTGCTCGATCCGCCGATGCACGAATTTCTGCCGACAGCGTCGCAACTGGAACTGGAAATCGCCCACCTGCACCAGTTGCGCGACACCATCAAGGGCCTGGAGGAACTGCCGGAAACCATCAAGCTCCTCAGCCCCAAGCTCTACCAGCAATGGGCCGATGGTCTCCTGAAGCTGATGGGCGGTCTGCATACCTTCAAGGAGTCTCACCTGGAAGATGATGTCATCAGCAAAAAGGAAGCGGTGCTGAAAAAAGTCCGCGCCATGGCGGAAGTCAACCCGATGCTGGGGCACCGCGGCGTTCGGCTGGGCATTACCTACCCGGAGATTTACTCGATGCAGATCCAGGCTGTGCTGGAGGCCGCAGCCCTGTGCGCCAAGGAGGGGACCGAAATCTACCCCGAAATCATGGTGCCGCAAGTGGCCACGGTGGAAGAGCTTAAGCGCATTCACAGCTATGTCGAGCGCATCCACAAGGAGGTCGAACTGACTCATGGCATCAGCGTGAAATTCAAGTTTGGCTCCATGCTCGAAGTGGTGCGCGCCTGCGTGCGCGCCGGGCGCATGGCGGAAACTGCCGAATTTTTCTCGTTCGGCACCAATGACCTGACCCAAGCCACTTTTTCCTTCAGCCGCGAGGATGCAGAAAACAAGTTCCTGCCAGCCTACACCGAAACCGGCATCCTGGAGGACAACCCGTTCGAGGTGCTGGATATTAAGGGAGTGGGGCAGTTGATGAAGATGGCGGTAGAGAGAGGACGCCAGACTAACCCCGATCTCAAGATGGGGATATGCGGCGAGCATGGCGGGCATCCTGGCTCGATCCGCTTCTGTCATCACATCGGCCTCAGCTATGTGTCCTGTTCCGGCCCGCGCGTGCCGATCGCGCGTCTGGCGGCGGCGCAAGCCAAGCTGCTGGAGGGGGAATACCAGGATCCGATCTGAGTCAGTTTTGTAGGGTGGGCACAAAAAACGTGCCTACCCTCAAATGTCCAGGTTTATTCCAGAGGGGGTAGAGGGGGATATTCTTCTTCGGTTTCCAGCAGGCCACGCATTGTTTCTTTGATGGTTCCTATCGCTTCAGGCGATTCGATTTCCATGATTTGGTCGATGATCCAAGGCTGGTCACGCTTATCCATGATCTCGAGGATGCAGTTGCCAAGGTAGCGCAGCGTGGCGAAACCAGGTTTCTCGTCAACCAGGTCGAAGGTGGCGTAATCAACCAGGCGACGGTTGAGCAGGTCGATAAAGCCGGCTTTGTAATCGTAACCCTCGTCGTTATTCGGTGCGATTTCGAGGATGTTTTCTTCCATCATTTCGGATAATCGTTTGGCCAGCGCCTGGATGAAGGCAGAGCGCGTTGCATCATCGATACGATTGTAAGCGAGGCGGTCGGCGTACTGTACTTCGAAGGCGAGGAACTCGGCCATCAGGACAAACCCGCGCTGGGGCGTGATGATGTCGTAATCCGCTTGTGACAGGTTGATGGTGAATCTGTCTGCCAGGCGCCACAGGATCAAGGCCAGAACAGAAGCGGTTTCCACGGGATCCTTCGGCTGTCCGTCTTTTTTGAACCAGTTGGTTTTGACTCGAATCGGCTTCATCTTATTCTCCTGTGGCGACCGGGCGCGACGGATCGGCAATCCACTCGCTCCACGAGCCGGGATAAAGCTTGCCGCCCGGCAATCCGGCAATTTCCATGGCCAGAATATTGTGGCAGGCGGTCACGCCGGAGCCGCAAGAATGGATCGCCTGCTCCGGCGGAATGCCGTGCAGCAGATCAAGATAGGCGGTACGCAGCTGCTCTGCGGGCAGGTAGGTGCCGTCGAAGTCGATATTTTCCTCGAAAGTCCAGTTGATCGAGCCTGGGATGTGACCGGCCACCTTGTCCAGCGGTTCGCGTTCACCGCTGTAGCGATCTTCCGGTCGGGCATCGATGACCACTCGGGTGTGGTCTTGTCGGGCCTGATCCACTTCAGCAACGTCCGCCCACATCGAGTTCTGCGGGCGGGGAAAGAATTGGGCCGGAATAATTTCGGGCAGCTCGGTGGTGACAGGCAGCTTGTGCCGCATCCATAAGGGTAGGCCGCCATCGAGCAATGCCACGGCATCGTGGCCCAGCCAGCGCAACAGCCACCACATCCTCACCGCCATGGAGCCGAAACTGTCATCGTAAACGACAACTTGTTTGGTGTTGTCCATTCCCCAGAATCCCAGTTTTTCGCTCAGAAGCTGCGTGCTGGGCAGCGGGTGACGGCCACTGGTGGGTGTAATCGGGGATGAGAGGTCATCGTTCAGGTGGACGTAGCGTGCGCTCGGGATGTGGCCGTGCCGATACGCCCGGCGTCCGGCTTCCTGGTCGGTCAGGGTGAAGCGGCAGTCGAACACGATCCAGTTTGGGTCGTCGAGATGACGAGACAAGTCTTCGGTGGAAACCAGAGTGGAGCGCATAATGGCTTTCTAATGTAGGGTGGGCACGTTTTTGTGCCCACGCGGTCAGAGAAGAGTTTCCGCGTGGGCACAAAAATGTGCCCACCCTACCATGCTGTAAGCTTGAATCAGTATCCGCCTTTGCCGTAAGGCTTGGGCAGGCCGGCTACCTTGGCGGCCTGTTTGGCCGGCATTTCGGGGAACTGGGTGTAGAGGTATTTGCTGTCGGTGCCGGGGCGAAGCTTTTCCCAGTCTTTCAGCATGTTACGGAATGTTGGCGTGTGACCGTTTTCCTTGTATTGCTCGCGCATGTAGTTGACGATTGCCCAGCGATCATCGTTCATCTTGAGGCCTTCGGCTTCGGCGATGACAGGAACGATTTCGTCGCTGTAGTCCGGCTCAAGCAGGTAGCCTTCTTCGTCGGTTTCGATTTCAACGCCGTTTACTTCGTATGCCATTGTGATTCCTCCTTTGAAAGTTTGCGGGTAATAAAAAAATGTGGGGTTATTCTACACCAGAGCGTTGGTGGATTTGTGCGGGATGAAGATGCCGCAACCGATTTTTCGATTGCAGCCCATGCCGCGCTGTTGTACCAGGATGGAGTGTTCCACTGGTAATTCGTGCAGCAGCAGGCTATAGCCATAGGCCACGCCGTCGGCGGTGGTGATGGTTTGGCGTCGGCCGCAGATGAAGCGGCAGGTGATCTTCAGTTCATCCAATAGGCGGATGATGTCGCTGGCAAAGCCTTCCTCATCCATACTGCCGGTGGTGACGCAGTGAGCATACAGTGGAGAGTAGCGTGCCAGTGGCTTGGCCTTGCCCTTGCCAATGGTCAACTTGAACCCGCCGACCGTGATGGTCTGGCCAGACAGAATCGCCAGGTCAGCCTCGCGATGGGTGGGGATGCGCATCACGAGCTTGGCCCGCCGGTTTAATATAAGCAGATCGTCCTTGCCGGTTTCAGCGCCATGGATGGGGTGAACCGCAGCCAGTGTCTCGTCGGCAAGCCAAGGCAGCAGGCGTGATAGCTCGAGGAACAAGGGATAGCCGTGATCCCGAGGCAGGTAAACGCCTTGCAGTTCGAAGTGAACTTCGGTTACTGCGGCATCGTCAAATTCGGGGTTGACCATGCCGCTTTCGATTGGCCAGCCTATTTTAATGCTCCTTCGTTCTTGCGGGTTTCTGCCCATTCCAGCAGGGCACGTCCCCAATGCTCGGCAGTATGCTCGTCAATGTCGAAGATGGTGAAACGTTTCTGTTCGCGAATCCTGATGCGTAGCGTGGAGAAGCCCGCTTCGTGATCGACGTGGAGTAGCTCGATATCCTGACGAAAAGGTGAGGCAGTAAATTTGTCGATCTTTGTGGTTTCTTCCATTGCCATTGCGTAAGACCATCCTTATAAAAGTAGACCCTGATCAAACCATTGACGAAAGTCGCCAAGCAAGCCACCCCTTGACCTCGTCGCGAATATTTAGCAAACTGACGGGGATCGATGCGGAAACCACAGCACCAACATTCCGTTTCTGATGGTTCGTAAACATTGCGTTGCCGTATTATATAGGGATAGGGCGGTCAGGAATCAAGAGGTGGTCAGGCTATAGCCCAAGTGGGGGTGTGGTGAATAACCCGGATGGGTAGTAAGCGCCACCTCATGATGACGATAGAAAGGCATTCCTTGTTAGCGGTAGTATTTGAAACTTAGTGACGCAGTTTCTCCGGATTTTTTTGTGAAAGAAGCAAATAATACCGAGGAGCGTGCGGAACGGGCGGGTGTTGGCCGCTGGCTTTATTTATAGGGTATATTAATTCAGGATGCTGGCAACTTTGCCGTGCAGGACTGGAACTTGCGTCCGTTTCAATTTTTTTGGAGGTTAAAAATTATGGCTAAGAAACAACACGATACGCCAATGCTCGACCAGCTGGAAAGCGGCCCGTGGCCCAGCTTTGTGACCGGTCTCAAGCGTCTGGCCAAAGATAACGACATGATGGTTGACCTGATGGGGCAGCTGGAAACCTCCTACAAAACCAGAAAAGGTTACTGGAAGGGCGGCACCGTCGGTGTGTTCGGTTATGGCGGCGGCGTGATTCCGCGTTTTACCGAACTCAAGGACGAGAATGACAAGCCGCTGTTTCCGGCTGCGGCCGAGTTCCACACCATTCGCATCATCCCTGCGGCAGGCATGCACTACACTTCCGGCCTGCTGCGGGAAATGTGCGACGTGTGGGAAAAACACGGCTCAGGTCTGATTGCCTTTCATGGCCAGTCCGGCGATATCATGCTCCAGGGCGCGACCACCGCGAACGTTCAGCCTGCTTTCGACGCCTTCAATGAAATGGGCTTCGACCTGGGTGGCGCCGGCCCCGCAGTACGTACCTCCATGTCCTGTGTCGGTGCGGCGCGCTGTGAACAATCCTGCTATGACGAAGCCAAGGCGATGCGCTCCGTGGTCAACAACTTCCTCGACGACATGCACCGCCCGGCACTGCCTTACAAGATAAAATTCAAGTTCTCCGGCTGTCCGAACGACTGCGTCAACTCGATTCAGCGTTCCGATATGGCCGTGATTGGCACCTGGCGCGACAGTATTCAGACCGATGACACGATGGGCAAGAAATGGTTCGCCAAGCACGGCATGGACGAACTGGTCAACGACGTAATTTCCCGCTGCCCAACCAAGGCGCTGTCCCTGAAGAATACCCAGGATGTTTCCAAGGCTGAGGGAATTTCCTCCGTCGTCCTCAACGACAGTCAGTCTCTGCAAATCGAAAATCACGACTGCGTGCGCTGCATGCACTGCGTCAACGTCATGACCGGGGCGCTGGCGCCGGGCAAGGACAAGGGCGTGACCATCCTGGTGGGCGGCAAGAGCGTGCTGAAAATCGGCGCCCAAATGGGCACCGTGGTGGTTCCGTTCATGAAGCTGGAATCCGACGAGGACTTCGAGGCTTTGAATGAATTAGCTCAGAACCATATCGACTTCTTTGCCGAGAATGCCTTGGAGCACGAACGTAGCGGCGAGATGATCGACCGTATCGGCCTGGTTAATTACCTCGAAGGCATTGGCCGCGATATTGATGCGAGTATGGTGCTGCAGCCACGCGCTAATCCTTATGTCCGCACCGATGGCTGGGACGAGGAAGTGGAGAAGGCCAAGCAGCGTAAGGCAAATGCGGCTTGATGCTTTGCATCCAGTCTCGAATGAACATCAGATTAAAGTCTTTGGAGAGAAATAATGGCTGAAATGCGTGAACCCATTGAGAGCGGCGTGCCAGACCATGTGCAATATCTGCACCCGCTGATGAAGAAAAACTACGGCAACTGGAAATACCATGATCGTCCCCGTCCAGGCGTGCTGCACCATGTCGCCCACAACGGCGACCAAATCTGGACGGTGCGTGCCGGAACACAGCGTCAAATGGACGTCTACACGATTCGTACCCTGTGCGACATTGCCGACAAGTTTGCCGAAGGCCATGTGCGCTTCACCACCCGCAGCAACATCGAGTTCATGGTGTCCGACGTGGCGAAAGTTGCGCCATTGTGCGATGCGCTGACCAAAGGCGGCTTCCCGGTCGGCGGTACCGGCAACTCGGTATCCATGATTTCTCACACCCAGGGCTGGCTGCACTGCGACATTCCCGGTACAGACGCTTCTGGCGTGGTGAAGGCGCTGATGGATGAGTTGTATGAGGAGTTCATTCACGAAGAGATGCCTAACCGCGTCAAGCTGTCCACCTCCTGCTGCGAGATTAACTGCGGCGGCCAGGCAGACATCGCGATCATTATGCAGCACACCAAACCGCCAAGGATCAATCATGATCTGGTGGCCAACGCCTGCGAACGTCCGACCGTGGTTGCGCGCTGCCCCGTGGCCGCAATCCGCCCCGCCCTGGTGAATGGCAAGCCATCGCTGGAAATCGACGAATCCAAGTGCATGTGCTGCGGCGCCTGTTTCCCACCCTGCCCCCCGATGCAGATTAACGATCCGGAGTTTTCCAAGGTCGCCATCTGGGTAGGTGGCAAGAACTCCAATGCGCGCATCCGGCCGACCTTCCACAAACTGGTCGCTTCTGGTCTGCCCAACAATGCGCCGCGCTGGCCGGAAGTGGGCGCAGTAGTGAAGAATATCCTGCGTGTTTACAAGCAAGATGGCAAACCTTGGGAGCGCATGTCTGACTGGATCGATCGAATCGGCTGGCCGCGTTTCTTCGAGAAGACGGGTCTGCCGTTCACCAAGTACCATATCGATGATTGGCGCGGCGCGCGTGCGACACTGAACGCTTCCACGCACATTCGCTTCTAAACCAACCTGGCCGGCTCCATGCGGGATATTGCAGAGAGCCGGTATTTGACTAATTTTTGTTAATGGGATATTCAGGGATGAAATTCGGAATTCTTGTGAATGAAGGCCCATACACCCACCAGGCAGCTGATACTGCGTATCAGTTTGCCAAGGCGGTTCTGGAAAAGGGGCATGAAGTCCATCGTGTGTTTTTCTATCACGACGGCGTGAACAATGCATCAAAATTGACCGAGCCTCCTCAGGATGATCGGCATATCGTCAACCGCTGGAGCAAGTTGGCGGAAGAGCATGGCCTGGATCTGGTGGTGTGCGTGGCAGCGGGTTTGCGGCGCGGTCTCGTGGACGTTAATCTGGCGCCCGGCTTCAGGATTTCGGGCTTGGGCCAACTGGTCGAAACGGGCATCCAGGCGGATCGCACGGTAACTTTTGGCGATTAATTCGGAGAAGATATGACTGAAAGCACAGGGGGTATCGATATGGACGAAGATTCCTCGGGTACCATAAAAAAATTCGCATTTGTAAACCGCAAGGCGCCGTATGGCACTATCTACGCGCTGGAATCCCTCGAAGTTGTGCTGATCAGCGCGGCATTCGATCAGGATGTCAGCCTGGTGTTCGCGGATGACGGCGTCTATGAGCTCAAGAAGGGGCAGGCGACCAAGTCGGTGGGCATGAAAAACTTTTCGCCCACCTACCGTGCGCTGGAAGGCTACGATATCGAAAAGATTTTCGTCGAGAAAGAGTCCTTGGACGCGCGCGGCCTGACCGCAGACGATCTGGTGGTGCCGGTGGAAGTTTTGACTTCTGATGAAATAGCGACGCTCCTGGACGAGCAGGACGTCGTCTTGAGTTTTTGAGTAGGGGGGGCGCAAATGTTGCACATTGTGAATAAATCACCGTCTGAACGGAATACGCTGGACAGTTGTCTGCGCATGGCCAAGAAAGGTAGCACTATCCTGCTGATAGAGGATGGGGTGTACGGCGCAACCAAAGGTGGCGTGGCGGAAAATAAGCTGAAGGCCGCCATGGCGGACATCAAGGTTTATGCGCTGTGGCCTGATCTGGAAGCACGTGGCATGCAGGACAGCGTGATAGACGGGATCGAGCAGGTCGACTACAACGGATTTGTAGATCTGGTGGCTGCGGACAAAAACGTTCAGTCCTGGCTGTGAGTTAGTGAATTTTGATTAAGACTTTTAATTGAGGAGAGAAGCATGGGTTTTGAAATCAATGGTAAGACATACGAAACTGACGAAGAGGGTTATCTGGTCAATCTGGGCGAATGGGACGAAGCGGCTGCCAAGTACTTGGCCGTGGAAGAAAAGGTCGAACTGACCGAAAACCACTGGGAAGTGATTAACTTCCTGCGCGAGTATTACAACGATTACCAGATCGCTCCTGCGGTTCGTGTTTTGACCAAAGCGATCGGCAAGAAGCTGGGCGCTGAGAAGGGTAACAGCAAGTACCTGTATGAGCTGTTTCCCTACGGTCCAGCCAAGCAGGCATGTAAAATTGCCGGTTTGCCGAAGCCGACGGGTTGTATCTAAAGCTGTATTCAGCGGTCAGCTTTCGGCTGTCAGCCTGGCATCAGGGCTGAAGCTGATTGCGGACCGCTAGTTTTACCGATTTTTGCCGATGGCTGACAGCTGATTGCTGGTGGCCATAACTGGGGGATGTTTCATGTCACTGACTGTGCTGTACGCGATCGTCTTCTATGCGGCTACCGCCCTCCTGATCGGTGGGTTGGTGGCTAAAATTAACTGCTACGCCCGTACACCTGCGCCCCTGAAGATTCCGACTACACCCGCACCGACGACGACGGGAGGAGTGGTGCTGAGAATGGCGCGCGAAGTGGCGCTTTTTGAGAGCCTGTTCAAATCCAACAAATGGATCTGGATGTTGGGGTGGCTCTTTCATGTTTCGCTGCTGCTCGTCCTTTTACGCCATTTACGTTATTTCACCGATCCAGTCTGGTTCTGGGTGGTGTGGGCTCAACCGTTCGGAAAGTATGCCGGCTTCGCCATGGTGGCAGGTCTTGGTGGCCTGTGGGCACGCCGCTTCCTGGTGGATCGTGTGCGATATATATCGACCCCTTCCGATCATTTGATGCTGATGCTTTTGATCGGTATCGGCCTATCTGGCCTCGGGATGAGTTTTGTCGCGCATACTGATATCGTCTCAGTAAAAGATTTCTTTATGGGTCTGATGGTGTTCGACCTGAAGCCGCTCCCGACCGATCCAGTGCTGCTGGTGCATTTGTCCCTGGTGGCGCTGCTGATGGTGATTTTTCCGATCAGCAAACTGCTGCATGCTCCGGGAGTATTCTTCAGCCCTACACGTAACCAGGCCGATAATCCACGTGAGCGGCGTCATCTGTCGCCATGGGCGGCAAAACTGGAAACAGGTTCGAAACCGGAATAAGTTTAGAAACGCAGCAAGCGGTAATTCAACGTAAGTCAGGAGGCATAGTGGCTGCTCCAAAATTTGAAGTACCAAAGCTCACGGGATATGCTGAAACCCCGGCGCTGAAGGAAGGCGCAACGGCGCACGTCAAGTCATTCCCCGCTTCAGAACCCGTACAGGCAGTCATCGGGTTCCCCGGTGGCTTGGTGGAAGACTGGCATGACAAAGCAATCGCCAAGATGGGCGATCTGCTGGGCAGGTACCGCTCGTTACGCGTGTTCATGGATGCCTGCGTTCATTGCGGGGCATGTACTGATAAGTGCCACTACTTTTTGGGGTCGGGAGATCCGAAAAATATGCCGGTGGCGCGCCAGGATCTGATGCGTCAGGTATACCGCCGTCACTTTACTTTTGCCGGCAAATATTTCCCGGCTCTGGTGGGAGCGAAAGACCTCACCGAAGACATGCTCCAGGAATGGTACACCTACTACTACCAGTGTTCGGAATGCCGCCGTTGCTCGGTGTTCTGCCCTTACGGCATAGACACGGCAGAAGTCACCATGGCGGGGCGGGAGATTCTCGACACCGTCGGTATCGGCCAGAAATATACCAACGAAATCATGGGTAAGGTGCACAGGATCGGCAACAACCTGGGCTTGCCCGGTCCGGCATTGGCGAATACCCTGGAAGGGTTGGAAGAAGACATATTCGACGCGACGGGTGCACCAGTCAAGCTTCCGATCGATGTCAAAGGTGCCGAAATCCTGCTGGTAACCCCTTCCGCAGACTTCTTTTCCGAACCGCACGTTGAAAGCCTGATCGGTTATGCCAAGGTGCTTCACGCCGCAGGGGCAAGTTGGACGTTCAGTTCCAAAGCCTCGGAGGCTGGCAATTTCGGCATGTTCATCGGTAGCTATGAAAACATGCGTCGCGCCGCCCTGCGTATTCGCGAGGCCGCGCTTGATCTGGGCGTCAAGCGGATTGTTGTTGGCGAGTGTGGCCATGCCTGGCGCGTCGCGTACAGTTTCTGGAATACGTTAGTCGGCGTTGGCACGGGTGGAGAGGATCCCTTCTCGATCGAGTTGCAGAAGCAGCTTGACCCGCGTTATCCCGCTCCGCAGCATATTTGCGAATACACGTATGAATTGATTCAACAGGGCAAGCTCAAGTTCGACAAGAGCCTGAACGATCATAGGGTCGTTACCTTTCACGATTCATGTAACGTCGCTCGCGGTTCACGCATGGGCGATATTCCGGGCGGACAATTTATTATTCCCCGCGAAGTCATCAAGGCAGTCGTGAACAATTATTACGACATGGCCGAGGAAACCATCGGTGAAAGTACATTCTGTTGTGGTGGTGGGGGCGGCATTCTTTCGGATGACTTGATGGAAATTCGCGTTAAAGGGGCGCTGCCTCGGATGGAGGCGTTCAATAACGTGGTTCAGGAACACAAAGTCAATTTTATGGCGTTGATCTGCGCGATCTGCAAGGCACAGTTTACCAAGGTTGTGCCTTATTACGGTTTCGATATGAGCATGGTGGGTGGCGTTCACCAGTTGGTGAGTACGGCCATCCTATTGGAAAAAGAAGAAGAGTAGTTTCGCAAGGTGTGTCTCGCACCAAACAGTCGGAATGGTGCGCGCGCAGCGCACCCTATAGTGATTTTTAGGAGATTAAACTATGTCAGTTTCACCTGAAGAGATGAACAAGAATCAAGCCCGTACTTTCCGCCGTTTCAAGGATGGCAAAACCCAGTGGCGCAGCTGGCAGGACAAGATTTTCAAGGCCGATAATTCCTATAAGTGCCCGGAATACGTGCTGAGTACGCCTCCCTGCCAAGGTAGCTGCCCGGCAGGCGAGGATATTCGCGGTTACCTTAATATTGTGCGCGGCGTTGAAAAACCTGTCGGCGGTGTGTCGATGCAGGAATACGCATGGCGTCGCCTGACTTCGGCTAATCCGTTCCCTTCAGTGATGGGCCGCGTTTGCCCGGCGCCCTGCGAATCTGGCTGCAACCGGAATG
Source organism: Hydrogenophilales bacterium CG_4_10_14_3_um_filter_58_23 (assembly GCA_002784065.1). Classification (GTDB taxonomy): domain Bacteria; phylum Pseudomonadota; class Gammaproteobacteria; order Burkholderiales; family Sulfuricellaceae; genus Sulfuricella. The sequence continues at coordinate 11,378 of PFJY01000007.1, read as the reverse complement.
AAGTAGACGATTTCGTTGGCATCAACTCGGTTGAGCACTACCTCGGCGAGTATGCAATAAAGAATAATTTAAAATTCTCTGTGCCGGAAGGCATCCAGAAATCAGGCAAAAAAGTGGCGATCATCGGTGGAGGTCCTGCCGGTCTGTCGGTGGCGTACCAGCTTACCTTGAAAGGCCACTCATGCACGATATTCGACGAACACGAGCTGCTTGGAGGCATGATGCGTTATGGCATCCCCGGCTTCCGTACTCCGCGTGACGTGCTCGACGCTGAAATTCAGCGCGTCATTGACCTCGGTATCGAAGTCAAGCTGAATGTGCATATCGGCAAGGACATCACGCTCGACCAGATCAAGAAAGACTATGACGCCATTTTCATGGGCATGGGTGCTCAAGCTGGACGTCCCTTGCCCATTCCCGGTGCGGAAGCGCCCAACGTCGTGACCGCCATGGCCTTCCTGCGCGCCTTCAACGACGGGCGTCTGCAACACGTCGGCAAGCGCGTAGTCGTGATCGGCGGCGGCGATACTTCTATCGACGTGGCAACGGTTGCGCGTCGTCTGGGCAATATCAAGTCGGCGAATCCCGCTGACCGTCCTGAGCACATCATCGCGGGCCAGGTTGCGCATGATGTGGCGGAAGTCTCCGCCAAGGAGGGTGCAGAAGTGATCCTGTGTTCGCGTTCCGCCATCGAGAAGATGAATGCCAGCAAACACGAGGTCGAAGAAGCCTTGGCTGAAGGCATCGAAATTCGCGGCGGCATCACCCCGGTATCGGTGGTGGTTGGCGCGGATGGGCGTGCAACCGCGTTACGCGTAGCGGCTCTGGAAACCGTGGGCGGCAAGCAGGTCGTCAAGGTAGGCTCGGAATATGACATTCCGGCCGATTTGATTGTGTCCGCGATCGGCCAAGCAGTCGATTTTACCGGTTTGGAAGGCTTCAATAACGGCAAGGGTTTGATCAGCGCCGACAAGCATTACCAGGTTCCCGGCCAGCAAGGCATCTTTGTTGGCGGTGACGTGTTGCGCCCGCACTTGCTGACCACCGCCATCGGCCACGGTCGAATCGCAGCTGACAGTATCCATCATTATCTTAACGGTGAAGAACTGGGTAAGCGTCCCAAGGTGGATGTGGCTTACTTCGATCTACTGCGCAAGGAAATGGAAGCCGGCTTGTCGCCTGAAGAGTACCACTCTCACAGCAAGGAAGAGATCAAGAAGAAGGAAGGCACCGTCAAGGAAATCGATTTGGGTGTGCGTGGCTCGGACAAGGCCAAATTCGGGGTGCATAACTTCGAGAATCGCTCCGACAAATATGTCATTCCTTCAGCGGAGTTGTTCCTCGGCCATTTTCCGTTTACTCCGCGCAACAAGCGCAGCTTTGTGACCTTGACCGCAGAGCAGGTGCTGGGTCACTTCAAGGAGCGTCTGGAAGCGCTGGACGATAAGACCGTGGTTGTGGAAGCCAAGCGCTGCATGAGCTGCGGCCTGTGCTTCGAGTGCGATAACTGCGTGATTTACTGCCCGCAAGCGGCTGTTTTCAAAGTTAAAAAGGCGCAAGCCACTACCGGTCGTTATGTGGATACCGACTATGCGAAGTGTGTCGGTTGCCATATCTGTGCGGATGTGTGTCCTACCGGCTACATCAAAATGGGGATGGGCGACTAAATATGATCAATCCAGCGAAACGGCGAAGCGTACTTGGCTGGCTGGCTGCCTCCTTGCTTGCCCTGCTTCTGGCTGGCGCGATGCCCGCCACAGCACAAGACGGGCAAGGTGGGCACAAGCTGATCGCAAAGGGTGACAAGTGTGTGCGCGATGTGGACTTTATGCGTCGCAATCACATGAATATTCTCAAGCATCAGCGCGTCGAGACCATGCGCAAGGGGGTACGTGGCAGCCAGGACAGCCTGAAAAACTGTATCGAGTGTCACGTCAACCCTGCGACCAATAGCGTGGCCAGCAGCAAGGAAGACTTCTGTATGGGCTGTCACAGCTACGCAGCCGTCAAGGTGGACTGCTTCGAGTGTCATTCAAGCAAACCGAAAGCTTCCATAGTGGGAACGCATCCGATCATCGCACCGGGGCAGCAGTCTGAAGGCAAGGACAAACAGTCCGGCCTGTCCGGCAAGATACCTCGGCAGATGCAGGCAAAATTGGCGAGCTTGAACATGGGCGAGGGCGTTAAATGAGCAACGACGTAGATAACAGCCGCAGGAAATTTATTGCAGCAGGGGTAGCGGGTACCGCTGGATTGGTGCTTGCGCCGGGAGTGACGCTGCTTGATATGGCTCATGCGCGTCCTGCCGGTGAGGCCGCGTCCAGCGCCAAGCGCTGGGGGTTGCTGATCGACAGCACCAAGTGCGCGACGGGCTGCAACGATTGTGTGACAGCCTGTGGAAAGGAAAACGGGGTGGCCTCGACCGGCCATCCGGAAACCGATCCGCAGTGGATACGCAAGATCGAACTCAAGGAAATCAAGAGCGGCAGAAGCCACTCCTTGCCGATGATGTGCCAGCATTGCGCCGAGCCGCCGTGCGTGGACGTGTGCCCGACCGGAGCGTCCTTCAAGCGTGCCGACGGCATCGTCTTGGTCGATCGGCATATTTGTATCGGCTGCCGCTACTGCATGATGGCTTGCCCATACAAGGCGCGTTCCTTTGTGCATGAGGAGCACGAGGACCAGAATCCCGATGTGCCGCGCGGCAAGGGTTGCGTCGAGGCGTGTACATTGTGCGTACACCGGATTGATAAAGACCAGCAACCGGCGTGCGTAGAAGCCTGTTCGGCCGGGAATCATGGCGCCATGCTGTTTGGCGATCTGAACGACTCGAACAGCGAAATTTCAAAACGCATTGCTACCTTTGCGACCACTCAGGTGCGCCCGGATTTGGCGCTGAACACCGGCGTTCGTTACCAGGGGATTTAACGTTATGAATAACGATGTATTTCGCAAGAATAAAGACGCTGCCTTCTACTTTTTGCTAGGGGCGATCGGCTTGGTGGCGCTGGCTGGCCTGGGGGCAGCGTTCTACATGGAGCATTACGGTCACGTGGTGACCGGCATGACCAACCAGATTGTCTGGGGCTTGCCGCACGTATTCGCCCTCTTTCTGATCGTAGCGGCTTCCGGCGTGCTCAACATGGCATCCATCGGTTCGGTGTTCGGCAAGCCGGTGTACAAGGCGCGTGCAGCGCTTTCCGGACTGCTTGCCATCGCCATGCTGGCCGGTGGCCTGATGGTGTTGATGCTCGATCTCGGTCGCTCCGACCGTCTGATCATAGCAATGACCTATTTGAATCTCAAATCCGTTTTTGCGCTCAATGTATTCCTTTACACCATCTTTTTTTCCGTTGTTGTCCTTTATCTGTGGACGATGATGGATCGCAAGATGCATGGTTATTCCAGGTATGTCGGCTTCGCCGCCTTCATCTGGCGTTTGCTGCTCACCACCGGTACTGGCGCCATTTTCGGCTTCCTGGTGGCGCGCCAGGCCTATGGCAGCGCACTGTTGCCGCCCATGTTCATTATTATGTCCTTTTCGTTCGGGCTGGCGGTGTTCATGATCGTTCAGGCGGTGATGTACCGATGGAACGATCGCGTGCTGGATGAGGAGATTTTGCGTCGTTTGAAAAATCTGCTGGCGGTTTTCGTCGCTGCGGTGTTGTACTTCACTGCGGTGTACCACATGACCAACCTTTATTTTGCCAAACAGACGGATTTCGAGCGCTTTATTCTGCTTGATGGCGGCATCTACACGACGCTGTTCTGGGTCGGGCAGGTGTTGATCGGCAGCGTATTGCCCTTGTTTCTGCTGTTTACCGCCAAAAAATCCAGCACGGTGGTCGTCGCTTCCCTGCTCGTTATTTTGGGTGGTTTCTTTCAACTATATGTTTTCCTTATCGGCGGGCAAGCCTTCCCCCTCAATCTTTTCCCCGGCATGGAGCAAAGCAGCAGCTTCTTCGATGGGGTGATACACTCTTACAGCCCCAGTCTGCCCGAGTTTCTCCTAGGCATGGGGGGCATTGCGGTGGCCGCGCTGATTACCGCAATTGTGGCAAAAGTGCTGAATTTCATGCCGGATGACACGCCTCATCCGGCCAGCCATTAGTCAAACTGCTGGCCCGGAGGCGCACCTCCTTCGAGCCCAGAGGAGCACATTCCGGTTATCGCCGGAAAAATAAACTTTGGCGGAAACTCACGGAACCCTATTCTGTCGAAATAGCCGACAGTAATCCTACCCATCTGCGGATTCCGATCCATGCCCCGCCTGTTAATCTCCGCCGCACATAAATCCTCTGGAAAAACCACCGTCTCTATCGGCCTGTGCGCCGCATTCAGGGCGCGTGGCGCCATGGTACAACCTTTCAAGAAGGGCCCCGATTACATCGACCCGATGTGGCTTTCCGTCGCCAGCGGGCGCCCCTGCCGTAACCTTGATTATTTCATCATGAGCCAGGAAGAGATCGTCGCTGAATTTCAGCGGCACTCAACCGGTGCGGACATCAGCCTGATTGAAGGCAACAAGGGCCTGTATGACGGACTCGACCTCGACGGCAGTAACAGCAATGCTGCGCTAGCTCATCTGCTGCGGGCGCCAGTGGTGCTGGTTATCGACGCACGCGGCATGACGCGCGGAATTGCGCCTTTGATCCTGGGCTACCAGGCTTTCGACCGGAATATCCACATTGCCGGGGTGATTCTCAATAATCTTGGAGGCGCCCGCCACGAAGGCAAGCTGCGCGCCGTGATCGAGCACTATACAGACGTGCCGGTGATCGGCGCGGTGCATCACGACAGGCGGCTGGAAATCGTGGAGCGTCACCTTGGCCTGATGCCGAGCAACGAAGCCGAGGCGGCGACGCAGCGCGTAAATGAAATCGGAGAGATCGTCGGAGCGCACGTCGATCTCGACAAGTTGCTGGCAATCGCCGCCTCTGCGCCGCCGTTGCCGGAACTGCTGGTGCGTTGTCCTCTCCTCAATCCTCTCCCGCAAGCGGGAGAGGAGGCAGACGTGTCGCTTCGCGACGCCAAGACTACGGTCCGTATCGGTTGGGCAAAGGATCAGGCGTTCGGCTTCTATTATGCCGACGACCTCGATGCCTTGCGTGCTGCCGGTGCCGAACTGGTCCCGCTGGATACCTTGCATGACCCGCACCTCCCGGAAGTGGATGGCCTGTTTATCGGCGGCGGCTTTCCCGAGTTGTTCATGAGCGAACTGGAAGCCAATACCACGTTGCGCGAAGAGATCGCCAGCGCCATCGAGAACGGGTTGCCGGTCTATGCGGAATGCGGCGGACTCATGTACCTGGCACGCACGCTGACCTGGCATGGCGAAAAGCGCAATATGGTGGGCGTCATTCCGGGCGACGTGGTGATGCACGAAAAACCGGTCGGGCGCGGCTACATCCGCTTGAACGAAACGGGAGAGAGTCCATGGCCGATGTTGGCCGGGCCATCGCCGGTGACTGAAGTGCGCGGCCATGAATTTCACTATTCCAGCCTGGACAACCTGGACACGAGCGGGCTGAAATATGCCTACGAGGTCAAGCGAGGCCATGGAATAGATGGACACCACGATGGCATCGTCTACAAAAACCTGCTGGCTTCATACGCCCATCTGCGCAGTCTCGATAGCTACAACTGGGCGGCCCGTTTCGTTGCCTTTGTGCGCGGCAAGGCGCAAGAAGCGGAGAAACCCATGGATGGAAGAGCAGTGCCATGAATGATTTGAATTGTTAATAACTAAAGGAGAAAGTCGATGATTAAAGTAACAGCCAAAGCTGCCGAGCAGATTCACCAGGCCGCCACCCAAAGTGAAGCCGAGGGGATGTTTCTGCGGATTGCCGCCCAGCGCGGGATGGACGGAACTATCCAGTACGGAATGGGTTTCGATGAGCAGAGCGAAGAAGACGTGATGGTGAATTCCGAGGGAGTCACCGTTATCGTGTCGCCAGAGAATAGGGATCTGCTGATCGGGGCGGTGCTGGATTTCGTCGAACTTGATCCTGGCGACTTCCGCTTCATCTTCATTAACCCCAACGATACCGGCGGCTCTTCCTGCGGTACGTCGTCAGGCGGTGGTGGCGGCTGCGGCGGTTGCGGCGGCGGTTGCCACTAATCTGACACTGGGTTATCACGCCTTCTCAGCGGATGGAATTTGATCTCGTCATTATCGGTAGCGGTCCGGGTGGATACAAGGCCGCGATCACCGCAGCTCACCTTGGTGCCAAGGTGGCGCTGGTGGAAAAAGGTTTGCCGGGCGGGGTGTGCCTGAATCAGGGCTGCATCCCGAAAAAAACCCTGCTTCATCTGGCCTCGCTGATCGAGGATGTCAACGGCCTGCAGGGCCGCGGATTGATCGGCCAGGTGCGAGGGGATTTCATGGCGGCTATGGCGCACAAGGACGAGGTGGTCACCAGCATTCGCAATAATTTCACGGTCTGGCTCAAACGTCTGGGCGTGCGCGTTTTTATCGGCGAGGGGAAACTGCTGGGCGATGGCCGGATAAGCGTCAATCCGGCGCACAGCCTGAGCCCGCCGGAATGCGATGCGCCCTTTACCGACAAGGGCAAGCTCACCCTCAAGGAGCCGCTTGAGCTCAAGACCAATCGCATCATCGTTGCCACCGGTTCAACGCCGCGCGAACTCGATGCATGCCCGAGCAACGGCCGGGAGATCATGCACTCGCCCGATTTCATGTACCGGCTCGATCACCTGCCGAAATCCATTTTGTGCGTCGGCGGCGGCTCGATAGGCGTGGAACTGGGGTTTTTGCTGCATCAGTTCGGTTCCCGCGTGTGTATCGTCGAACAGGGAAACCGGCTACTGGATCAGCCTAATATCCCGGAGCGCGCCAGCGCCGTGCTGGAGCGCAAGTTCGCGCGCATCGGCATCGAAGTGCGCAAGAATGCGACCGTTGCGCACAGCCAGATCATCGACGGCAAGGTGGAAGTTACCTGCACGGATGGCCGCCGCGATATCTTCGAACATGTGCTGGTCGCCGTTGGCCGACGTCCGATGACGGTCGGCCTGGGCCTGGAAGAAGCCGGGGTAGCGCTGGATTCGGGGGGGGGCGTCGCGGTGACGGAATACCTGGAAACCAGCGTTCCCGGCATTTACGCCATCGGCGACGTCAAGCCCGGCCCGATGACCGCCAATGCCGCCCTGCACGATGCCAAGGTGGCGGCAGCCAATGCCATCAACGGCAATGTCCTGCGCAGCAATTATCACAAGGTGCCGACCGTTATCCATTCCGCCCTGGAAATCGCGGCGGTGGGCTTGACCGAGGAGCTCGCCGAGCAGGCCGGGTTCGATGCCGACGTGGCGCGCGCCAACTTCGGTGGCTCCGGCAAGGCGCGCGCGCATCACGACTATGAAGGCTTCATCGAGGTGGTGCACGATGCCGAGACCGGCCAGTTGCTGGGCGGTTGCATTGTCGGGCCGGAAGCGGGCGAGCAGATCCACATGATGTCGGCAGCCTGCCAATCCGAGCGCGGGTTGTGGTTCTTCACCGATATGAGCTACAGCCACCCCTCCTGGTGCGAGGAGCTGGAAACCGCCATCGACCCCTACACCTCGGCATTCTCGAAGTCCGGCAAGGAAGTGTTTCGCCCTGGCATCTTCGCCAGCCATCCAAAGTAAAACGGCGGACCTTCCGGGTATAATCAACGGCTACAAAATACCCAAGGGAAAAACATGGCAGCCAAACCCGGAGAACGAAAACTCCAGATACTGCAAAATCTGGCGGAAATGTTGCAGAAACCGCAAGGCGAGAAAATTACTACCGCTGCCCTGGCCGCCCGGATCGGCGTATCCGAGGCAGCACTCTACCGCCACTTCGCCAGCAAGGCGCAGATGTTCGAGGGGCTGATCGAGTTTATCGAGCAGACCCTGTTCGGTATGTTCAACAAGATCACCAGCGAAGAGAATAACGGCGTGAAACAGCTGGAGGCCGTGCTGCCCCTGCTGCTCGGTTTTGCCCAGAAGAATCCCGGCATGACCCGGGTGCTGATTGGCGAGGTGCTGGTCAACGAGGATAGCCGCCTCCAGTCCCGCATCAACCAGCTGCACGACCGGCTGGAAGCTACGCTCAAGCAGTCATTGCGGCTTGCCGCGAGCCAGCAGGAAATCTCATCCGAGATCGATGCCGCCGCTCAGGCCAACCTGATGATGAGCTTCGTGGTCGGTCGCTGGCACCAGTTCGCCAAGAGCGGCTTCAAACGCGAGCCAATGGAGTTCTGGGCAGCACAGGGACGGGCGTTGATCAAAGGGTGAGTGCTGAGTTGAAACAACCGGCACAGTGGGGAAACAGTGTGCTGGGCGCCCTCTGTTTTTCTGCGAATGCTGGCGAGAGCCAGATGCAAGCTGACAGAGATATCCCCTGCCTGCGCGTGCCCATGCAGAGGCTGGATATCGGCGATTCCATCTGCGAAGTCTGGCATGGCAGCGGACACCTGACGCAGGGTCAGTGTGGCACCATCCATTATCGCCATGACGAGGGTGTATTGTTCGGCGTGATTGCACTGTCTGAAACCCTATTTGAAGCCGGCGCCGGCAAAACGCCGTTGCAGCAGGCCACCGAGTCGGCCTATCGCCAGGTTTTTGCGCTGCTCGACACGCTGCACTACCCGTATCTGTTCCGCTTCTGGAATTACATCGCTGACATCAACACCCACAGCTTCGGGTTGGAGCGCTACCACCAGTTCAACCTGGGGCGGCAGGATGCTTTCCTGGCTCACGGACGCGACGTGGTGGGGAATGTCCCTGCTGCGTGTGCGCTGGGTACTACTGCTCAGGGGCTGTTGATCATTGCCTTTTTAGCCGGACGGGTAGCGCCGCTGAACATAGAAAACCCGCGTCAGATCAGCGCCTACGAATATCCGCAGGAATATGGCCCGCGCAGCCCGACGTTTTCGCGTGCCAGCCTGGTGCGCCTGGGGCAGGATGAGGTGTTGTTCATATCCGGCACCGCCAGTATTGTCGGCCACGCAACCCTGCACCCCGCCGATGTCGTGGCGCAAACCCGCGAAACAATGGCCAATATCAAGGCCGTGCTGGCCGAGGCAAATCGTCTGGCGAGCCCGTCCTGGTTCGATTTATCCAGCCTGTCTTACAAAGTCTACGTGCGCCACCCTGCCGATCAGGCGCAGATTCGCGCCGAGCTCGAACGCATAGTGGGTACCGCACCCAATGCAATCTACCTGCGGGCTGATGTGTGCCGCCAGGATCTGCTGCTGGAAATTGAGGCCACTGCTGCGCAACCGCTGGTGTTCATGTCCGGCCAGAAGGACTGACATGCGCGCCGCATTGCGTGTGTTGCTGAATGGCTACGATTACCTGGTGCTGTATCTCGGCTTGGCCTGGCTGGGGATACTGTGCCTGGCATGGACGCCGCTTGCGCTGATTATTTACCCGCTACTGTCCGAGCGTCGGGGACGGGCGTTGGGGCGTCACGCCATCATGGGGGTGTTTCGACTTTACCTTGCCAGTCTTAGCCTGTCGCGCCGGTGCAGCTTTGACTTGGAGGCGCTGGATGCCCTGCGCGATGAACCTGCGCTGATTATTGCGCCCAATCATCCGTGCCTGCTGGATGCCGTGATGGTGATTTCACGCTTGCCGAATGTCGCCTGCGTGCTTAAAGCCGAGCTGATGAACAATATTTTTCTCGGTGCAGGGGCACGGCTGGCGCGCTATATTCCCAATACACCGGTGCGGCGCATGGTGCAGCAGGCAACGCAGGATTTCGACTGCGGCAGCCATCTGCTGCTGTTCCCGGAAGGCACCCGCACCACCTCATGCCCGGTCAATCCGCTCAAGGGCAGTATCGGCCTGATCGCCCATCATGCACAGGTGCCGGTGCAGACGGTACTGATAGAAACCGATTCGGCGTATCTGAGCAAGGGCTGGCCACTGTTCCGCAAACCGCCGATGCCGATTCATTACCGGCTGCGCCTGGGGCGACGCTTTGATCCACCGCAGCATACCCAGCGCTTCATGGCTGAACTGGAACATTACTTTGCGCATGAGCTGGTACAAGGCTCGGCGTTTTACCCGACCAATTTCCTGCCTACGCAGGCTGACCGTACGCCACCATGATTGCTGCCTCGACCACGCATCTTGTCCTCATCCCCAGTTATAACCCCGGCGCCAAAGTCTATGAAACCGTGCGCGCGGCACGCCAATACTGGACCCCGGTGTGGGTGGTGGTGGATGGCAGCAACGACGGCAGCGCCGAGGGTTTGCTGGCGATGGCGGCGCAGGATGCCGGCCTGCGCGTGATGATCTTGCCGCACAACCAGGGCAAGGGCGCGGCGGTACTGCACGGCCTGGATCAGGCGGCAGCGGCGGGTTTCAGCCACGTCTTGACCATGGACTCGGACGGCCAGCACCCCCCCGAGCTGATCCCCGCATTCATGGCGGAATCCGCGCGCCAGCCGGCGGCAATGATATTGGGCGTGCCGGTATTCGATGCCAGCGCGCCGGGTTTGCGCGTCAAAGGGCGGCGCATCTCCAACTTTTGGGCCAACCTGGAAACCTTGTGGGCAGGCATCGGCGACTCGCTGTTCGGGTTTCGCGTGTATCCGGTAAAAGCGTTGCGGCAGGTGATGCGCGATCAGCCGTGGATGCGTCACTTCGACTTCGATCCTGAGGCCGTGGTGCGCCTGTGCTGGCGCGGGGTCAGGCCGGTCAATCTGCCCGCCCCGGTGCGCTACTACCGCGCCGATGAAGGCGGCGTGTCGCATTTCCGCTACCTGCGCGACAACGTGTTGTTGACCTGGATGCACACGCGCCTGTTTATCGGCTTTGTGTTGCGGTTGCCCGTTTTACTGGCAAGACGTGCGCTTAAATCATGCCGCCGTTGATGGAGATAATCTGTCCGGTGATATAGGCCGCCTGTTGCGAGGCGAGAAACCCGATCAGGTCGGCCACTTCGCCGGGGGTGCCGGCGCGCTTCATCGGCACCATGCGCGCAATGTCCTCGGCACTGAACGCAGATTCACTCATCGGGGTGTCGATAATGCCGGGCGCAACCGCATTGACGGTAATGCCCCGGCTCGCAACTTCCTGCGCCAGCGACTTGGTGGCTGAATTGAGCGCGCCCTTGGCGGCGGAATAATTGACCTGACCGCGATTGCCGGTCAGCGCAGCGATGGAAGATACATTGATGATGCGCCCCCAGCGGCTGCGGATCATCGGCATCATCAGCGGCTGGGTGACGTTGAAAAAGCCGTTAACGGATACGTCTATCACCCGGTGCCACTGCTCGGCGCGCATACCGGGAAATATATACCGAGAAACGCCACAATTTACATTAACTAATTACTACAATTCACTGTATTATAGGTGTTGTCGAGTTGCTTATCGAGGTGATGAAT
>PFJY01000095.1 GCA_002784065.1 Hydrogenophilales bacterium CG_4_10_14_3_um_filter_58_23 | reverse complement strand
GCGAACCTTTCAAGATACCGGCAGGCGATAGCCAATTCCCTGACTCCGCCGTCAATGCCGCAGCGGCTCATCACAAACCGGAGACCTTTGCTGAAAACCCAATTTCTAAGGAAATCATCATGGTGCTTGCAGAAGCATTTCAGCGTGCTACCGCGTTGCCCCAAGAAAAACAGCAGGAACTTTCCGAGTTCATCGAGTTTCTTTTGTCTCGCTCCAAAACGAAGCGTGTCCAAACAGAAAGTACTGAACTAGAACTAGAACTCGACACCCCCTTCTTCGGCATGTGGGCAGACCGACCGGAGATGGCTGATAGCGCGGCTTATGTTCAAGCCTTGCGCCAACGCGAATGGGAAGGCCGTCATGCTGTTGATTGATAGTGATTATTAATGGCACGCCTGCACAATAAAACCATTGGCAAGCTTGCCGTCGTTGCTTTGCCGACATTTGCTCGTTCATACTGGGAACAATTCACTGGACAACAATGATGATCCAACAAAAAAGTTTGCAATTGCGACTTCACTCGCCCGCTTTTCTTGGCGATGCACATCAATCCGGTGTCTGGCGCACACCGCCGATCAAGGCGCTTTTGCGCGAGTGGTGGCGCGTGGCGGCAGCGCCAGAATCCGGCTACGATCACCGTTCGTTGCGCGAGACTGAAGGGTTATTGTTCGGCAATGCGTGGCTGGAACCCGATGCAGACAAGAATAGCCGCTTTTGTAAAAGCAAGGTGCGGATGGCGCTTGGGCATTGGGATGAAGGAAAGATGCGCCAGCATGAACCTCAAGGGAAAATTGACCACCCCAATACAACATTTAAAGTTGAGCCTTTGAACTATCTTGGCTACGGCCCCATCGATAAGGGGCAGTTCAAGAATGGAGCGGCGCTTCAGGCTAATGAAACCAATACTCTCGACCTCGCTTGGCCGGTCGAAGATGCCGATGCCATCGCCCACACCTTGCAGCTCATCAACTGGTTCGGCACCCTTGGTGGCCGCTCGCGCAATGGCTGGGGTTCGCTGTCACTTGGGCTGGAGCCGCTCTCCGCCGATCACGCACACCTCGCCGCCGTTCTGCGCGACTTAAAAGAGTGCCTCAAGCTGGACTGGCCGCACGCCATCGGCAGTGACAACAAGGGCGCATTGATCTGGGAAAGCGCTGCCACGTTTGACAACTGGCCGACAGCCATGAAATTTCTCGCTTCGACGAAAATCGGCTTTCGTACCAGCCTGAAATTTGAGGGCGGCGAGCCTCACCGGCAGCCACAGGAGCGTCATGTACTGGCCTATCCGGTCACGCATCACAAGGTCAGCGGATGGGGTAACGAAACTCGCCTCGCCAACCAGATTCGCTTCAAACTCTTTTCAGCCGAAGATAACAAACTCAAGGCGCGCATCTACCACACTCCCCACAAGAGCCCGTTAGCTATCGGCAACATTGACGAACTCGCCGTCTGGCAGCGCATCCACCGCTGGCTCGATGACCCACAAAACAAGCTTACGCGCCTCGGAGCCAAGCCATGAGCGAAAACAACAAACCCTGGCTTGCCAAGCTGGCAGCCTGGACGCACGACCCGGCAGAAAAAGCGCTCGTCCTGCTCCGCGACCCTGCCGGACACGAGGGTGGCACCGTGCTCGCGCTCAGAAAACGCCTCTTTCCAAACGGATTGCCAAAAGACATTAAAAAAGCCGTTGAACGTGGCGACCATTGGGCAGCGGCGGCTGACCGCCCGCAATTTGGCAGCGGCGGGCGCAACGCCTGGGCGCAAGTGCGTTTTGACCAACAGCCGGTGTTGATTCATCCGCTGTCGGGCGAAGAGTACGACCTGGGAAAACTGGCCGACATAGACCCGGCGCACATCAAAGCGGTCTCCCAAACCCACTTTGACGAACTCGTCGTCAATGGCGACGCCAAAAAAACAGCGCTGAATTTCTGGCGCTTTGGCCCCGAAATTAACGCGGACATCCGCACGCTTTGGCGTTTGCTCCCTGCGGACACCCGCTCGCCTGACCACACCATCTGGGCGCACCTTGATCTGACCGCCGCCTTTGCGACCGCTTTCACTGCGGATGCCCAAGGCGATGCCGCGCTGCTCGCCATGAGCTTCGGCCCGGTGCAGGATTTTATCGCCGCCGCGCGAACCACCTCCGACCTGTGGGCAGGCTCGCATCTACTCTCGCGTCTCGCTTGGGAAGGGTTGAAAATCATCGCCAGCGAAATCGGACCGGATGCGGTCATTTTTCCGCAACTACGCGGGGTGCCGCAAGTTGACCTGTGGCTGCAAAACGAAATGGGATTGCCCAGAGATCGTTTCCAGGATTGCGATTGGGCGACGGAAAAAACCGATGCCAATCCGTTGTTTGGCGCGGCACTCCCTAATAAATTCGTCGCCATCGTGCCCGCCTGTCGTGCCGAAGAACTCGCTCAAAGAGTGACTGAAGCGATGCGCGGCTGGGTCTTGAAAAACGCCCAAACCATGCTGGCCGAATTGCTGGACAAAAGCGGCTTTGGCAATGACCCCACGCTGCCATGTCATGCGCAGCTTGCCGAGCAACTGACAGGATTCCCCGAAGTGCATTGGGCGACCGTCCCGTTTTCGCTCATTGCCGCCGACGCCGAAGGCAAGGCCGAGAAGAATCAGCCAGCCCTGGCTGCCGCCAGCCAGCCATTCTTTGGCAAGATGGAGAAACCCGGCTTTTTGGGTAGCCAGGTCTGGCAGGTACTCGCCAAGGAAATTGAAATCGAAGGCGCCTGGTTTTTCGTCCCGAACCCCGGCGTGCTCTACCCGGCCATTTACGATCTGCTCGACCGCGTCGCCGCATCGGCCAAAAGCGTGCGACCGTTTGTCCAAACAAAATATGAAGGCTACCGCTGCGACCTCACCGGCGAGGCGGAGTGGCTCACCACCGATCGCACCCAGCTTGTTTACGGAAAGCAGGGCCGCAAGGATGCGCCCACGCTGTGGAACAAAACAGCCCAAGCCTTCCCCGGCCTGTTCCGCAAGGGAGAGCACCTGTCGGCGCTGGCCATGCTCAAGCGCATGTGGCCGCGCACCTTCGCGCAAGAACTTGAAGCAACGCTGGATATCAAGGTGCAACGCTACGTCGTTTCCACGCACACCATGGCGCTGGCCACTTCGCTCGAACGCTGGATTGAGGACGGTGGGCTTTCTGATAACCGGGCGGACGAATTTAAGCGCCTGATCGCCGAAGCAGCCGATTCCCCGCGAACCGCCTTGCCTCGGCGTCTGGTCAAAAAACTCTACGCTCGCGGTGCCGTAAGCACCCAAACCCAAGAGCTGGCAGCCCGCTTGCCGGGGTTGCTGGATCAGGACGATCTAACCGAAGACAAGGCGCGCACGCTCAACCGCGACATCGAAAAACTGCTCGGCGCCAAGCCCGAAGCCTACTACGCCTTTATCCTGCTGGATGGCGACCGCATGGGCGCCTGGTTATCCGGCACCGAACCGGACTATCTGCTCACCTACCGCGACACCTGGCACCCGAAGATACGCCACACCGCCGCGCAAAAATTCCCGCAGTTGGCCGAATATCTCGGTTCCCAGCGGGCTGTCTCGCCAGCGCGTCACATGGCGATTTCTGCGGCGCTGAACGATTTTGCTTTGATTATGGCGCGGCATGTCGTCGAAGACCTGTGCAAGGGCAAGCTCATCTATGCGGGCGGCGACGATGTGCTGGCGATGGTGTCGGTGGACGATCTCCTGCGTTGCCTCACGCTGCTGCGGCTCGCTTATTCCGGTATTTGGCCTGAACAGGACGGACTGGCCGATCTGTTGAAACTCGGCAACGAGCGAAACATGGCCAAGCTCAAACGTGGACACGCCATGCTTGATGGTCAGCTTTTGCGTTTGATGGGAGAAAAAGCAACTGCCTCGGCTGGCGCCATCGTCGCACATCATCAAACACCGCTTTCCCGCGTGCTGCGCGAGTTGCGCGCCACTGAAAAGCGGGCCAAAACACAAGGCGGGCGCGATGCTTTCTCGATCAACCTGTTAAAGCGCTCCGGTGGCGCGGTGCATCTCACCTTGCCATGGGTCGCCCCCGGCGAAAAATGGCCTGACGCACTCAAAGGCTCACTCACCGACACGCCCATGTCGCTGCTCATCAAGCTGCGCGACAGCTTCGTCGGCAAGACATCGCGCCGCGCCGCCTACCTGACGCAAGGCTGGCTGGAAGACTTGCCAACAGCGAGCCAAATCGGCGGCGAAACATTGGAAAATCTGCTATCGGCCAATCTCCGGCACCAGCTTAAACGACAGGGAGGCGACAGCGCTGGCGCGCTCGGCCCCTTGCTGGCTCAAATTGCTTGCGCGGTAGGCAAGGGCAGAAGCCCGGACTCGCACGACAGCCTGAAAAGCCCCGAAGCGGCACTGGTACGCGACATGCTGGCCGTTGCCGAATTCCTTGCCCGCGAAGGGCGTACTGATTGCCGGGAGAAAACCAGACCATGACCTCCATTTTTCTCGACCCGCTCGATGTCCTTTATCTGCGCGGCAACAAGCTCTTCGCTGATGCGGGCGCGCATGGCGAGGCGCTCATGCCGCCCTGGCCCTCGCTCGCGGCAGGCGCCATCCGCTCACGGCTGATGGCCGAGGGTGTAAGCCTGGAAGCGCTCGCCGATTTTCGGTTGACCCAGTTTGGCTTGGCTCGCCTTCATGATGGCGGGGTGATCGAACACCTTTGGCCCTTGCCTGCCGACGTGATCGTCAGCGATGAAATAGCATTGGGCGATGCTACTTATCTTCGCCCTTCCACAACGCCTGCGGGGATAGCCAGCAGCCACGCACTGCCCAAATTACCCACATTGCAAACCGAAAAACCGGGCAAACCCGTTGGTGGCTTATGGCTCACCGGCGATGGCATTGCCGCATGGCTGGCTGGCCAACCTCTGAACGCCAAACACTTCGTGCGATCTGGCGAGCTCTGGCAAACCGATCCGCGCCTGGGGATAGCGCTCGACCCCAAAACGCGCAGCGCCGCAGAGGGGAAAATCTACACCACCGAAACCACCGCATTGAAAAAAGGCATAGGCTTTATTGCGGCTTATGAAGGCAGCGCCAATAAGCTACCGGCTGAAAGCCTCGTCCGCTTGGGCGGTGATGGCCGAGGCGCAGTGGTTCGCTCCGTCACCTCCCACACAACGGCACCAGATTGGGCGCGGATCGAAAAGGAAGGCCGCTTCCGCCTGATGTTGACTACGCCCGGCTTGTTCAGTGGCGGCTGGCGCCCGGATGGCATCCCCGCCGCCTTGGTAGCCGCCTCGGTCAGCCGCGCCGAAACCATTTCCGGCTGGGATATCGTCACCAACAAACCCAAGCCCGCCCAGCGGGTTGCGCCTACGGGTAGCGTTTACTGGTTTGAAAATTTAACGGGCAACCTGACTACACTCAAGGCGCTCGCGCAAAATGGCTTCCCGATGGAAGACCCCGCCCGACACGCCGAAGGCTTTGGCAAGCTTGTCATCGCACCTTGGGCGGTTTGAACCCCGGATAATAGAAATCTAACGAAGGAAACGACACCATGTACCAAGCCCACACTGCCCTTTTTTTCTACGCCGTCAGCCCTGTTCACATGGGTGCGGGCACGGCTTTCGGCCTGATCGACAGCCCGATACAGCGCGAGCGCCATACCGGCCACCCGTTGTTTGCCGGTTCCGGCATCAAGGGAGCGATTCGCCATCGCTTTGCCCAATTGCCGGGCTGGAAGGGCGACTTGCTCGATCGCCTGTTCGGCCCCGAAGGTGGGGAGCTTTATGCGGGCGCGGTAAGTTTTGGCGATGCGCAACTGGTCGCCTTTCCGGTGCGATCCGTGAAGCGCGGCTACGTTTATGCAACCAGCCCGCTCGCGCTTTCTCGCGCCAGCCGGATGCTGGAGCTACTCGGCAAACCCAAGTTGCCCGCCCCGGTTAAAAACATTGGCGAAGGCGTTGCCAATGTGTGTGACACGGGGCTGACCACCGGCGGTTCGCTGGCGCTTGAAGCCTTTGAATACACTGCCAGCGAAAGCGCGGAACTTAAAATAATTGCAGCCTGGCTGGCTGATCATGCGCTGCCGCAAGGCGAAGCGCACGCCTTCTTCCGGGATAAGATCAAGACCGACCTGGTGCTGCTCTCGGATGAAGATTTCGCCTATTTTGTCAAAAACGCCACGGCAGTTGAATCGCATGTACGCATCGACGACAAAACCGGAACCGCCAGCGATGGCGGATTGTTTTACGTCGAAAACCTGCCACCCGAAAGCCTGCTCATCGCCCCGCTGATGGCTAGTGCCGAGCGCAGCGGCAAAGGCGAGACCGCCGCTGAAGCGGTGGTCAGCCATGTGCTCGCCAATCTCGACGGGCAACTGCTACAGGTTGGCGGCGATGCCACGACTGGGCGCGGTCAGGTTGTTGTCACGGCAGTGAAATAAGGAGACCCGCATGAGCAAAATGACACTGGAACAGAAACGCTCGCAAGCCGCCTGGGCAATGTCGCAGGAAGGTATCGCCCTCGCTGAGGGAGAATACACCAACCTCGCCAAGGCGGCCCCCGCGCTCATCATGAATAACGGCTTGATGCAAACGCTGGCGTTTTACGAAGACAAGGGCAAAGCGAACCATAAGGCGCTGGCCGGACACCTTCGCCGCTGGATCATGGTGCGGGCGGGCGGCGTCGACAAAGACCCCGGCTTTGCCCCGCTAATGGGCATCCTGCTCCAAGCAGACAGCCCGACCTACCGCCAGGCCACCGAAGAATCCCTGTTGCTTCTGCGCTGGATTCGCCAGTTTGCTGCCGCGCTCAATCCGGGGAAATAACCATGCCTGCTGCCGTCCCTGCATATCTCACGGATTTTTCCGAAGCCCCGCCGGGCCATCGTTTTAGCCTCTATTACGCGGGCTGGAATAGCAACTGGAGTAAACCCAAAAGTGGCGTTGTCGATACACTGGACAAGCTTAAAAAACTCCCTGAACACAGCATCAAACTTCTTGCTGCTTTTTGCGCACGCCAGAATGCCGCTGCCGAAATATTGGGCGAACAAGTCCTCGCCCTGCCCTGCATCAGCACGGCACCTTTTGCCACCGGTCTCGGCAACGAGCACCCGCTCGAAAACGGCTTCGCTTTCCTTACGCCCTACGGCCTGCCCTACCTGGCCGGTTCCGGCATCAAAGGCGTCATCCGCACGGCTGCCGAAGAACTGGCCAGCGGCGAATGGGGCGAAGCACACGGCTGGGACGAAGAATCCATCCGCGCCCTGTTCGGCCCCGGCGAAGAAGACCCCACTCGCGATACCCAACCACAACAGGGCGCGCTGCGTTTTTGGGATGTGCTCCCGATCTTGCACAAAAATGAAATGTCGGTCGAAATCATGACCCCTCATCACGGCGAGTATTACCAGCAGGGTAAGCACGGCCCGCACAACAGCGAAAGCCCCATCCCGATTCCCTTCCTCGCCGTACCAGCCAGGTCGAAATTTACTTTTTTCGTGGAATGCAATGCCGCTTTGTTACGCGATGACACGCTAAGACTAACCTGGCGCAGCCTGCTGGAGGCCGCTTTTGAACACGCCGGGAAATGGCTGGGCTTCGGCGCCAAAACGGCAGTGGGTTATGGCCGGATGAAGTTGGACGAAAAGGCCATCGAAGAGGCGCGCGAAAAGAAAGATGCTGCAAAAAAGAAGGCTAGGGAGGAAACGGAGCAAAGACAGCGAAAGGAAGATATGGATGCCATGCCCCCTTTTGAACGCTCGATTCAAGAAGTGCTCAACACGCGCCCCAAGGAGCAAAGCGAACTTACAGCCCTGTTCAATGCATTCAAATCGGGAAAATGGCAAGGGGACGAGAAACGCGAAATCGCCACGCGCCTGCAATCCCTGATGAAAGAAAGTAAGCAGTGGCGGGAAAAATCAGATAAGAAAAAACCCGAAAAAGATGAGCCATTTCAGATGACTATCGCGGTTCTAGCCGCGCTGCGCGGGCAAGTTTAATATACACAATATATTGATTATTAAGGAAAAAATTATGCCAAGCTATTTTGATGGCCGCATCACGCTTGATCCTGATAT
>PFJY01000235.1 GCA_002784065.1 Hydrogenophilales bacterium CG_4_10_14_3_um_filter_58_23 | reverse complement strand
GCTCATGGCTCCCTGTCTCCTCGCGCCGTTTTGTTTGCCGCGCTGGGTATGAGTGGGGTTCAACAATTAACAGTGACATAGCCATCATCAATTAGCTGTGTTTATTATGCTAACCATATAAATCAGAGAGATGTAGGAGCGACCTCCCGGTCGCGAACCACCGAGTTCGCGACCGGGAGGTCGCTCCTACGAACCGTTCCATCCTACTGGGTTCAGGCGGCAATCGGCAGCCCGTGGAGTGCCTCAAAAAAATCCGCCGCCGCGATGTCCAGGCGCTGGATGTTCTGCTCTTCCAGAAACTTGATCTCGTTTTTGGTCAGCTCGCCCGGCAACACCGCCCAGTGCGGGCCATCGCTGGAGCGTTTCATGGTCTGGCGGGCGTAGGCGCGCTCCAGCTGGTTGCGGAAATGGCAGCCGATAAAGAGGAAGCTGCGCCCGCTGCGCAATGCCTGCACTACCGGCGGGATCGGGGTCTGGATGTCGATCTCGGTCAGCACTTCGACGAAATCCGAGTCGGAAACGATGAAATTGGCCGCCGGCGCAATCGAGCCGAAAGGCTTGTAGAGCACGGTGTCCCATCCGGCGGCCTGGGCTTCGCTGGTTTCGGTGCCGTCGGTCTGATAATACTTGACCCACTGGTCGCGGTGCTCGGCGCGGCTCACGCCCTGTATCTGGCCCCAGCTCGGACGGCCCGCCAGCGCGGCCTGCGCGGCGGCATCGTACCAGGTGTCCACCAGCAGCGGCAGCTTGGGCAGGGAGGCAAAATAGCGGTGCAGAGCGGAAGGCGCGACCGGGGGCTGAAAAATCTCTTTCATCACCGCGACCAGCGTCTTGCGGTGCTTGAAGTTTTCGATGTACTGCGCCGCCGCCGTCATGTTGGTGCGGATCTTGAACGGCACGGTCACTCTGGCCGATAGCCGGACAGCCAGCGCTTCGAACGAGGCCGGCACCGGATTATCGCCGCCCTGCTCCAGCAACTCCGGCCCGAGGTAAGGCACCACGCCGCCCTTGTCCAGCGCCGCCGCTATTTCGTTCAGTATGGCGTCCATGCTTATTCTCCCAGTTTGCGCGCCTCGACGGTCAGCGGCAAGCGGGTGTCCGCCGCCATCTCCGGCAGGGCGAATTTCCAGCCGTTGGCGAGCGTTACCACGCCTCCCCACATCTCCGGCTTTTCCATCGCAACGATGGGCTCTTCCAGGTCTTTTTTCGCGATGTAGGCGGTCAGCGCGCCCGTTGAATCTTTGCGGATCATGACTTTCATTGTGGTTCTCCCAAAACGCTTTCCGTCTCCGCCATATCCAGCTCCCGCGCCTTCATGCCCACGATGTAGCCGCGCTCATAGAAATCCACGCCATAGATGTAAAACTGCTGGAGGAAGGTGCCGATCCTCGCCACGTAACCCACGTCGCCTTTCTTCACCAGCACGTCGCCGATCTCCTTGCCGGGGAAAGTGCCGTCGTTGCGGACATTCATCAGCGAACACACCTTCTGGCCGTACTCGAACCGGGGCGGCCCGTCGAGTTCTATCACCTCGCTGTCGCGGCTGATTTTCATGGCTAGACCGGCTTACGCACGATGCTCACCACGTTGGCGGCGGCGGAACTGCCGCACGCGCCGCCGCAGGACTGGGGCCTATTCGGGTTCACGAACACCAGCCGGGTCTGGGTCATGCTTTCCTCGAAACCGATGATAACGCCGTCCAGCAGGGGTGCCGAGGCCTCCGGCACGAACAGGCGGATGTCGTCGTGCATCACCACCGTGTCGCCGGGCAGCGGCTGTTTTTCCACGGAAAAGTCGTAGTCCATCCCGGAGCATCCGCCGGGCTTCAGCACCAGCCTGAATCCGGAGCCGACGCCGCCGTTGAAGCGGATCATGCGGCGGATGAAATTTTCCGCCGTCAGCGCGATCTTGACGTTCATATTGTTCTCCTCAGACCGCATAGCGCGGCAAACTCTTGTCCACCACCACGCAGCCGTCCACCGGGCAGACCTCGACGCATTGCGGGTCTTCGCCCTCGCATTCGGTGCATTTCTTCGGGTCGATGATGTAGGTGCCATTCTTCTCCTTGATCGCGACATTGGGGCAAACCGGCTCGCAGGCAGTGCAGGCGGTGCAGGTGGATGAGATGATCTTGTAAGGCATGGTGTTCTCCTTGGATAAAATGATTCGTTATGCGGTCGCTGCCACAGGCTGCGCCGTTTCCATACGCTGCCGGAACCAGGCGATCAGTGACGACTCGATGTACTCGTGCGCGAAACCGTCCACCACCTCGATTCCGGCCATGGCCAGATCCTTGCGCGGGCACAGGCCGATTTTGGCAGTGAACACTGCGGCGCAGTCCTTGATCGCAGCGGTCACGTCCTCCAGCACCTCTTCCTCGCCCCAGCCCCCTTGGCAATAATTTTCTACCTTGCGGTGGCCGACGAACCTGGCACCCGCGCCGCTCAGCTCGTAAATCTGAAATTCGCTGGCATGGCCGAAGTGCTGGTTGATGCGGGCGCCGCCCCTGGTGGTGACAGCCGCCAGTATCTTGACGCCGCCCGCTTGGCCGGTCATGGCGGCGAGTTCGGACTCTCGCGCAGCCTCCTGGTCGCGGCGTTCGCGCTCGACATATTCCCGGTAGGCCAGGCGCGGCTCGGGATCGTAAGCCACGTCCATCGCCGCGATCTTGTCAGTGCTGAACTCCGCGCCCCTATCCTCGCCCAGCAGCCCCACCGCATCGGCGCGGCACTGGCGGCAGTGGCGCATCAGATTCATGCTGCCCTCGCAACTGTCCTGCAACTCCTTCAACTCCTGCGGCGAAGGGCCGCGCTGGCCGGTCAGGCCGTAATGGGTGCCGTGGGCCGGATCGGAGATCAGCGGCATGATGTTGTGGAGAAAAGCGCCGTGCGACTTCACCGCCCGGTTCACCTCCGCCAGGTGCTGGTCGTTCACGCCGGGAATCATCACGGAATTGACCTTGACCAGAATGCCTTTCGCGGTCAGCATCTCCAGCCCTTCCATCTGGCGCTCGCCGAGTATTTTTGCTGCGTCGCGTCCGATCCAGCGTTTGTGGTTGTAGTAGACCCACGGATAAATCTGCTCGCCCACTTCAGGATCGACCATGTTGATGGTGATGGTGACGTGGTCCACGTTGAGGTCGGCTATGGCCTGCACGTAGTCTGGCAGCATCAGCCCGTTGGTCGACAAGCAGAGTTTGATGTCCGGCGCGTCTTTCTGGATCAGGCGGAAAGCGCGGAAAGTCTTGTCCGGGTTGGCCAGCGCATCGCCCGGTCCGGCGATACCGACCACCGAAAGCTGGGGAATTTCCGCCGCCACCGCCAGCACCTTCTTCGCCGCCATCTCCGGCGTGAGCTTCTCGCTCACCACGCCGGGACGGCTCTCGTTGGCGCAATCGTACTTGCGGTTGCAGTAGTTGCACTGGATGTTGCAGGCCGGCGCCACCGCGATGTGCATACGCGCGAAGTGGTGGTGCGCCTGCTCGCTGTAGCAGGGATGATCCTTGACCTTGGCCCACACCTCGGGCGACAGATCGCCCGGCTTGGCGGACGAGCCGCAACTGGACTTGCCGGAACCGCCTTTCGCGCCGCAGCCCATAGACGGGGCTGGCTGGTTGGCGAAAATGGGAATGACTTTGGGTGGCATCGCTTGCTCCTTGTTGGCTTTTGTTACCCTTTCTGCAACAAGCGTGCCATGGGGTTATTTCAGTTTAATCTCATTAAAAACAGGTGGATGAAGAATACGTGGCGTTGTCTTGAATGCGACAAACGCCAGAATAGCGGTGTGGAATACGACAAGCAGTCGATCTTGGCTAAGTGCCAGCCACCCATTGTCACCTTTTCGGTGACAGCCTATAATGCATCATGCGAATCATCTCATTGCGCTTACTACGCGAGTTCTGGCAACAGCATCCCGATGCCGAGCAGCCGCTTAAGGCGTGGCACGCCGATACCATCATGGCGAACTGGCAAACACCGCACCAGATCAAGGCGCAGTATCGCAACGCCAGCGTCCTGAAGAACCGGCGGGTAGTATTCAACATCAAAGGGAATAACTACCGTCTGATTGTCGCAATCGCTTTTCGCCTTGGCGCGGTATACGTGAAATTCATCGGCACACACCCGCAATACGACGCGATAGATGCTGAAACCATAGAACCAGAAACCCCAGGAGACTGAAATGGACATTCACCCCATCAAAACGGAAGCCGACTATCACGCCGCCCTGCGTGAAGTATCGCCCCACTTCGAAAATGAACCGGAACCCGGCACTCCGGAAGGCGATCGCTTTGATGTATTGCTGACGCTCATCGAAGCCTATGAAGCCGAACATCATCCGATAGACGCACCGGACCCGATTGAAGCAATCAAATATTTGATGGAAGCAAAAGGGCTGGAACGCAAGGATCTCGCCACGATTTTAGGCAGTCGGCAGCGAGTGCACGAAATTCTGGAACGGAAGCGGCCTCTTTCCATGCAACAGATCAGAAAACTCCACGACAGCCTGGGCATCCCCGCCGAGGTGTTGATCAAGCCTTATCCTCTGGCGAATGAAGACGCTTTAGCCGCCTGAGATGCCGATTGGCGCTGAACGTGGCGCAGCCCAACTCTCCCCGGCGGGGAGGGAATCTAAAACATGGGCTTCGCCTGTTAATCGGCGGTTCCCTAACTACCGTCCCTCCCCCTTCGAATTAAACCGAACTTTCTTGACTATCGGTTGATCCGGTTTGTTCTTGGCCGTGACGATGAATTCGAATTCCCTGATCGTTTGCACTTCTGCCGGGCTGAGCGTGACGCTGGCCAGCACCATTATGCTCTTGCCGGGAAGCACGTTGACATCGCGCATCGCCCCAATGTCGAGGGCTCGCTCAGGCACGCCACGCACTGCGATGTGATAGCGGTGCTCCTCGACCGATTTGTTGGTGATATGAATCTGGTAACGGTTGCGGATGTCCCCGTCCGACATCAGCACGAACAGCGGTTGCCGCACCGGCTGGATGGATAGCTGTACATCGCTGCGGGACGCCAGGTTGAAAATCAGGACGCCGAACATCACCAGGATGGCGATGCCGTAACCGATGGTTCTCAGGCGCAGCAAGTCGAAATGAACCTTGCCGGGGGTGGCGCTTTCGATGTTGATTTCCGAGTCGTAGCGCACCAGTCCGCGCGGATAGCCCATCGAATCCATGACGGTGTTGCAGGCATCGACGCACAACCCGCAGGAAATGCACGGGTATTGCAGGCCTTTGCGGATGTCGATTCCGGCGGGGCAGACTTGGACGCAAAGACCGCAGTCGATGCAATCTCCGACCCCCTGGGCATGGCGTTCCTCCAGGGTTTGCAGTCCTTTCTTGTGTGCGGCGCGGCCCGCTGTGCCCTCGCCACGGTGAAAATCGTAAGAAGGAACCAGCGTTTCCGGTTCGTACATCACACTCTGGAAGCGCGCATAAGGGCACCAGAGCATGCACACTTGCTCGCGCACCAGTCCCGCCGCGACATAGGTGGTCAACGTAATAAGCAGTACCGTGAAATAGGCGACGCTGGGCAGCGAGCCAGCAAAGAAGCGGGCCGTCAGCTCCGGCGCATAACCATAGAACAGGATGAAGGTGAAGGCGGTCCAGAACGATAGCGCCAGCCATAGCGCGTGCGTCGCAAACTTTTTGCTTATTTTTTCGAGGTTCCACGGCTGCTTGTGCAACCGCAACCTAGCCGGACGCTCGCCCTGAATCCAGCTTTCGATGAAAATAAACGCGTCGGTCCAAATCGTCTGGAAGCAAAAGTAGCCGCAGAAGGCGCGGCCAACCAGACCCGTCACGAAGAATAGCGTTGCTGCGGAAACGAACAGCAACATCGACAGCGAAATCAGGTCCTGGGGAAACAGGGCCATGTCGAAAATAAAGAAGCGCCGCCCGACCAGGTCGAACAGCACCGCCTGGTTCGGTATGACGCCATGACGCTCCCACGGCACCCACGGTAACCCGAAATAAACGGCAAACGCCAGCAGCAGCATCGCCGTCTTGAAATCACGGAATGGCCCTTTGACCGAACGGGGATGAATCGGGATGTGGTCCAAGGTAAAAGTGGGATTTTCTAATGGCGCCAAAGTATTATCTGTCTGCACAATCCGCTCCTGAAAGTATTTCCCATTTTAGCAAGCTATCCGGTTGCGTACGGACAAACCTCATTTGCTCGGCTTGCACACAGGATTATCCCTTGCGCATCGGGATAGCGATGCCTTCTCGAAAGTTAAAGAACGGCAGACTTATTAGGCCACATAGCGATAAAACCGTCTGTAACCAAAATCACATAGCGATTTTAGAGACCCTCGACGTTATTACAACTGCTTGATCTCAATATTAAACTTTCTCAAGGCATAACCCATCTGCCTCGGCGTCAGGTTAAGCAGTCGCGCCGCCTTGGCCTGCACCCATCCGCACTTTTCCATCGCCCACATCAGCCGGTCGCGCTCTGAAGTCGGCTGGCGCCCTTCATGGTGCTCGCCGACGCTTTCCGCCTCCTGATAAGCTTCCGGCAGGTCTTCGGGCATGGTCGGCGTTACAGGCGCAGATTGCCGCAGCGGCACGAGCGGAATCGAACGGTGATCCTTGCCATAGTCCTTCAGCGCCGACGAAAAACACAGACCCTTCTCGCACAGCAGGTCGGACTGGCGGATCAAATTGCCGCGCGTCATGGTGGCCATGCGCTCGACGCAATTTTCCAGCTCGCGCACGTTGCCCGGCCAGTTGCATTGGGTGATGGTGCGGAGCACCTCCGGGCTGACGGTGAAGCTGCGCTTGTTTTCGCGGTTGAATTTCTCCAGAAAATGCTCCAGCAGCAGGGGGATGTCGTCGCGCCGTTCGCGTAGCGGCGGCAGGAAAATCGACACCACGTTGATACGGAAATACAGGTCGGCACGGAACTCGCCCTTGCTCACCATTTCCTCCAGATTGCGGTTGGTGGCGGTGATCATCCGCACATCGACGCGGATGGTGCGGTTGCCGCCGACCCGCTCGAACTCGCGCTCCTGCAGTACCCGCAGCAGCTTGGCCTGGAACGAGGCAGAGATGTCGCCAATCTCGTCCAGGAACAGTGTGCCGCCGTGGGCCTGCTCGAAGCGGCCCTTGCGGTCCGCGGTAGCGCCGGTGAAGGCGCCCTTCTCATGGCCGAACAATTCCGATTCGAGCAGACTCTCCGGCAGGGCGGCGCAGTTGAGCTTGATGAAGGGGCCGTCCTTGCGCGGGCTGAGGTAGTGAATGGCGCGGGCGATGGCTTCCTTGCCGGTGCCGGATTCGCCGCGCAGCAGAATGGTGGCCTTGCCCGGCGCGGCTTGGTGCACGTCGGCGAAGACCTGCTGCATGCGTTTGCTCACGCCGATCACGTTGTCCAGGCTGAATTTGCCTTGCAGCTCCTTCTGCAGCCGAAATTTTTCCTGCATCAACTGCTCGCGCTCCGCCGCCACATTCTGGTGCAGACGCACGTTCTGGCCGATCAGGTTGGCGACCATGGAAAGAAAGCGCACATCCCCCTGAAAGCGACCCGTCCCGTCCGCCTCCCGATCCATGGCCAGCACGCCGATGCAGCGGCGCCCCACCTTGATCGGCACACCGACAAACGCCAGTTCCCCATTCTCGCCCTTGCGCGAACCGGTGCGGTTGAGAAACAGGGGTTCCTTGGCGACATCGGGAATCACCGCCGGCATACAGCTCTGCAGGATGCGCCCGGTCACACCTTCGCCAATCAGGAAGTGGCCGCGCCGAATCTCTTCCGGCGTCAGCCCGACGGCTGCCACCACCTGCAACCCGCCGTCCCCCTGCAACAGGCTGACCATGCTGCGCTGCATGTGCAAGTGCGAGGAAAGCAGGTTAAGCACGCCGCGCAGCGTCTTATGCAAATCCAGCGAAGAACCGAGTATCTTGCTGATTTCATAGATAGTGACTAATTGCACCGAGGGAGTGTCTTGCGCCATGGTCGATTCCGGAAATATTTACTGCGGTACCATCAGCACATGCAAGTTTCGCGCCAAGTAGCCATTCCGATTGGCTATGTCACTGTTAATTGTTGAACCCCACTCATACCCAGCGCGGCAAACAAAACGGCGCGAGGAGACAGGGAGCCATG
>PFJY01000215.1:8170-9295 GCA_002784065.1 Hydrogenophilales bacterium CG_4_10_14_3_um_filter_58_23 | reverse complement strand
CTCGATAACCTTAGCCACGACGCCGGCGCCGACGGTACGACCGCCTTCGCGAATCGCGAAGCGCAGGCCTTCTTCCATCGCGATCGGCTGAATCAGCGACACGGTGATGGATACGTTGTCGCCTGGCATCACCATTTCCGTGCCGGCTGGCAGTTCAACCGCGCCGGTTACGTCGGTGGTGCGGAAGTAGAACTGGGGACGGTAGCCCTGGAAAAACGGGGTGTGACGGCCGCCTTCATCCTTGCTCAGGACGTAGATTTCAGCAGTGAACTTGGTGTGCGGGGTGATGGAGCCAGGCTTGGCCAGCACTTGACCACGCTCGACTTCTTCACGCTTGGTGCCGCGCAGCAGGACGCCGACGTTGTCTCCGGCTTGGCCCTGATCCAGCAGTTTGCGGAACATTTCTACGCCGGTGCAGGTGGTCTTGACGGTGGGCTTGATGCCGACAATTTCGACTTCTTCACCGACCTTGATGATGCCGCGCTCAACGCGTCCGGTGGCGACGGTGCCGCGACCGGAGATGGAGAAGACGTCTTCCACCGGCATCAGGAAGGCGCCGTCAATGGCGCGCACGGGTTGGGGGATGTAGCTGTCGAGGGCGTCGGCCAGCTTGAGAATGCTGGGTTCGCCAATGTCGCTCTGGTCGCCTTCCAGCGCCTTCAGGGCGGAGCCGATGATGATCGGGGTGTCGTCGCCGGGGAAGTCGTATTTGGAGAGCAGCTCGCGAATTTCCATTTCGACCAGTTCGAGCAGTTCGGGGTCGTCCACCATGTCGGCTTTGTTCATGTAGACGATGATGTAGGGGACGCCGACCTGACGCGCCAGCAGGATGTGCTCGCGGGTTTGCGGCATCGGGCCGTCAGCGGCGGACACGACGAGGATGGCGCCGTCCATCTGGGCGGCTCCGGTAATCATGTTCTTGACGTAGTCGGCGTGCCCCGGGCAGTCGACGTGGGCGTAGTGGCGATTGGCCGTTTCATATTCGACGTGCGCGGTGTTGATGGTGATGCCGCGCGCCTTTTCTTCCGGTGCGCTGTCAATCTGGTCGTAGCCTTTGGCTTCGCCGCCAAACTTCTTCGACAGGATCGTGGTGATCGCCGCCGTCAGCGTCGTCTTGCCATGATC
>PFJY01000215.1:0-8140 GCA_002784065.1 Hydrogenophilales bacterium CG_4_10_14_3_um_filter_58_23 | reverse complement strand
CGCCGCCGTCAGCGTCGTCTTGCCATGATCCACGTGTCCAATCGTACCCACGTTTACGTGCGGTTTGGTCCGCTCAAATTTGCTTTTTGCCATGATTATTTCCTTTAAGCGACTAATCCAGAACAAAATTTGTGGAGCCCATGATCGGAATTGAACCGATGACCTCACCCTTACCAAGGGTGTGCTCTACCCCTGAGCTACATGGGCATTAAACCTGTACCCTAACACTTACTGGAGCGGGTGAAGGGAATCGAACCCTCGTCGTAAGTTTGGAAAACTTCTGCTCTACCATTGAGCTACACCCGCGTTCCGAAACAATGAACTATAGTGCCAAGAGCACCAAGATGAGCGCCAACTCGTCTTCAATCTACTACCACTAAAATCTGGTGGAGGGGGAAGGATTCGAACCTTCGAAGGCAGAGCCGTCAGATTTACAGTCTGATCCCTTTGACCGCTCGGGAACCCCTCCGAACGTAACCGCTAATTATGCCGGTGTTGCGATGTCTTGTCAAACATATTTACCGCGAATAGCATCTACTTCCGCGCGGCAGCCCGAATTCCGCGCGGCAGCCCGAATTCCGCGCGGCAGCCCGAAACCGCTGGTGCCGGCACCAAGAATCGAACTCGGGACCTTCTGATTACAAATCAGCTGCTCTACCAACTGAGCTATGCCGGCCACGCACAAGAGCGGCATTATAGGGTCTTCGCACGAGTTCGGCAAATCCAGTTGTGACGATTTGAACATTTTGGGAACAGGCCGAATCAGCGATTAGCCCGTCAAACAGGTGTTATTTTACAATTTTTAGTTGTGGTTTGCTGCGTGGGGTGGGCGGTTCGTCATCTGACGATGGCGAAGATGCGGCACCATCCGATGGCGTTTCACCCACCCCGCCACTTTTTTCTTCAAGCGCAAAAGAAAGACCCTGAGAATTTTCTCGGGCGTAGATGCTGACTACCGCATCGATAGGCACCTCGATGTCACGTGAAGCACCATTGAAGCGCGCCGAGAACTGAATCAAATCATTACCGATGAGGAGGTTGCGTGTAGCCCCCTGGCTGACATTCAGGACAATCTGCCCGTCCTTCGCGAACTCCATCGGCACACGGGTATGTTTGTCCACCATCACGACAAGGTGGGGCGTCAATCCACTATCGGTACACCATTCATAGATGGCGCGAATGAGGTAGGGTTTGGTGGACAGCTCGTTCACTTGCGCATGGCTTTTTCGGACGGAGTCAGCGCCTCGATGAATGCCGGCCGACTGAACAGTCGCTCGCCATATTTCAGCAGGGGCGCGGCCTGCTTCGGCATGGAGATGCCGTAATAATTCAGGCGCCACAACATAGGTGCAATCGCCACGTCGAGCATGGAGAACTCCTCACCCAGCATGAACTTCTGCTTGACGAACAGTGGCGCAAGCTGCGCCAGATTGTCACGCACCGCAGCACGCGCCTTGTCCGCAGCCTTCTGGCTGCCATGCTCGATAGCCGCGACATGGCTGAACAGCTCCTGCTCGAAACGATGCAGAAATAGTCGCGCCCGGCCACGCATCACCGGATCAGCCGGCATCAGCTGCGGGTGGGGGAAACGCTCATCGATGTATTCGTTGATGATGTTCGCCTCGTGCAGAATCAAATCGCGCTCCACCAGCACGGGCACCTGGTTGTACGGATTCATCACCGCCAGATCTTCAGGCTTGTTGTGTATATCCACATCGATGATCTGGAAATCCATGCCTTTTTCATACAGTACGATGCGGCAACGCTGACTAAATGGGCACGTAGTACCGGAATAAAGTGTCATCATAGGTTTTTTGCTGCTAATAGTGGTAGACATGTTTATATTGGCGAATCCGCGTGTCCGAGACCGGAATCCAGCTATCGGAATGAACGGCTTGCCGAGGGGAACATCCCCTATGCGCTCCGGCCAATCGGCTCATACTAACATTTTATCGGAACGATTTGCTAGAGCCCAAAGCGGAAACGGGCCATAGTGGCCCGTTTCCGCTGATTCAGGCTATAGTTTTGCCTGATCGCATCAGCTTAAAGAATATCCTTCCAGTATTCATTCTTCAGGGCTACTGCCACAACGATGAAAATGCCCATCTTCGCAATCGATCAGAACCCAAGTGCCTCAACGACGGCAACCAAGTCGGCAAAGCTGGCTGATTCGAGTTTCACGGCCAGCACATCCTTGTTCAGTCCTTCGCATTCGAATTCGGTCAGACTCACTTCATCGGGCAGTTCTCGGATCTCCAGCGGTGACATGAAGCCGATGTGGCAGATATGTGCAAGGCACAGGCGCTCCGGCTCGGTGAGTTCAAGGCCGTGATGCTTCAGTATCTCCAGGTATCGCTCTGCTGTACGGTTGAGCTTGCCGCTGATCTCCAGAGTGTTCTTCTGCCCCGCCGCAAGAATCGCGAGCGGCGGGCCAAAAAAGATATTGGTCTTTCCGACGGCTCGCGTTTTTTCGGACTCCGTCAGTGCAGGGGCGATCCAACTGGGATCGCCCCTGCACTGACCAGGCTCTGGCGTCAAGGCCGCGTCATCAGGGTGATGTGACATCAGTGGCTGACCCCAGGCAATAGCTCGTGCCTGGCGTTTTTCATCCCCCTGGGAAGCTGGGGAGGCGTTTCCGGCTCGATCTGGATGAACCCCCTGTTTCTGGCGCCGTCCTGAACGTTATGGGGATTATGGCATTCGGTGCAGACGAACCAGCGCTTCTTGCCCGTGCTGGCCCATTCGCCGATCCGCTTGCCATGTATGCCGTCCCTCCAGTCGCGCAATTTGTCGCCGTGACACTTGCCGCAAAGCAGTTGCGGCTGATCAAAGCTGACCGGATCGCCAAAGTTGTTCACCAACTTGTTGCGCTGGGTCGTGTGGTGGCAATCGAGACACCAGAGGCCGCCGCGACCATGCTGCAGGTTCTTGGCATCCGGCAACAGGCCTTCCATCGTTGGGAGCGGCTTGGGCTTTTTGTCTTTCGGCAACGTTGGTGGAATGAATGTGGGGCCGACTCCGTTGTGACAAGCCACCGCGCACATCGGCAGGATGGCTAGCTTCTCGGCCCGCGGCTTGACGACCGCCTTTCCGGGGGGAATATTTCCCAGAAGAGGCATGTCGCCAAGAGGAACGGTGCCGTCGAAAGGATCGCCCCACCAGAGCACCGCACCGGTTTTCGACGAACACTTCACGTTGGGCAAGCCAGGCTTAAGGTCGCGCTTTGTGACTTCCGACGAGCCTTTCCGGCTCTCGAAGCAGATCGTATCCGCCGAAAAAGCGGAAGAAATCATTCCGCAGCAGAACGCCAGAATCATTATATTGGATGCAAGTTTTTTCATGGTTTGTTGTCTCACCTTGATTCGTATGCAGCAGTCTTGCCACTGCTCGCGCTATCAATGGACTTCGCCGCGCCCCCGAACCTGACCTCGCCGAGCAGGATGCCGATGGCGCCCTTGAGCAGGATGGTCAATATGAAGAAGCCCATCGCCCAAAGGCCGATTGTCATCATGACTTCTATCATGGTCGGGTAATATTCAGTCACTTCGCCGATGGGGGTGGGGATGAAGCCGGGAACAACCAACGCCATTCCCTTCTCGACCCAGATTCCGCCAAATGCCAGAACGCAGGCAATGGGGAGCAGCTTGTAATTAGTGCGGATGCCGGGAGTCAGAAACATCGCGAAGGCAATGATCATCGCGATCAGGGAACCCCAGAACCAGGGAACCAGCCTGGTAAGGCCATGCAAGCCAAACATCAGGTAGTAGAGTCCATCCGCATGCTCGGTGCGCGCATACAGTTCGACCACCACTTCCGACAGGGTCAGGAAGAGCGCGATGCCGAGGCACCAGGTGATGATGAGCGACAGCAGGTTGATCGCTTCGTCCTGTATCCACAGCTTGGTGTTCTTGCGGATGATCTGGAAGATCAGGATAATCAGGCAGGGGCCCGCCGCGAACGCGGTTACGATGAAGCGGATCGGCATCACGCTGTGGAACCACATCGGACGCGCGGGCATCGTCGAGATCAGGAAGGCCGTAACGGTGTGAATGCTGAGAGCCCAGACGATCGAAACGTAGATCAGCGGCATGAAGAACTTCCTGTTTATCGTGCCGCCAGAGTACTTCACATAGAGAAAGTAAAACCCGCAGACAAAATTAAGCAAGAGGTACCCGGTGAGCACCAGCACATCCCACCCCAGCATCGAGCCGGGCAGGTTGTAGATGCCGATGAACGGAATCATGTGCCAGAGCCGGTCGGGCCGTCCCATGTGGGCAAGCACGAATAGCGTGACCATGATCACCGCCGAAATCGCCAGCATTTCGCCCAGCACCGTAACTTCATGCATCGCCTTGTGATGGTGGACGTAAGCGGGAAACACGATGGTCACGGCTCCAGCCGCCACGCCGACCAGGAACACGAGGTTGGCAAAGTAGAGACCATCGTGAATCTGACTGGTTAGGCCGGTAACGATCAGACCCTCGGTGTTTTGCAGGTAAAACCCATACAGCGCAATCGCGCTGAGGATTGCCAGAAAACCCATCCAGGCATAGAACTTCATGCCGCCTTTGAGGATGTAGTAAAAGTAATCGGGGGCGAAACTCATTAGTTTTTGCACGACCTGGCTCCTTAGTCGTAGAAATAAAAGAACTTTGGAAAGGTGTTCAGATCGGCCTTCAAGCGGAACACATTTTTCCTGGCCAGTATCAGGCTCACTTCGCTTTCCGGGTCAAGCAAATTACCAAACTTGCGGGCACCCACCGGACAAACCTCGACACAGGCCGGATAGCGTCCCTGGCGAGTCCGTTGCAAGCACCAGTGGCACTTTTCAACGACGCCCCGCATGCGTGGCCGGTTGCCCAGATAATGCGTCACCGGGTTCATCTCTTCCTTGGGCAGGACAGGGGTGGTAAGGTTGAAACGACGCGCCCAGTAAGGACAAGCGCCCATACACATGCGGCAACCGATGCACCAGTTGTAGTCGATCACCACCACGCCGTCCGGCTCACGGTAAGTCGTTCTCACCGGACAAACCTTGACGCAGGGCGGTTTCTCGCACTGCATGCAGGCGATCGGCATATAGGTGGCGTCTTTTTCCGGAACGGCAGCGGGTTCGTAAAAGTACTGTCCTTCGAGGACGGTGCCGGCCGGGCTGTACGCATTACCCCCAACCT
This sequence comes from Hydrogenophilales bacterium CG_4_10_14_3_um_filter_58_23, assembly GCA_002784065.1. GTDB lineage: Bacteria > Pseudomonadota > Gammaproteobacteria > Burkholderiales > Sulfuricellaceae > Sulfuricella. The sequence continues at coordinate 2,966 of PFJY01000215.1, read as the reverse complement.
GGATGCCCAGTCCTTCGGGATAACCCTGGTTCATCTTCTCTTTTGAGAACTCTCCCCGTTCCATCTTGAGCACCTGAATCCACTCAATATTCTGTCCGGCCTCCTTGCCGCGCGACTGGTTGTTCTCGGCGACGCAGGCTTTGACGCAGCGGCGGCAGCCGATGCACTTTCTGACGTTCAGCGCGTAACCCATGAGAACATTTGGCTGGGCCTCGGTGCCGTCAACGGTGACCTTCTTGCCGTACTCCGCAGAGTAGCGTTTTTCAAGACGGGCGCGTGCTTCAGCCTTCTCCTTTGGGGTCATCAGGCGGTAGTTACCCTGGAAATGCTCGGCCCATTCGATCGCGGCCCGAGCTTCGTCGGACTGGGCCATCAGCGCTCCAGCGCCCATCAGCGACGACAAGCTCAGCATTCCGCCGGCCTTCAGGAAGTCGCGGCGCGAGGTAGTTGTTTTGCCCGGTGCCAAGGGCTCTGCCGATGCGGCTTGCGCCGGACATTCGGATGGTTGTTCCTTGACTGGATCGGCAAGGGGAGTCTTTTTAGGAGCCACAACTGTCCTCCAAAAAATAAAGAATCATTATTGTTCGCTCAAAATATATAGGATATCCAACGCATTCATTTGGTTCATGCACTGAATCCCTATTTTGAAAAAAATGACGACCGATCCAGCATGGCGTGCCTCCAAACGGATAGCGTCGGCGATAAAAAATGGCCACGAACCATTACAGGAAATCCACATCCTGATCGTGTCGTGGGATAAGACACATGCGATTATAACCAATTTCCTGGGGAGTATTAAACCCCTTTATTCGTCTTGCCTTTACGTGCGAAATAACTATTCATTTGTCAATGATATGGATCAAGTCGAAGCGGTTTATACCGGGTTGTCAATATCGACAAACTGATGGCTGATGCCGAATTGCTGGGCCAGATGCGCGCCCAGTGCCTGCACCCCGTAGCGCTCGGTAGCGTGATGGCCCGCAGCAATGAACGCAACGCCCGTTTCGCGCGCGAGATGGACGCACTGCTCCGAAATCTCGCCGGTGAGAAAAGCGTCCACGCCAAGCCGGATCGCCTCCTCGAAGTACCCCTGGGCTGCGCCGCTGCACCAGGCGATACGCTGCATCGTCCTGTCCCCATCGCCGATAATCAGCGGTGTGCGGCCCAAGACTCGCGTTAGCCTTTCACCCAGTCCGCGAAGCGGCAGCGCATCGGCGAGCGCACCATAACAAGCGATGCTCTGCTCACCGAACCCGCCTTCCACCACGAACCCCAGCTTTTGCGCCAACTGCGCATTATTGCCCAGCACGGGATGCGCATCGAGCGGAAGATGGTAAGCCAGCAAGCTAACATTGTGGCGCAACAGCAGCTCGATCCGGACGCGTTTCACCCCGGTAATACGGGCATCTTCATTTTTCCAGAAATAGCCGTGATGCACCAGGATCGCATCCGCTCCCGCACCGATCGCCGCCTTGAGCAAATCCAGGCTGGCCGTCACCCCGCTCACCAGGCGAAAAACCTCAGGCCGCCCTTCTATCTGTACCCCATTTGGGCAATAATCATGAAATCGGGCCGCATCCATGATCTGACCGGTGTAATCTTCCAGCTTGTATAGTTCCATAAGCGCCCCATGTTGAATTTTGGACGACACGCCACTTGCCGTCCTTGATATAACTCAATTTTACCGATTTAGAGGGAAACATGCGCAGACTCTGGCTCATTTTTGCACAAACCGCCACCATCAGTCTTGCGGCGCTATTCGTTATCGCCACCTTGCAGCCGGATCTTCTGCCATGGCGCGGCAGCTCGATGGTTACCGTAAAGGAGGCCCCTTCTGGCGGCGCGGCGCAAAAACCCGGTTCATTCAGTGTGGCCGCGAAAAAAGCCATGCCTTCGGTGGTCAATATCTTCACCAGCAAGGAAATTCCCGCACCGCACAATCCGCTCATGGACGACCCCCTGTTCCGCCGTTTTTTCGGCGACCGTTCCGATGGCGAGCCGCAGCGTGCATCCAGTTTGGGCTCCGGCGTGATCGTCAGCCCGAATGGCTACATTCTGACCAACCACCATGTCGTCGAAGCTGCGGACGAAATAGAAGTCGCCCTCGCTGATGGCCGGAAAAGTTCGGCCAGAATCGTCGGCACCGATCCCGACACCGATCTCGCCGTGCTGAAAATCGAACTGAAAAATCTACCCGCCATCACCTTGGGCCACGCCGAACAAGTCCAGGTCGGCGATGTGACGCTGGCGATCGGCAACCCCTTCGGCGTCGGGCAGGCTGTGACGATGGGTATCGTCAGCGCGCTGGGGCGCAACCACTTGGGCATCAACACCTTCGAAAACTTCATCCAGACCGACGCAGCGATCAACCCCGGAAATTCCGGCGGCGCACTCGTTGACACAAACGGCAACCTGATCGGCATCAACAGCGCAATCTATTCCCGTAGCGGCGGTTCGCTGGGCATCGGCTTCGCCATCCCGATCAGCCTCGCCAAGCAAGTCATGGAACAAATTATTAACCACGGCGGGGTAGTACGCGGCTGGATTGGGGTGGAAGTCCAGGACATCACGCCAGAGCTGGCAGAAACTTTCAAAATGAGCAAAGCCAATGGCGTCCTGATCGCCGGAGTCCTGCGCGGCGGCCCGGCAGATCGGGCCGGCATCAAGCCGGGAGACGTCCTGCTGGAAATCAGCGGCAGACCGGTCAATGATTCCACCGAAATGCTCAACCAGGTTTCCGGCCTGATGCCTGGCAAGGTCGCCGCGCTGAAGATTTTGCGCAACCTGACCGAAGCCCAGCTCCAGGTCAGCATCGGAAAACGGCCGAAGGCGCGACAAAATAATTAAAGCAGATTCCATAAGAATAGGGCTAACCTATTGAGTATTTTCCAATTCAGGTATGAGCCTGAAGCGGTGTCGATCCGGGTGATTCAATTGTTCAGATTGACCGGGTTAAAAAAAGAAAA
>PFJY01000133.1 GCA_002784065.1 Hydrogenophilales bacterium CG_4_10_14_3_um_filter_58_23 | reverse complement strand
AAAATGTTTGATCCGGCGTTGCATGGGTGTTGACTGGGATAACAGTATCTACGGGTGGTGTTGTTTTGGGAACCAACCGGATAAGCACGAATCAACATGGAAATCCTAATCCTGCATTCGAATGGAGCCGCGCAAAAGCGCGCAGCCCCTCGGCTTGAACGTCAAACCAACCCCTCATAAACCACATGCCCCTCCACCAACGTAACTCTAACCCTCCCCTGTAACTCCAACCCCAAAAACGGAGTATTCCTCCCCTGGCTCTTGAGCGATGCCGGCTCAACTTTCCAGTACTGCTCCGGGTCGAAAATACACACATCGGCGTGCTGCCCAGCTCCCAGGTGGCCGTTGTTCAGGCCCAGTATCCGCGCCGGTTCGGTCGTGATCTTGGCGATCGCGGCAGACAGGGAAACGCCGGTTTCCTTGGCCCATTTCAGCGTCAACGGCAACAACAGCTCCAGGCCGGTGGCGCCGGGTTCGGCTTCAGCGAAGGGCAGCAGTTTGGCATCGTCGTCCACCGGGGCATGGTCGGAGCACAGGGCATCGACCGTTCCGTCGGCGAGCGCATCGCGCAGGGCTTCGCGGTCGCGCTGGCTGCGCAGGGGTGGAATCAGGTGGCAATTGGCGTCGAAGTAGCCGATGTCCATTTCGCTCAGGTGGGCGTGGTGGATGGCGACGTCGCAGGTCACTGGCAGGCCTTCCGCTTTGGCCGCGCGGATCAGGGCCACGCCTTCGCGGCTGGAGAGGTGGCAGATGTGGATGCGTGCGCCAGTTTCCCGTGCGAGCGTCAGTATCGTGGCGAGGGCGATGGTTTCGGCGCAGGAAGGAATCGCCGCCAAGCCGAGCCGGGTGGCGACTTCGCCATCGTGGGCGACGCCATCGCGGGCGATGAAGGCGTCCTGCGGGCGCAGCCAGACGGTAAAGCCAAAGGTGGCCGCGTACTGCATGGCGTGCAGCAGCACGTTGGTGTCGGTGAGCGGCACGTCGGCGTGGGAGAAGCCGATGCAGCCGGCGTCGTGCAGTTCGGCCATTTCGGTCAGGTGTTCGCCGGCCAGCCCTTGGGTGAGCGCGCCGAGCGGGTAGACCCGCGCCTGGTTCAGGCTCTTGGCGCGGTGCTTGAGCATTTCCACCAGGCCGGGCTCGTCCAGCGGCGGGTCGGTGTCGGGCGGGCAGACCAGGCTGGTGACGCCGCCCGCCACTGCCGCCAGCATCTCGGATTCGAGCGTGGCCTTGTATTCGTAGCCCGGCTCGCGTAACCGGGCGGACAGGTCGACCAGGCCGGGACAGACCACCAACCCGGATGCGTCGATTACGCGATTGGCATTGAAGCCCTCGGGCATGGCGCCGATGGCGACCACTTTACCGGCGGCGATATACACGTCCTGCTGTGCGTCGATATTGTTTTTCGGGTCGATCAATCGGCCGTTCTTGATGTGGATTTTCATTGCTTACTCCCCGCCCCGCTGCCCATCAATATGCTCATCACCGCCATCCGCACCGCGATGCCGAAGGTCACCTGCGACAGGATCACCGACTGCACGCCGTCGGCGACGGAGGATTCTATTTCCACGCCACGGTTCATCGGGCCGGGATGCATGACGATCGCGTCGGGCCGCGCCAGCGCGAGTTTTTCGGCGGTCAGGCCGTAATACTTGAAGTACTCTTGCACGGAGGGCAGCAGCGCGCCGCGCATGCGCTCGTTCTGCAGGCGCAACATGATGATCACGTCAACATCCTTCAGCCCCTTCGCCATGTCGTGGTAAATCTGCACTCCCATGCGCTCGGCGCAGGCCGGAATCAGGGTTTTGGGCGCGATCACGCGCACTTCCGGCACGCCCAGCGTGGTCAGCGCATGGATCTGCGAACGCGCCACGCGCGAGTGCAGCATGTCGCCGACGATGGCCACGCGCAGGCGGGTCAGATCCTTCTTGTAATGGCGGATGGTGAACATGTCCAGCAGCCCCTGGGTGGGATGGGCGTGGCGACCGTCGCCGGCGTTGACGACATGGATGTGCGGTTCGACATGACCCGCGATCAAGTGCGGCGCGCCGGACTGGCCGTGGCGCACGACGAACATGTCCGCCTGCATCGCCGCCAGGTTGTCGACCGTGTCGAGCAGGGTTTCGCCCTTGCTGGTGCTGGACGCGCCGACATTCAGGTTGATCACGTCGGCGGACAGCTTCTTGGCGGCGATCTCGAAGGTGGTGCGGGTGCGCGTGCTGGGCTCGAAGAACAGGTTGAAGATCGCCTTGCCCTGCAGCAACGGCACCTTCTTCACCTCGCGCTCTTCGATATTGAGGAAGGACGAAGCGGTGTCGAGAATATGGCGCAAGGTCGCCGCAGGCAAGCCTTCGATGGTGAGCAGATGTTGCAGCTCACCGTTTTTGTTGAGTTGGGGATTGTTTTTCATGTTTTTAATCCTGAGTCCTGAGTGCGTAGGATGGGTTGAGGCGCGTGCGCCGATACCCATCGTTTTACGGTGATGATTGATGGGTATCGCTACGCTCCACCCATCCTACCCAACCTGTTTGGTTCCGGCTTGTCCGGTTCGGGTTTATAGCCCATCCAGATAAGACTGCAAAATCCGCTGCGCGGCGACTTGGTCCAGCACCGCCTTCTGCTTGCGCCCGCGCACCCCGGCTTCGTTCAGGTCCTCGCTCGCTGCGGTGGAGCTATGGCGCTCGTCCACCAGCACGGTCTTGAGGCCGAAGCGGCCTTCCATCTGGTGCGCGAAGCGCCGGCAGCGTGCGCTCATTTCGTGCTCCTCACCGTCCGCGTGGGCGGGTAGCCCCACCACCACCAGCGTCGGCTGCCATTCTCTGAGCAGCGCCCCGATGACCCCAAAGCGCTGGTCGTTGCTTTCCCCCACAACCGTGGTCAAGGGATGCGCCAGCCCCAGCTCCAGATCGCCCACCGCCACGCCGATGCGCTTGATGCCGAAATCGAAACCCAACACCGTGCCGCGCATCGGATGAGACGGGCGGATGAGTGTAGCGTTATCCGCCATGATGCCGAACATACTAGGCATGTCCCGCCCCATCGGCCAGACTGGCGAAATCGATGCCTAGCAGTTGCATTGCGGCGGGCAGGCGCTGCTCCCAGGGGAGGTCGAAAATAACGGTCGCCGAAGCCGGCACGGTGAGCCAGGCATTTTGCGCCAGCTCCTGCTCCAGTTGCCCCGCCGCCCAGCCAGCATAACCCAGCGACACCAGCAGCTTGTACGGGCCCTGTCCGCGACCGACCGCTTCCAGAATGTCTTTCGAAGTGGTCAGGGCGACGCGCTCATTCACCGCCAGGGTGGACATCCACTCCCCGAGCGGCTGGTGCAGGACGAAGCCGCGATCCATCTGCACCGGCCCGCCGAAATGCACCAGCTCCTCCGCATGTTGTTCCGCCCCGAACTCGATGCCGACCTGGTCGAGCAGCATCTTCAGTGTCATCTCGATCGGCTTGTTGATCACCACGCCCAGCGCCCCCTGTTCGGTGTGCTCGCAGACGTATGTCAGGGATTTGGCGAAATAGGGATCGGTCATGGCGGGCATGGCGATCAGGAAATGGTCGGTCAGATTGACGGTTTTCATGCTGCAATTATCCTACAAAAAACCATGGTAGGTAGGGTGGGCACGTTTTTTGTGCCCACGCGGCTATTCTCCCGCAGTATCCAGTTGATCGGCGCGGGTAAAGGTCCAGGTGCGCACGATGCCGAGAATATCGGTGTCCCTGCGAATGTCCTCGGGGAAGGCTGCGTATGGCGCCGCCAGATTGACGATGCGGATTGCCGCTTCGTCCAGTTCCTTGTGGCCGGAAGAGCGTTTTATCTCGACGCGCTCGACGCTGCCGTCGGCCTTGATGTTGACGATGAGTTGCAGGCTGCCATAAATTTTTTGCCGCTTCGCTTCTTCAGGGTAATTCAGGTTGCCGACTTTTTCCACCTTGGCCCGCCAATCCTCGGCGTAGCGCGCGAAGCGGTATTCCTGGGTGCGAGCGCTGACGAAATTGCGCTTCGGTTTTTTCTGGTAGGCGTCCCAATCCCGCGAAATCTGCGCCTCCAGGCGAGCGGCCTCCAGGCTGCGCATCGCCAAGTCGGAGCCCGACTTTTCTGTCGGCGCTTCGGATGGCTTGATCTTGGCCGAAACCGGCTCGACGTGCTGCGTCGCTTTGACCTGGGTCATCAGGAGCTTGGCCTGCTGCTCCAGCTGGCTGACTTGCTGCTTCTTCTGTACGGCTTCCGACTCATGCTGAGGCTGATCCAGCACCGGTAACGGGCTTTTGGCCTGACGCTCGGCATCGGTGTTGCCGCCGCCATCGAGATTGGCCTGCGCCAAGGCATCGGCCTTGACCGGTCGGGAAGAGGATTTGCTGTTGACCAGCACCACTTCGAGGGAGGTGGCGACCCCCGATTTTTTTATCTCCGGCGCTTTGAAGGCCACGCCGAACACCGCCAGCAAATGCAGGGTGATGGAAATCAGCAGCACCAGTCCGAGGCGATCGGACTGGTTCAGCCGCGCGAGGCGGCTCAGAGAGATGGGGGTGCGATAAGAGTTCAAGGCAGAGCCAGTTTAGCAGAAACGACTAAAAAACTCAGTCCATGTAGGGCTTCAATAAGCGAAGCGCATTGCGCCGTATTCGAGCAACATATGGCGCAATGCGCTTCGCTTATTGAAGCCCTACGCTTTAACATTGCGGTTCAACTGAGGTTTCTAGCCCGGATATTGCATGAATTGCCGTGATGATCACGTAGGATTTTGTTTCGTAGGGGAATTTTGGGAGGGCGCGGCGTAGTTATTCATACGCCCAACCGAACAAAATTTTCATACGGAACAAAAGACAAGTGAGGGCGCGGTGAATTTATGCAATATCCGGGCTAGGATCATTGCTCCAGGGGGCCGACATAGCGGCATTGGCACGTCACCTCCAGCAGATCCACCTTTGACACCTCGATCGCCACCCGGCTGCCTGGCGGCACTTCGGGCAGCGATGGCACGCGGGTGAACAGCGGCAGGTGGTCGAGCTTGACCAGGTTTTCCTTCACCACCACCGCGCCGGTTTCGCTGACCTGCTCCTGTTGCAGCCAACGCAAGCACCAGTAGCGTTCCATCTGGTCCTGGATGTTGCCATAGGCCTCGTAGGCCAGATCGAAATCGCGCATCGCGATCAGCAGACGCTCGTCGCGGTTGCCGTACGGGGCTGGCTTGCCTTCCAGCCGGGCGATCAGCTGGCGCTGGTTGACCAGGTCGACGTAGCGGCGTAGCGGCGAACTCGACCACATGTAGTGGGTCACGCCCAAGCCCTGGTGCGCGCCCGGCGACACGCTCATGCGCACCTTGCCGCCTTCCTGGTTGCGGTAGATGCCGGCATAGTCGGCTTCCGCCAGTTCCTTGCCCCAGGTGGCGTTGGTATGGATCATCAGCTCCGACACGACCCGGTCGATGGGGGTGTCGCGGTGGCGCTCGGTAATTGAAACGCGATCGTCCACCACCGCGAAATTATAGTCGGGGTAATTCTGGCGGCCTTCCCCCTTGCCCCGGCCTTCCTTGAGCTTGGTGGTGAAATCCCACAACAGCAGGAGCTCATCCTTCCAGGCGTAATCGCCCTCCCGGCTGATCACGGTTGCGCCGTTGAACACCGGCTCCAGCGCCTCATGACGCAGGTTGGCGGCGACTTCGACTTGATCCAGCGCGCTTTCCTGGCCGACTACGGCATATTCCGGCGTCACTTCGAGGTACAGCGACAATGCAGGGCAGCGGCGGCCTGCGGCCAAGGTGTAGCGTTCCACCAGGGCCTCCGGCAGCATGGTGATCTTCTGCCCCGGCATGTACACGGTGGACAATCGCCGCGAGGCGATTTCATCGAGACGGTCGCCCGGCTCGAAACCCAGTCCCGGCGCGGCGATATGCACGCCGATCCGCCAGTTGCCGTTAGCCATGCGCTTGATCGAGAAGGCATCGTCGATCTCGGTGGTGGCGGCATCGTCGATGCTGAAGGCCATCGCATCCGAATGCGCGGGGTCACCCTGGGGGTGGGGAAGAATGATTTCCGGGAAGCCAGTGCCTTCGGGGAAATGTTCGCGCAGGAAGCGGTTCAGATGGTAATCGCGGGCGGAAGGAATCGCGCCGCAATGGTCCAGCAGCTTCACCGGGTTGAGATTGGTCTCCGCGCACGCCTTGTCGAGCGCCTTGAATTCGAGCGTGTTCTTGTCCGGCGCGTAAAGCAGGGACTCCACGACTTGCGGGGTGAAGACTTCGGGCAGGCGTCCCGCGATCAGCTCCGCCACATGCGCCGCAATGGTCTCCGCCTGCTTGCGTTTTTTCTCCTCGGAAGCTAGCGCGGCCTTGAGGTTTTCCTCCGGCGCGGCCTTGTAGCGGCCTTTGCCTTTCTTGTAGAAATACATCGGCGAGCCGTGCAGCTTCAGCGCCACCGCCGCCGCCTCGACCGGAGAAGGCGCATGGCCGTAGTATTCGCGTCCCAGGTCGGCGAAGGCGAATTCCTCGGCACCGCAGCATTCCCACAGGAAAATCGGATCGAGTTCCGCCGCCGCCGTTTCGGCTGCCTCCATGAAGCCGGCGATGGGCGGCGCCTCAAAGCGCAGCAACACGTTGCCGGCCTTGATCTTGGAGCGCTTGCCATGCGGCGTTTCCACCTGCAACGACGAGGTGTTGTCGGCCATGACGCTGGCTACCTTGATGGCACCGTCTTCTTCGTACAAAACATTCATCTGATTCTTTTCAATAATAAGGATTAACCGCAGACATGTAGGTTGGGTTAGGCGCGGCTTTTTGCGCCGTAACCCAACAAACCTAAAACTTCAAAAACCAACATATTGAAGGAAGTTTGGGTTTGTTGGGTTACGCGATTAGGTCGCTAACCCAACCTACATTTCATTGTTATTAGCGAGTGCTGCCAACAGTTTTTCATGCACACCGCCGAAGCCGCCGTTGCTCATCACCAGCACCTGATCGCCGGGGCGGGCAACTGCGGCCACGGCGGCCACCAAGCCGTCGAGGTCGCAGAAAGCCTGCGCCTTGTCGCCCAGCGGAGCCAGCGCCGAAGCGGCATCCCAGCCCAGGTTGGCGTCATAGCAGAACACCCGGTCGGCGTCTTTCAGGCTGCCGGGCAGGGCATCCTTCATCACGCCCAGCTTCATGGTGTTGGAGCGCGGCTCCAGCACCGCCAGGATACGGGCCTCGCCAACCTTGCCGCGCAGGCCGGCGACCGTGGTGGCTATCGCGGTGGGGTGGTGGGCGAAGTCGTCGTAAACCGTGATGCCGCCCACCACGCCGCGCACTTCCATGCGCCGCTTCACGTTCTCGAATTTTGCCAGCGCCTCAATGCCGACACCGGCGGGCACCCCGGCGTGGCGCGCGGCGGCGATTGCCGCCAGGGCGTTCATGCGGTTGTGCTCGCCGAGCAGCGACCAATTCAGCATGCCCTGAAACTCTTCCTTGAAGGCCACCGCGCCGGCAGCGCCGATGGTCCAGCCCTGTGCTGTGCCGAAACGCTCCACCGGGGTCCAACAGCCGCGTGCGAGCACCCGTTCCAGGCTGGATTCGCGCCCGTTGGCGACGATCAGCCCATTGCCGGGCACGGTGCGCACCAGATGGTGGAACTGGGTCTCGATCGCGGCCAGGTCGGAAAAAATATCGGCATGGTCGAATTCGAGATTGTTGAGCACAGCGGTGCGAGGATGGTAGTGGACAAACTTGGAGCGCTTGTCGGAGAAGGAGGTGTCGTATTCGTCCGCTTCCACCACGAAAAACGGCGAGTCGGTAAGCCGGGCGGAGACGCCGAAATTTTGCGGCACGCCGCCGATCAGAAAACCCGGCTGCAAGCCCGCATATTCCAGTATCCATGCCAGCATCGCCGAGGTGGTAGTCTTGCCGTGGGTGCCGGCCACCGCCAGCGTCCATTTGTCCTTCAGCACATGCTCGGCCAGCCACTGCGGGCCGGACATATAGGGCAGGCCGCGGTTGAGGATTTCCTCCATCAGCGGGTTGCCGCGCGACACCACGTTGCCGATCACGAACAGGTCGGGCTCCAGCCTGATCTGCGCCGGGTCGAAGCCTTCGGTCAGGACGATGCCCTGAGCTTCGAGCTGCGCGCTCATCGGCGGATAGACGCCGGCGTCGCAGCCGGTGACCTTATGCCCAGCCTGCTTCGCCAGCACCGCGATGCCACCCATGAAAGTACCGCAGATGCCGAGGATGTGAATATGCATGAATAGCGACGGGGTGATTGATTAGCCGCCTATTATCCTAGAAAAAGCCTTTAACCACGAATTAAACACGAATAATCAGGCAAGGGTGGGCACCGCTTTTGTGTGGGAGCGACCTCCTCGCCGCGAAGCGGGTCAAGCAGGCAAGCCGCGCAGCGGATGCTCGCAAAATCGCGACCAGAAGGTCGCTCCCACAACACAAAAGCGGTGCCCACCCTACTTACCCTGCATCGGCAGCCAGGCTGCTGCGGGGGGAACGCCATACCATTCCCAGCCCTTGGCTGCCTGCAAGGCCGTACGGCGGACTCGCTCCCAGACTTCATCCGGAGAAATTTTGAGGAAATCCCGTATCGCCGCAAAATCATCAGGCAACGCAGCGTCGGACCAGCCATTGGCGGAATGTCGGGCCAGCGCCACCGCGAGCGCGACACATAGTGTTCGCGGATGCTCGGCATGGGATTCGTCCATCAGCGATAACAGCAGCTTGGGCAAATGCCAGGTCGTTGCCAGGGCGATTTGCAGTTCGATCACGCGAAACCCCAGCACTTCCTGCTGCGCCGCAGCGCTGCGCAATGCCGGGTCGCGCCGCATCCTGTCACGGATTTCCAGCATCTGCCCGGGCGCGAAACACCACAGCAGCATTTCCGCCAGATCGCGCAGCAGCGCGGCAACGACCATTTCGTCGGTGTCGACGTCATGGCGCAGCACTGACCAGTCCAGCGCGTACATGGCCGCATGACGCGCCCGGCTCATGACCTGCATCATGCCTTCCATGGCCAGAGGATAGTCGGCCAGGCTCTCCTCGATCAGGGGCTGATCGGTGAATTGCCTGAAAAATGGGGTCGTGCCTATCATCATAATGGCCCGGTCGATAGTGGTGATATCGGCGACCTGGCTCTTGCCACGATGCGATTGCAAATAACGCAGCACCTTCACCGTCATGATCGGGTCGTGCAGGATGACGGCGGTTAATTCCCGACCGTTGAGTTCGTCTTCCCTTGCCCTAAGGCTGGCGAGATCCGCCACCGTGCGGCGCAATACCGGCAACTGTGTCTGGTTGAGATAACTGACCCATGCGTTCAAGCTCAACTGTCTGGTTATCATCGTCGCCCGACCTCCTCTCGTCAGCCTTTTTTCATCAAGTCAGCGCCTCGACGCCGATCACCGTCAGCAGAATATGTTCCGTGCCGGGCAACACCGTCACCACGTTGTCCACGGCATTGGCGGATTCCACGCAGACCATGCCGCGATAGCCTTCCGGGCCGAAATCGCCCATTTTTTCCGCCTTCTCGATCCAGGGATTCCACACCACGGTGGAACGGCTGCCGCGCGTGGCGATGCGGATCCGTCGCTTGAGGCCGCGGTCTTCGATCAGGCAATCGGCTTCGGTGTCGAGATACACCCGATCGACCTCGCTCTCGATCACGATGGGTCCCCGCTGAGTCTTGCGCGTGGAACTGCCGCCCACCTTGTCCAGATAGGTGCAAGCCTCCAGGCCGCGGATCGCCATGTTGGCCACATCACTGATGTGAAAATAGGTGTGGAGCGCCTCGCCGATCTGGAATGGCGCGCTACTGGTGTTGCACGTCACCAGTTCGATTTTCAGCTCGGCGCTGACCGTCACCCGCAACTGGGCGCTCGAAGGGTGAGGCCACTGGGTACGAGTGGCGTCGGTTTCTATCAGGCCCAGACAAAGAAAAGTCGCGCCATCCGGCAACGCCTTGGTTTCCAGCATTTCCCACATCACCGTGCGGGCAAAACCGTGGCCCGGCAATTTGGCATCTTCGGCATGGGGGCCGAACCACGGCCAGCAAATTGGCACGCCGCCGCGTATCGACTTGCCCGGCGCAAACTTGCCGAAGCGGGAAAGCCACAACACCGGCTCCTGTCCACTCGGCTGCCAATTCATTACATGGGCGCCCTGCAGGGCGATTGTGGCTTCGGCATGGCTGTTGGCGATTTCGGCTATGGTCAGGCCGCCAGGGCCGTCCTCGAACTGTACGTGGCCGGGAATGGCGAAACGGCTGTTGAGGGCGGACAAATCGGTTGAACTCATGAAGTATCCCTTGAATAAACATTTAAAATCATGCCCATCCGGGCTTGAATACCGCGCCTTCGCGCTATCTAAGGTGTATGGGCAATTCCCCGAATGGGACTTAACCCGTTAACCCATTAGGGTTGGAAATGGGCGCACTGGCAACGCCGCGCGCATTGGCTCCGTCAATGGTTGGTCGATTTGGCGATGCCGTCCAATCTATCGAGAATAGCCAATGCCTGTTGCACATCGCCCTGAGCCGCCAGAGAACGGAATCGGTTTTCCGTATCCCATGCCGCCAGTGCTTGCGCGCTCATTTCTTCCATAAGTTTATTCACGCTTAATCCCCGGCTCCGCGCCAGCGACTTCAAGCGGTCGGTCGTGTTGTCCGGAAACCGGATCGTCAAAGTACTCATTGCAAACCCTCCAAGCATTCTGCTGGTGTCAACACCCGCAAACCATTCAACAGCAACTCGCCTCGGCGAACATCCCGCACATTGTGGGTCACAATCGCCGCTGCGCCCCCGGCCAAAGCCAACTCGATCAGATGATTGTCAGCCTCGTCCGGCAGATTTGGACGCCACCCATAATAAATGGTCACCCAACGTCCGATCTTCGCCAAGGCGGCCAGTACCTGCTGCCGCTCATAGGGCGTGGTCGCTTCCGTCCATACCGGACGGCCCAGCAAATCTTCGTATTCAAGCCACAGGGCGTTGCCGAACAGCGGCAGATAATGGCCTTGCAAAGCCCGGCGCAAAACCTCTCGCGAAGCGCCGCCATCCGAGCGCAAGCCCGCCACAAAAACATTGGTATCAATAACAATGGGGATCATATTGACAGCATATATGCTGTCATGAGGCATTGCAATACTCAGTCAGCAGTGCTTGCCATAGCTGCGATGTTTCGGGCTGGCGGCAATTCCAAACGGCGCGAGCCGGGCCACTTAAATTGCTCAAATGCAGGGTTAAGCGTGAGTTACACCCGATATGCCAGCGTGCAAACGCAGTCCAAGTGCATTGATAACCTTCAGGATGGTGGCAAATTCAGGGTTTCCTTGACCGGACAGTGCTTTGTAAAGTCCCTCGCGAGCTAGTCCGGTATCTCGCGCCAGTTGCGTCATGCCACGGGCGCGGGCAATGTCGCCCAGTGCTTTGGCGATAAAGGCGGGATCGTCTCCAGCTTCGTCAAGGCAGGCTTCAAAATACAACGCCCTGTCCTCTTCGGTTTTAAGGTAATCCACCGTATCGTAAGGAGTGGTTTTAGTTTTTGCCATGGTGCTCTCCTAGAGGTTACGCGCCAGCGTCAGCGCAAGTTTGATGTCGCGTTTTTGAGTGCTCTTGTTGCCGCCTGCCAGCAGGATAACGATTTGCCCGTTGCGCTCGGTGTAGTACACGCGCCAGCCACTACCAAAGTGCAGTTTCAATTCGCTGACGCCCTCGCCAACAGGTTCAACATCGCCCGGATTCCCATCTTGCAGCCGACGAATTCGCGCCTCAATCCGCGCCTTCACCAGCTTGTCCGACAGGCATGTGAACCAGTCCTGGTATTCGTCGGTTTTTTCAAGTTTCATCACGCACTAATTGTAAGTCATGGTTTACACAATATCAACCATAAGCACCCGTTTGGTGGAGAAAGATTACGTCATGGCCACGGCGAAGCATCACCCGAGCAAGAATGGAAACCGAAGGTGGCGCCCCAATATTCGGGATGCCTAATGCTCAAATTCACTGGCTCTGCACGGCTTTATGCGTAGCGTCCGAGTTACTCCGCGTGGGCACAAAAACGTGCCCACCCTTCCATTCTGGCAGCAGCGGCCACCCCGTTTTGCGTTTCCTCGATTTGTAGCTGGAAAAAAGCATTGATTGCCTCAAGCGCACGCGTCTGCGCCGGTATGGACTTCTCCCGCAACAGACGGCTTGCCTCCTCCATCCGGTCGGTCGCCGCCAAGTCTACCACCCCCTGCTGCAGGTTCTGGGTGCCCGAGATGAATTTATCCTGGTCTTTCAGCAAGACTTTTTCTGTCGGCGTCAGATGGGACGCCCGCAGTTTTATGCGCGCCTCGCTGAATGCGGCGCCCAAACGGTAAAACCGCAGTGTTTTTTCATCTCGGTTGAACGGGTCGGGATCGGACGTGATGCTGTAAAGAGGAAGGCTCTTTCCCGCGAAACGTTGTACATCGTGTAGGCCATCGCGGAATGTTGATTTTGCTCCTCGGCAACCTCGTCGAGCGCCACGCGTATTGTGGACAGGCGGGACAGGCTGAAAACGACTAGGGCCAGCATCAGCACCACGACCAGACCGAAGCCGATGGCGATCACCCGCGTCGGATAGCGTTCCAGAAGGTGCGAGGGTTGCTTTTCCTGCTTCATTGGATTTCCGAAAATTCTGCCGTTCTTGAGTTCTTTACAGTTCCCGCCCCGGTTAATATCCCAGCACCGGCGCCAGCCACCTTTCCGCCGTTGCCATGTCCCAGCCCTTGCGTTTGGCGTAATCCTCCACCTGGTCGCGACCGATCTTGCCGAGGGCGAAGTAGGTGGATTCGGGATGCGCGAAATAGAAGCCGCTCACCGCCGCCGTGGGCAGCATGGCGAAGCTTTCGGTGATGGTGATGCCGGCGTTCTCCGGGGCCTGTAGCAGCTCGAACAGCAGGCCTTTTTCGGTATGCTCCGGGCAGGCGGGGTAGCCCTGCGCGGGGCGGATGCCGCGGTATTTCTCCGCGATCATGTCTTCGTTGGAGAGCGCCTCGTTTTGCGCATAACCCCAGAATTCGCGCCGCACGCGCTGGTGCATCAGCTCGGTGAAAGCTTCGGCGAGGCGGTCGGCCAAGGCCTTGAGCATGATCGCGCTGTAATCGTCGTGGCTCTTCTCGAAGGCGGCGACATGCGCGTCGATACCGATGCCGGTCGTCACCGCGAAAGCGCCGAGGTAATCCTTCACGCCCGACTCCTTGGGCGCCACAAAATCGGCCAGGGCCAGGTTGGGCTTGCCTGGCGGTTTCTC
>PFJY01000128.1 GCA_002784065.1 Hydrogenophilales bacterium CG_4_10_14_3_um_filter_58_23 | reverse complement strand
TCACCCAGTTTTTGCTGGAGCTGGGCAAAGGCTTTGCCTTCATTGGCCGACAGTACCACCTGGAAGTGGCGGGCAACGATTACTACATCGACCTGTTGTTCTACCACGTCACACTGAAATGCTATGTTGTGGTGGAGCTCAAAAACCGCAAATTCATCCCCGAGTACGCAGGCAAACTTAATTTTTACCTGTCTGCCGTGGATAGCCTGCTCAAATGCAGCGATGACCAGCCCACCATTGGTCTGCTGCTGTGCCGCGACAAAAACAACGTCGAGGTGGAATTTGCGCTGCGCGATATGAACAAACCGATGGGCGTGAGCGAATACACCCTGGTGGAAGCCTTGCCTGACAACCTGAAGGGTGCATTGCCCACAGTGGAGGAAATCGAGAATGACTTGCAGAAAATGCAAGAACCAAGGGGTACGGGTGGGGTGGGTGATGAGTAAAACCAAACTGATGTCCTACGCCCCCAAGACCCGCGAAGACTTCATCGCCGCAATCATCGTCTGCGCCATTTTGTTTGGCGAGGGGCAATTGTTCGCGTCAGGTGAAAAAGGAGTCAATCTGTGACCGCTTCACAACTAGCCAATCTCCAAGGGATGTTGGGTAACAGTCTCATGGTCAATGAATTCCGAAAAATGGAACAGGATCGATCATCCTGGATGAAGGCTATTGCTGAGTCCCAGAGCCTAGCGGATCAAATAAAGAAATTTGTGGTGCAGGACTCTATAGCCGTTCAGATGGCTAAGCAGATGTACAGCGTACAGAAAGCTCAAGAGGAAAGTATGCGCAAGATGCTCGATCCTTTGGCGCATATCCGAAGCAACTTACTAGGCGATAGCTCCGTCCAGCGGATGATTGATGAACTCTCAAA
Source organism: Hydrogenophilales bacterium CG_4_10_14_3_um_filter_58_23 (assembly GCA_002784065.1). Lineage (GTDB taxonomy): Bacteria > Pseudomonadota > Gammaproteobacteria > Burkholderiales > Sulfuricellaceae > Sulfuricella. The sequence goes on along the minus strand of PFJY01000128.1, from coordinate 27,573 downwards.
GCCTTTTACCGCTACCGACCACTTCAGAAAACTCATAGATCAGGCTGCTGGATCTAGTGCCTACCTGCACAGCTTGCATTTGAGTGTTGACAGTTCGATAGAACACTCCCGAAAGATATTGGCTGAGGCTTCGATTAGTAACGGCCTACAGCAGGTGATGAAGAGCTTTGGGGAGACCAATAAACATTGGGCTGTGCCATCTGCGTTACTGGAAGCCATGAGTCCCTTGAAGGCTTGGCAAGAGCAGGCCGGAAAGCTATCCTTGCCAGTGATGGATTGGGCATCAGCAGCAACTCTTGCAAATCTCTTGGGTTCGGAGGGGATACAGTCTCAGCTTGCCGCGTTGGGCATTAATCCTGATGGTTCACTCAATCCACAGTTTGAGGATCAAGAAGAGGGGGGGATTGGTCTCAGCCGGAAAACAATGGAACTGATGGCTCTTTTGAGTTTTATCATGGCCTTTCTGGTTCCTATTTATCAAGAGATTACCTCCGCACAATGGCAGGCCGCCACGGATAAGAAGCTCGAAGTACAGGCCGACGCACTCGATGGCCAGCGAAAGATGATCGAGGCTCTCACGCAGTTGGTGGAGAAGGCGTTGGTGCAGGAGGCCAAACGGCAAGAACAGCGATTTGTGGTGAGGGAACGAGTGGCGGTAGTTCGTTCCAAGCCCGAGCACGGAGGTACCGTACTCGGAAAGCTACTTCCAAATGAAGTGGTGCGCTCCATATCGGAAGATGGCAAATGGATAGAGATTGAGTATTACCACTGGCTTCACCAAGAGTACCGAACCGGTTGGGCACTAAAGAAATACTTCCAGCGTGTGGCGCGGACCACCTCCAATGCTGGTGATGCAAGCGATGATTGACGAGGTAAGGATGACATCTATCGAGCAACTGATAGCCCAACCCGAAGGTAAAACGCTGGAGTTTAAGCGTGACCTGTCGTCGCCCAAGCCATTGCTCAAAACGCTGGTAGCCTTTGCAAATACGGCGGGCGGGCGATTGTTCGTCGGGGTGGATGACCAGCGTAAGGTTGTTGGCATCGTCCATCCGCTGGATGATGAAGAGCGCCTGTGCAACCTGATTGCTGACAGTATTGCGCCACGCTTGATGCCGAATGTTGAGTTGATTACTGTGGATGGCAAAACGCTACTGGTGGTGGAGGTGTTTGTCAGCGGCTCGCGTCCTCATTGGCTCAAGGCTGAGGGTCCTGGACACGGTGTCTATGTTCGCCTGGGTTCGACCAGTCGGCAAGCCGATCAGGCGTTGATTGATGAACTGCGCCGCACGGCTGAGGGCGTGGCCTTTGATGAGTTGCCTATGCCCGATTTGAGCGTTGAAGATTTGGATTTAGTCAGCGCGACAAAACTTTTTCAGGGAATAAGTACGCTCGACGATCAGGCGTTGCGCACGCTCAAATTGGTCACGAGCTATCAGGGTCGATTGGTGCCTACCAAAGGTGCGGTGCTGCTGTTTGGGAAAGAGCGTGCCCAGCACTTTTCAGATGCATGGGTGCAGTGTGGTCGTTTTATTGGCACTGACAAGGCCGCTATCTTTGACCATATTGATATTCATGATCCTCTGCCGCAAGCGGTGGACAGCATTATGCTATTTCTTAAAAAGCACGCCATGCGGGGTGCCGATTTTTCGGATATACGTCGTAAAGATGTCTGGAGTATTCCGCTCACCTTGTTGCGCGAGGCAGTTATCAACGCGCTGGTACATGCCGACTACTCGCAGCGCGGCGCGCCGATTCGTATTTCCTTTTTTGATGACCGTATCGAAATCGAAAACCCCGGTATCCTGCTGCCCGGCATGACGGTGGAGGACATGCGTCAGGGTGTGTCAAAAATTCGCAACCATGTGATTGCCCGTGTGTTTCGTGAACTTAACCTGATTGAACAGTGGGGCAGTGGCGTGCGCCGAATTTTCAAGGAAGCCGAACAACTGGGGTTGCCAGAGCCGCAAATTATCGAAGTGGGTATGCGGGTACGTGTTGTGGTGCATCTGGCTGAAGCATTGGAGATTCAGGATATTCATGGCCAGCTTGAGAAAATAACACCAGAACGGCTAGAGTCACGGCTAGAGTCACGGCTAGAGTCAAATCTTGCGGCTAAAGTGATGATCCTGCTTGGCGAAGACGAGGCAGGTAAAGCTCAATTGGCAAAATTGCTTGGGCATAAATCAGTTTCTGGTGAATTGCACAAACAAATCAAAAGGTTGTTAATTCTCGAAATGATCGAAATGACTTTGCCAGACAAACCCAATAGCCGATTGCAGAAGTATCGACTTACGGTAAATGCGCATAATCTTATATTGGCATATGAAAAAAATTAGTAAACAAGCTGTGCGCAGCAAGTCGGTAGAAAATATATTGGCCTCATTGCGCATCGAGCGGTTGACCCCCGGTGACTATGTGGTCAAGGGTCTGAATGACTGCGTGAGCGGGAAGAATACGACCGCCAATGTACTCCAAGAGGTCATGTGTCACCATGTCACGCTACGACGGGTCTGATTCCTACGTCTATGCTTGCAGAATTCACTGCCATCGTTGAGTAATTGTTGAAATTTTCTAAAAAAACATGAGGTCATCCTTTTGAGCACCCAACGAATCGTTGATTCACTTTCCATGCTGTATGCGAATCATGCCGTGGTGTTTTGGCACGATGCAGATGCCGAGTTTTCATCTGTTGTAGATGGACTTCCATTGCCTGACGTACATGTTGCGCGCATTGATACCATGCCAGCGCTCAAAGTTAAGCTGGATATTGAGCGCGCACCAAAGCAAAAATGGCTGCTTTACAGTAATAAGCCAGAACCTGAACTCGCCAAAGATTGGCTGCTGGATATTCGGCTGCGCAGCAAGTCATTCCGCGCCGATGCAGCATCCATTCTGCTGGAAGACTTGGGACTGGTATCACAGATATTGCGTGCGCATCTAAAGCTTCGTGCCAAGTTCCTGCGTGCTAAAGACCGTGTTGAAAAACTGAAACGACTGGTTGTACCAACGGACATGGCAGAAGACATTGACCGCAAGATGCTGGCGGTGTTGGCACGAGCAGATCAGCCGGAGTTGACGGCGGTATTATTTCGCCTGTTTTCAGGTTTGGTTGTGGAGGATATGGCTGACTTAAATGCCGAGACCCGGCAATGGCAGGAGATTCAGAGCAATGAATTGGAATCGGCTTTCTGGGTAAATGTTGAGCGAGAGTTCGGCTACGCCCAGTCAGCGCCTTCGTTGTCAGACTTTTTGATTCATTTGTTCGTTACGGATTTCGCACGCTCACTATCGGGTACTTGTCCCGGTCAGCTTGCCCATTTCGTTTTACCCAATAAAACGCTAGCGGCGAATGCGGCGGTATTTGTTGCACGATGGCGTTCAGATATGGCGCACTTTGCCAGTTACAACGCCTTGTCTGAGCAGATAGCCAGGGAGCTGGATATTGCCGGTATGTTGAGCAGTTTGTCCGGTGCGTCACTATCTGAGGTGATGACTTTTGCGGTCGTTGAGCAGCGCATCATCAAACAGATCAAGGATCAAATCATTGCAGCATCCGGTGCTGAATCGAATGCAGTACGCTCGTTGATTGCCCGCCGTCGTGATGGTCATTGGGCAAACCGCTTGCTGGCTCAGGATAATGATGTCACTCGCGCATTGGCTGCGAGCTATGACGCGTTGGAAGCTGCTTACGGCTTCTTTGAATTGAAGGCGGCACATGATGCAGGTTTTAGCTTTGCCAATGCAGCCGACGGTTTAGCTGCGTATCAAGCCGAGATATTCCGGTTTGACCAGCTGTATCGCCAGTTTAACTTTGCCGCTGCGGCTGTTGAACCGATGGGCTGGGCGGTGTTGCATGAGTTGATTGAGCGTATCGAAAGCGCCTACTCCGGCTGGTTCATCCCGCAATTAACTTCCGCATGGAGCAAAGTGCTGGAAGGCGACAGCGGTCTACTGGGAAAGTGGAAAGTCGATGGCTTAATAAATCAGCCAGACTTCTATATAAAGCATGTGAAGCCGGTGCTGGATGGCGGGGCAAAGCGGGTGTTTGTGGTGATTTCGGATGCATTCCGTTACGAGGCAGCCGAGGAGTTGACGCGGATTATCAATAGCCGTAACCGTCTGAAGGCATCCTTGTCCGCCATGCTCGGCGTGTTGCCCAGTTACACCGCGCTGGGTATGGCATCGCTGCTGCCACACTCCAAATTGGCGTACAAGCTAAATGGCAATTACGACTTGAGTGCGGATGGCGCTGTGGTTTCGACCAGCGAGCAGCGCAGCACTCATCTTGAGCAGTATGGCGGCGTGGCAATCAAAGCCGATGATTTGATGGCGCTGGGTAAAGACAAGGGGCGTGAATTCGTTCGTGACAAGCAAGTGGTGTACATCTATCACGACCTGATTGACATGATCGGTGATAAACAAGCATCCGAGACCAAGACCTTTGCAGCGGTCAATGATGCGCTGGATGAGTTGGGAAGGCTGGCCAATTTCATTATCAACAGTCTGAATGGCTCGGTTGTCTTGCTGACTGCGGATCACGGCTTTATGTATCAGGAGTCGGCCCTTGATGTAGCTGATAAATCAACGTTGGATGAAAAGCCCGCTGGCATATTGAAAGCCAAAAAACGCTATTTGATTGGACAAGGCATCGGTGTCAGCCCCAAAGCCTGGTGCGGCAATACTTCGGTTACGGCGGGAACTGAGGCGGGCGAGGGCAGTATGGACTTCTGGTTGCCCAAGGGCGCGGCGCGTTTCCATTTCGCGGGTGGTGCGCGATTTGTGCATGGCAGCGCGATGCCGCAGGAAGTGGTTGTGCCGGTGATTACCTTACGCGCAAGCGAATCGGATAAGGCAAAGACCCGCTTCGTGAATTTCAGTATTCTGGGTGCGTCAATTAAAGTGGTGACTAACCGGCAACGATTCGAGTTTATTCAGGATGAGGCTGTTTCAGCACGGGTACTGCCACGCATGGTGCAGATTTCTCTACGCGATGGCGAGGAATTTATCAGTGACGAGCAGTCGCTGACTTTTGATAGTGACTCTGATCTGATGGATAGCCGTAAACGCACAGTGATGCTGACCGTTCGATCGGGAAGCTATGACCGGAATAAAGATTACTTCCTGATAGCGCGTGACGCGCAAACCAAGGTGGAAGTGATGCGCCTGCCGCTGCGAGTGGATCTGGCGTTTTCAAATGATTTTTAGGAACAGACGATGAGTGATTTAAATCAGGAAAAAAGCCTTGATGTGCTGTTGAACGAATTTCTGCCCGGCAAGGTGGTGCGCAAGGATTTGACCAAACTAATCAAGGAAGGCGCGAATGTTCCTGTCTATGTGCTGGAATATTTGCTTGGCATGTACTGCGCATCGGATGATCCTGCGACCATTGAGGCAGGCTTAACAAATGTGAAGCGGGTGCTGGCGGAAAACTATGTACGCCCGGATGAAGCTGAGAAGGTAAAGTCCAAGATACGCGAGAGTGGCAGCTATAAGGTGATCGATAAGGTCACGGTCAAGCTGAACGAGAAGCGAGACTCTTACGAGGCGATGCTTTCCAACTTGTCTATCAGGGATGCGGAAATTCCTGATTCCGATGTACGTAATTTTGAGAAGCTGCTGGTCGGCGGGATCTGGTGCATCGTGACGTTGCGCTACCGCTTTGAGGAAAATCAGAAGGGCTCGCCGTTTTCAATTTCCGATTTGAAGCCGATCCAGATGCCCAACATGGATATGGAAGCTTTGTTCGATGCGCGCAAAGGCTTTACTGAGGAACAGTGGATCGACGGCCTGATCCGTTCAACGGGTATGGAGCCTACTTGTTTTAATCAGCGCGTGAAATGGCATCTGCTGGCACGCATGATCCCGCTGGTGGAGAACAACTATAACATCTGCGAGTTAGGTCCTCGCGGCACCGGCAAGAGCCATATTTACAAGGAAATCAGCCCGAATAGTATTCTGGTGTCGGGCGGGCAAACCACTGTCGCCAATCTGTTCTACAACATGGGCTCGCGCAAGATCGGTCTGGTCGGATTATGGGATGTGGTCGCGTTTGATGAGGTGGCAGGTATCAACTTCAAGGAACAAGACGGCATTCAGATCATGAAGGACTATATGGCGAGCGGGTCATTCTCGCGCGGGCGTGAGTCGATCAATGCAAGCGCATCCATGGTGTTCGTCGGCAATATCAATCAGTCTGTCGAGCAGATGGTAAAAACCAGTCATTTACTGGAGCCATTCCCGGATGCGATGATTGACTCGGCATTTTTTGACCGATTTCATGCCTATGTGCCGGGCTGGGAAATCCCCAAGATGCGTCCAGAGTTCTTCACTAACCAGTACGGTATGATCGTGGATTACCTGGCGGAATGGATGCGCGAGATGCGTAAGCGCAGCTTTGCCGACGCTATTGATAAGTGGTTCAAATTGGGTAATAACCTGAATCAGCGCGATACGATTGCCGTGCGGCGCACTGTATCCGGTCTGCTCAAACTGACTTGCCCGCATGGCGAATACGGCAAGGAAAGCGTGCGTCGTGCGTTGGAATATGCACTCGAAACGCGTCGCCGGATAAAAGAACAGCTCAAGAAAATCGGCGGCATGGAGTTTTACGATGTTCATTTCAGCTACATCGATCTGGAAGACGGGCAGGAACGGTTTATATCGGTGCCGGAGCAGGGCGGTGGTTCGCTGATTCCAGATGGCAGACCCAACCCCGGAACATTGCATACCATCAGTATCGGTGAAAACGGCATGCCGGGCGTGTACCGGCTGGAAATCCAGTCAATCGCCGGCAATGGCAAAATTTCGATTTCGGGAAATAATTCCAGAGAGCCATCCAGAGTCGCATTCGATTACTTCAAAGCTCATGCTTCACGGGTAAGCGGGGCGATCAAGCCGGGAGACCATGATTACCACTTACATCTGGTCGAGCTGCAAAATTCCGGCGCGCCAGAAACTTTGACGCTCGCCAACTTTATCGCGCTGTGTTCTGCAACACTGGGTAAATCGATGCAAAGCCAGATGGTTGTGATGGGTGATATGAGTCTGGGTGGAACCATTACACAGGCGCGTAACTTGGCGGAAAGTTTGCAAGTGGCGTTTGATGCCGGTGCCAAACGCATCCTGCTGCCGATGTCGAGCGTGACCGATATTCCAACGGTACCCGGCGAACTGTTCGCAAAATTCCAGACCAGTTTTTACTCTGATCCAGTGGATGCGGTGTTCAAGGCGTTGGGGGTGGAGTGATCGAGGTTGAATGGGCTGCCGCAATGAGGGGGTAAAACGGAATGCTGCCTGCGACTCAAGTTGTTTTCAGGAGCGTACTATGCGATTCATGTGCTATATGTGCGGAAAGTTTCACTGATTGCTTTTGGCGCGCAATAATGCAGCACGAAAAACTGGAGGTGCCATTTTCTGCTATTCGACATGCAATATAGTCAGTCAGGAAGCAGCCGTTCGTGACATCCAAGGCGACGTTTCGACAATCATAGATATCACTGAGAATGACCGCACTTAAATTGATAAGGCCTAATCCTCACTCTGGGTTGTTTTGCGGCGATCAATGACAATGGCGGATTTTCGACCTTCGTGAACCTTAACACCCAGCCCCCATGTGTAAATAAGGTTGCTGTTTTTCTCATACTGGTAAACGATTACCTCTGGCATGTTGCGTGGATCAAGCACGCTACCAAGACGCATAGTAAGCGCCGTTGAGCAGGCCAGCAGGAAATGCACTCGTTTGACCCCTTGGCCTTTCAATTGACGCATCAGTGTCTTAAATTCCTCACAAATATCAAGACAACTGTGTTCATCAAGAATGACTTCAAAGATTGTTTTTGCTGGCTCCCACTTAATGACGGAAAGACCCGGAAAGGCCTGTGCAATCTCCTTGTCGGCAATCCCATACGTAATGCCTGACTTCAACACGATTTCGTCATCAGCAAACGTTCCAAGGTTGGGCAACCCCCAGGTCTGAACAGCAACACCTTCGTTACTCCACGTCCAGCGACTCCCTTTGCGATCCCATTCAGCCCAGTGGATAGGACGATGATCTTCCAGAATATTGCCTAGCATGAAAAGAAATGGCACGGGTGCTAATCCTCCTGCGCAGATGTTAATGTCTGCTGAATTATGACTAACACCGTGTTGATGTACTGTACGTTCGATATTGGTAACATCGTCCGCTGCATCTTGTAGGCGGTGACCATCCAAGAGTGCATCGCGCACGTTAATCATGATGGGGATGCGCTTCCCTTTGATTTCGGGTGGGACCGATGAAGTTACTGGCGACTGAATGACATTACTGTATCCCTCGATCTGCACCGCCAGCACGACCTTGCGATCGCTTTCTTCCTCCTCGCGCTTCCGTTGCTGGTGTTCAGTGCGAAGCATCCATGATGCACCAGTCAGAATAAGAACCGAAGCGACCAAATGCCAAAAGCCGGGGATTTCCACACTGCTTATCTTTCCTCCCAGAGACACCCCTGAAACATTGATAGCAAGCGAACCATCAACGTTGGAACTGGCCAAATAAAAGAAGATGACCAACCCTGCTGACATGAGGCGAGATCCCGTTCCTCGAACAAATCGTGCGTTGATGTACAGGATAAAAACTTCTTTGATTGTGTCAATTATTTTGTGTGAAATGCTTTTCATAGTTGAATCGTTCCTAATGCGTGTATTTTTCCGTCGCGCTGTCCGAACCAAAGACCGATATGCTCGGTGCCGACAATGAGATAAATAAGTCCAGATCCGCTGTAAGTACCATGACGCAGCATATTGGCCAAGTCATTCCAGTCAGTATCGGATGGATTCGGTATGGCCTCCGGGTGACTGTGCCACAAGCCCAATATCGTTCCATGCCCGTCGGTGTTGCGATGCCACTGTGTTGCCTTGACTTGATGACCGTGACCACGGTAGAAGCTGTAGCGGCTGCGTTTATCACCCCAGCACGGCGTGGTGATTGAATCGGCCAACAGGCCGCCTGTGTCGATATCGATGAAGCCGAGAACAAGCCCTCCGGCTTCACGCGCAAATCTGCCTCGCTGACACCAGCGAGTAAGTGATTGGATGAAATCAGCGGATAGGCTGCCACGTATCTCCGCTGAAATTTGCCAAGCCCGGTTACCATTGCTCAATTGCCGCAGCATGGACAACCATCACGAAGATATGACTCCCTTGTTATAAAAGGAAGAGTTCTTCCCTCCCGCAAAGCATGCCAGAAGCTGCTCGGACGAAGATTCAATGCTGCCGCACTTTCATCCGATCCTGCCCATCGATGGTAGCCAATTGCGGCCCCTGGCAATGCCAACTCCGCCGCTAACAAGGCAGTTCGAGTCGCTGTGATGGCCGAATAGGGTGTAAAAGCGCCACATCCACTGATTTCCTGTGAGGAAGATTGCCCAGGTTCAAGCATAACGGTGCGCAGAGTACCCAATGCTGCCGGATCTTCAGCTTCATAGAGGCATTCCAGACACCCCGGCTCACTAGGTTGCATAGAGATGGCATGCCCTCCAAGGTTAGCTGCTTCAACAAACGTGCTGACCAGACGGCAAGTCCAACCCTCACGCCATGCTCGACGATACCAAAGTCTTTCCTCTGCAAGATTGCCTATGGCCAGAATGATGACATCAAAGTCATTTGGTTGAGCAATGGTCAACCACTTGCGGAATGAACAATCGAAGGGGGTAATGTCGATTCCTGGCATACGATTACACAAATGGGCTGCCATGCTAAAGGCTTTATTCATGCCTAAAAAATTGCGCGACAGTACATGACGTCCCAAATTATTGGCACTCATGTCATCTGAATCGACAAGTGTCAGATGCTTAATTCCCGTGAGGGCAAGGTGTTCGGCAACACGAGAACCTACCGCACCAACACCGATAACGGCCACCCTGCGCGAAAGGCTGTGCTGTCCAACCCGGCGTGTTAGGTATTCGTGATAGGCAGATTCCAGCCTGTAAATCTGGAAGTGCTGGCTGCGTACTTTATTTCCCCCCCAGTACAATAATATATGAGCGCCACCAAAACGATTGGGCACACGCAGGATGACACCACACCCCCTTTTTTTCTCCAAGCGGCAACGCGATTTAACCGGAAGGCGCTGACAAAGACTATTCCACCAATCAAAGCTAGGCTTATTAACCAAGGGGGGTAAATCACCAATATCCACATCGAAAACGAAAAGCGAATGTCGCTGCGTTTTACTGATCACCTCACTACTATTGATACGTTCTATCTGCCCCAATCCTTTGGATTTTGGAGTAACCGCAGCATGAACACGTTTGAACCCACGGAGTGGCGCATCAAGAGTAAGTGCGTGAATGCCAACCTTACGTGCATAGCTCTCCAGTTCATCAGCGAAAGCATGCAAACGTTCTGCCTCATTCATCGCATGGTGACTCATTAACATTTGCATGCTTGTATCAATAATCTGCCGAATTACTCCTTCATGGTTTTCTGCATCATAATCGATACCCTGTTTATCAAAGGCGCAGATCGAACCGTCATCCCCGGTGTGAGGCCAACCCCAAACCGGCTCTGGTTTATCCCAGTACAAAAAAGGCAAGGGAATCAGGCTCCAAGTGTACGTGCGCAGAAACAGTGGCCAAGACTGGCCATTGCACTTAAGCTTGAAATGCCATTCCGCCTTGTTTTCATCGACCGTAAAAACAAGATCCTCCGCACCATTTTGCAATAGTGCGGACTCAACAGCCTCCTTGAAGGCAGACTGTTCGGGTGTCACGCGGAAAGGCCGCTACATGAGATTGCACTGGCGGTCTTTTGCGTAGTGGTGCTTTTTTCCGGAACAGGAAAATCAACGCCAAACTGTCCTTGCAACAGCTTGCAGGCTTCGTGCGTATCCGCCTCCTTGTCGGCATCGTTCAGTACATCACGCAACTTCGTGAGCTTAGTCTTGAAATCCTCTATCTGGATATCAGTCACATTTTCCAGCAGGTCACAGTACGGCTCAACAGGCAAACCAACCTGCAATCGTTTACCAACCCAACGGCTCAAAATCCGGTCAAGCATGTCGCGCATGGCGATCAGGTCACGATGCTTACCATCCACCTTGTCGTAAACTGCCTTAAATTGCTGAATGGCTTCCACGGTCAGCGCGATGCTGGGAATGTTTTTGTGTCCGATCTTGATATCACGCCAGCGTTTCAGGTAACGCACAACGCGTCGCCACTGCTCACGATCTGCGCCGCTGAAAGCGTCAATGATCGTGGTGTTGAGTTTTTTAGGTTCGGATGTTTCCCAATAACGAAAGTCTGTGTTGGTAGGGTCACTCTCACGTCCTCGCGCTAATTGCGTTACACCTGAACTATTTGTGCAATAGATCGCTAAATCGATGTGCATCTCGCGTTCACCGCCCTTCAGGTACTCGACGGTTACACAGGGTTTGCGTATCCGTACAGTGCGATTGATATACTCAAGGGCATTTCTGACAAAGCGTTTCAGTACGACCGGATCACCATAATCTTCAGGCTGGCAATCGAAGATGATACCGACATCCATGTCAGGATCACCACCCAATGGATTTACCCCTGTACTGAGCTCATAACTACCCTGATGAAATGTCGAATATGAAGGTGCTGCCGGGTTGATTTTATCCTTCAAATTTTTGAGTAGTGTGTCACGTTTTTCGCGAAGCATTTCATTGTTTTTAGGATCGAGCCGGATGGTGCTGTGAAACGATGTGAAGCTGGATTGTGCATCGGACATGAATTTCTCCTTAAAAATTGACCTACACTAAATGGGGGATATATTTCAGAAATTCAAGGAGAATATTTTATATTTAGCGCATTTTGGCTAATTTTAGAGCATATTTATCTCGGTTTTCATTTCTGCCGCAGTAGATATTGACTATTTAAACAACCTTTCAATTGAGATTTACATCGTTTTTGCTAACACTCACTGGAAACAAGAGGCTAATTCTTGTAGAAAATTGTCACGGTTTAAATCGATAAACGGCAACTCATGAATGGATGCTTGATTGGTTGCATCCCAGAAAACGGCCTGTCGCGACCGACGGCTTCATCTCGACGTTACTTGGCGAAGTGCGGGTTTCTGGCATGCTGAATTACTTGCTTGGGTTGCAAACTATAACGCCCGCTTTTTGCCGAGCGCGCATGATGCTGTGCAAATCAACCAGCTCGCGTCGGCCAAGCAGATTGAGTGCCTGCAAAAAATACCGCGCTACCCGCCATTCATGGAGGGCTTGCCGGTTCGTTCACCAACAGAACTTCTCGCCTCGCAACTCCAACTCGCAGGCAGCATTCAGCACCTGATCGCCGAGCTGGCTCTGTCGGCAACTCGCTACAACACAGCAGTGTTACGCCTTGCCGCTTTTGTCCATCTTTTAGCAGTCTCGCAAGCGCATCATTCCATTTTATTTCAATTGATACCCATGTCTCATTCGACTGCGCTCAATTTTAGCAACCTCACGCATGGCATCCTCTTCTTCAACAAAGACCTGCTGTTTCATTCCGCCTCGTCTGTTGGTCAGCCCAAACCAATGTCGTCTAAGAACGTAGTCGCCCAGCAAATCCCGGCTCAATTCCAGTACATAACCACGTCGTGATGATCTAAAGTCTAGTCTCATTTGTGCCCCAAAATCCAGCCAACTCAACCGCGCGCCACAGATTTTCATCGGAGGTGTCCGTGTATATGCTGGTCGTTTGCAGACTGGTATGCCCAAGCAAACGCTGGACGATATTGAGCGGCACACCAGATAGTGCCAAATGACTTCCACAAGTGTGGCGCAACCAATGTGCTGTGGCGCGATTAAATGCCTTGGCTTCGATATGCTTGCCATCCATCATCAGAAATTGTGCAATCTCTCCAAAAAATGAGCGCAAGGACTTGGATAGCGCGCTGGTCGTCACAGAACCTGTCCCGATCTCGCTTGAAACAAGCGGGGTGTCTGGTGGATTGCTGGTGATGTCCAGGCTCAACCCGCGATACTCGAAATAGGTTTGTAACGCCTGTATGACTTCGCTGGAAAGTGGCACAGCGCGCCATTTACCCCCTTTGCCACAAACTTTGAGCATCCAGCGTACACCGATCTCATTTGAGAGCGGCATCGTGTACATGCGCGATACTTTTGCATCAACCAGCTCGGATATACGCAGGCCGGTTGCGTAGGCGAATGGCAGCACAAAACGTAATCTCGCTGAATAGTTGGTGGCAGGTAGTTGATGCAAACAAGCCATCAAATAATTCCACTGCCCCGCAGAAAACGCCCGCATGAATTCGACATCAGGATTTGACTGGGAATCAGCAGCAACCAGCGATTTGGACACTGCACTCCACGGATTGAATGAGCAATACTGCACACGCACCAACCACTCAAACAGGTTGCCGACAACAGTCAGTGCGTACCGAACGCTGCCAGGCGATAGCGCCCCATCAAACGGCTTCCATGCCGGATCGTGCCGCTCCCTCTTTTTTGCGCTAATCCATTCAGATTGCGTGATGCGAAAAGGCCAGTTGTCGGGTTCGGTTCTGCCTATCATGGACAGCCAGTCTCGATAGGATGCGCAATCCTCAACTGTCAAATCAGACAAAGCTTTGTTGCGCTCAATAATCGCCCACAACAGCATCTTCTCTGCTTCCTTCTGATAGGCGCGCTGAGTGTTTGGATTGCCGGACTTTGTGGCAAGCCAGGCAAACACGGCTTGATAGTCGTTTGCGGCAGCAATACGCGGCACGCCATGATAACGATTCGATCCAACCGTACCATCCAGATCAACGGGTACGGCAAATGCCTCCAGTGGTACAACGCGCGTTTCCCTATTTCGCTCTTGATTTCGCAATAAGGGTGCTACCGTGCGCGCAGGGACAAGTGAGCGTTGTGGCAATGCGCCTAGCGATGATTCGTAACCTTGCAGCCACGCCACAATTCGCGCCGCGCCCTTGTTGCCCAACCTTGGCACGTCAATCCACCAGCGATAACCACGTACAGCGATCCTGTTGATTAAATGTCCTATTGTCGGCAAGCCAGCCAACACCAAACGGTTGGAGATCACCGGGTCAAACCAGGCCGCGATCAAGTCCTCACGCATCGGATCGGTAGTAATCAGCGGCTCAATCCACTTTAGCGCAAGCAACTGCTTGTCGATCAGTCGTTGCCTTTTCTTTTGCTTGGTATCGACTGTCTGTGGGTAGGCATCCAGGTAAGAGCGAATAAGTTCTTTTTCTGTAAAGAATCCATCGGGATCAAACTCAGCGCGGTAATCATCAAGGGTGGGGGCAGGGGAGAGTGCGGATTCCCCGCCGCCCGCACCAATGTGCATCCTGATGAGATGGGCTTCGCGATGCTTCCCGCTTCGCAGCGCAGCCTGTCTGAGCGTATCCCGAATCCAGGTCAGTGTTGTTTTTGCGCGACGCAAATCCATCCCGGTCTCAAGATAGCGATCAGACATTTCGCCAATATCCATACCAAGAATGGCAGCCTTAAAAAAGGCAATGTGATGGCGGCCGATTTTTCGTTCGACTAATTTTCTGGATATTGCCCAATCACCACTCAATGCCGATTTCCCCTTTCGCAATGCATAGTTAGATGCCCTGCCCACAGACATACCCACGGTTTTTGTGGATAACTATCTGGTTACGATCATCCAACGCCAAACGCCCATCAAACTGGTCGCGGTGAAGCCGACTTGCATGACGACCATGCCCGTTGCATGGGTGAGCAAACCGAAATATATCCACGCGACATTCGATACCAGAAACAACACAAAACCCCAACCGGAGTAGCGATTGTTCAACGCCAACAGAGCCGCGCCACACAATCCAGTCGCACAGCCAATCCACTCAATAAGTTCGAGCAACACAATCAGCGCCTCCTAAAATTGACCAAAGACGCTCTTCACAATGGCTTGGGTTGCAGGCCGTTCGGTTTCTGGCTGTTCTGGCGCTGGCTCAAGCGAAATTTTGACCGCCGCTGCACCACATCCATCAATGACAGGAGTGACCCTGGCAACATCAACATGCACAATCTTGCCGCCCAAAACAGACAGCCCCATTGAGGCCAGCATCCGTAATCGTTCAGCACGCGCGCGCAGTGGCAACGCAGACAGATCGGCCTGTAGCTCGGAATGCCCCTCAAAATAATTGACCGTGATGCGCATGTCAGGCCGCACCGCCGCGCCAAAAGCCTCTTGCGTTTGCAAACACAGCCTCCTTTGCCAGGTTGATAGGTGTTTTGGCGAACGCTTCTTTGATGGACGCTTCAAAGAATGGCGCACCGCCCCCGACAAGGACGATCTGATCAATACTGGAATTTTCCTTGCGCAAGGATTCCTGTATCTGTGAGCACGCAATATGTCCAACCTTTGCCGATGCGTCAGCCAGGTAGGGCGCGATCTCAATGCGCTCACCAAACACAGAGACAGTGGAGCGTTCAGCTCTGACGGCGTTTTCCAGCTTGCTTCTACCGGGATTGCCGCCGTGATCCTGTGCAATCATGGCTGCGGCTTCATCCAAAACCACCGAGGTAGCATCAAGGCTCGTGCCAGAGGAAGCACGCTTGAATTCACCATTTACCAGTAACACCCAATCAACTGAGAAAAAGCCGGGGTCAACCACCAGCACACTGGAATCTTCAATCTGGCTGGGATCATCCAGGCCGTGCATCCAGTCAACGAAGCCGCCCAGTGGCTGGGGTACGATTTTGACGTCATGTACCACCACCTTGCGCCGGGGCGTGATCTGATGTTCGCCGCGCATGATTTTCGTTAAATGCTCACGCAATTCAGCATCCAGATACTGGTTAGTCGGCAATCCCGTTATCACACAATCAATCTCGCTCATTTCCGTTAAAAGCAAGCCGGCGTTAAACAAGGCGCGATAAGATTCCGTTGCGGTGTAATCTTTATGCAGTTCACGCGGCCAATTCTCAATGCGGTCGTGACTCACCGCCGCAGCAAACTCCTTGCCATCTACCAATACGTGCAATGAATCGTCGTTGCCCATAATTCGCTGCCCAAGATGATCCAATGGGGCTGCACCAGCTGGACGCTTAATCATCTTGGGCGACACCTCGGTGTTGTCGCCATAAACAATCTTGAGATTCGAGTAACCAATATCCAATCCAACTGTCAGCATCATTCCTCCTAAAAATTTCACATGCTCTGTAGAGCGTTTGCAGAACGGGTGAAACAAATCATCGCAACAGCACGAAAATCCGGCACGCCCGTAGCGCGACTGTGGCGCGTTTCCAGTACGACTGAGCGCAGCCAGCCGAACTGCCTAAAAGTCCCACATGCGCTGTGGAGCGTCTGTGGCGCGTATGGGAATTATTGGGCAAGTGAAAATATAAATCCTCGAAATACCTTGCAAATCTGCAAGGTATTTCGAGGATTTATATGGATGTTTGAAGCATGATTGCCCGTGGCAAAATCCGTTCAATTCACTAATGGAGCGTTATATGGAAGAGAAAAAGGCTGCGAAAGGTGCAATCAGAACACCAAAAAAATACCTGGAGTTCAGTAATCCATTTGTCATTCGAGACACAACCCTTTATACGACACCAGCCCAATTGGTCTATGAGACGGCCTTCGATGACTGCGCCGTCTCAATGCGCAATCTAAGCGCCGTGCTGCCGACACTGGTCAAAAACGCCAGCGAAATGATGACCATCAACGGTGCCGTCGATCACCTGATTAACAATGCGCTTGCGAATCTGCGCAATGAAGGCGCGCGGATCAAGAAGATCGCTGAGGACAATGGTATCGAGATTGGCCGACTGAATTACACCCACACAAAACAAGTCGAAGCCAAGCTAACCTGCAACAAAGCCGGTCAATATTTGCAAATAATCTCGGAACTTGATGGGTTGCTCTGCCTTGTTCACTCGGCATGGTTTGCCGGATTTATTGATGACGACGCAAAGGCCAGCCTGGAAAGACAATGGCGCAGGAAAATGATCGGGGTTGCCGCCGAAATAAAAAACATTACCAACCGTGCTTTCCGTGCAGCTGGAAAACTGGCCGAAGTTGATGGCGCGCCACCAAGCGAAGCGGATAACACCAGCCCCTTGAATGAGGAGGCCCCCGTTGCCAAACAAAAAAGCGCCAAAGCCACGAAAGCCGCCAAAACCATTCCCGCCGAGGGTGAAGCGCTGACCGTCACTGAGTCCGTATCCTGACTTGCAACTCAACCAGCAACAAGCCAGAGCGGTTAATGCGCTAGGGCATTGTTCGGTGCTTGCCTGTCCAGGGTCAGGAAAAACACGCGTACTATCCATGCGAGCAGCCCGGTTGCTCAGTGAAAATAAAACAGGGCGGTTGTGCGCCGTTACGTTCACACGCGATGCAGCCGCTGAACTGAAGTCGCGAATTCTGCACTTATGCGGGGAACGCGAGGCAAAGCGTCTGGCGGTCGGGACATTTCATTCGGTGGCACTGTCGCAGATTCGACGGTTGCCACACCTGTCAAGCATGAAGCTGCTATCGGATGGCGAGCGCATGGGGTTGCTTAGACGGTGTTACTCACAATACAAATGTGATGTACCTTTTGACAAGGTGCTTTCCGCCATTGATCGCGCCAAATCAAGGTTGGGGC
Source organism: Hydrogenophilales bacterium CG_4_10_14_3_um_filter_58_23 (assembly GCA_002784065.1). GTDB lineage: Bacteria > Pseudomonadota > Gammaproteobacteria > Burkholderiales > Sulfuricellaceae > Sulfuricella. The sequence goes on along the minus strand of PFJY01000128.1, from coordinate 9,996 downwards.
AGACCATATTCAGCGATCCCGGCATCGAGGATGTGTTCAATGCCTACCAGCATTTGCTTGCCACAGAACACGGAATGGATTTCGCCGATATTTTGCTGACTGTCGTTAATGGGTTTCGAGACGAGAGCATCAAGCCGCTTGCCGTGCGCTGGTTGCTGGCTGATGAGTTTCAGGATGCGGACGAGGTGCAGGCGCAATGGGTGATTGAACATGGCATGGCTGGCATTGAGGTCACGATTGTTGGCGACGACGATCAAAGCCTGTACTCGTTTCGGAATGCGCTGGGCTACGCGGGAATGCTCCGCGTTTCGCAAACGCTGGTTGCCCAGGAAATCACGCTGCCAATCAATTACCGCTGCGCACCTAATATCTTGGCTCACGCAGCCCGTTTGATTGCCAACAACCCGAACCGAGCCAACAAAGCCATCGAAGCCGCCCGCGACGCAAGCGGCATCGTCAAGACACATCGCGCCGCAGACAGAAGCGACGAAGCCAGCCTTGTTGTTGAGGCGATAAAGAAATCTGCCGGCCAAGGTTGGGCAATACTCGCACGCACCAATAGTTTGCTGGAAGTGGTTGAGGCAGAATTGCTGGCAAGCAGCATTGACTATACGCTTTCAGGTGGAAAATCTGTTTGGGATGGTGTGACGGGCAGTGCCTTGGTTGGATTGCTTAAAAGCATACAATCGGACGGCTGGACGGGTATGGCCAATGCATTGTCGGTTTGCGGGATCAAGTCGGAATTGCTTAATTTGCATCATGACGATAAAAGTTGCGGGCAAATGCTGGAAAGAATCTTGATCCACGCACCCGAAAACGATGTGCGTACCAGAAAGACCATTGAGAGTGCGCGGCGTGGATACGCTGAATGGCGGAGGCAAATAGCGGATGGCAATACGACGCTTGCCATCTATGCGGCATCCAACTGGCTTGCACAGCATGCCAAACAAGATCGCGGTAATCTGGTGAAAAAATTGGCCGGCATTATTGCCAGGCTTAAAGGATCGTTGGCGCAACGCTTAAATACGCTATCGAGAACAACAGATCGTACCAACGCCACCGGCGTAGTGCTATCCACCTTGCACGGCAGTAAAGGTCTGGAGTTCGACAGTGTGTGGATTATTGGCGCGGAAAATGGCAATTTGCCACACCCGGATTCCACCGAAGAAGAAGAGCGGCGATTGTTCTATGTGGGGATTACGCGCGCCCGAAACCGCTTGGAAATCAGCAGTTCGATTGAAGATGGATTGGATTCACGTTTTATTATAGAGGCGGGGTTTTAGGGGTGGATGCCGATTTCAAGGTAATCCGCCACCGATCTCAATCGCAAACCCGCTACCCGTTACGACACTGAGTCGGCCAGTAAACAGTTTCTCGTGCGTGGTGAGTCTGTTGAATCACATGGCTCTTCGACAAGCTCTCAAGAAACAGATTTTTATTTATTAATATTCAATGTATTGCAAAGCCATAAGGATGGTTAAACAGCAATCAGTAGGCAAGAGAGTACTGTTTTCTGCTAACGCCTTGCCACGTGAATAAGGGGCTTACTTGGCTCAGGGTGAACGGATTTGTAATTTATTTGATGGCCGACTCTATAATTACTACGATTTTGACTGGTAGCAATTAGCTCATAAGCAGGCGGTAAAATCACTGGATCCATGGCCAGCTTAGTGCCATTCTGGACGGTCGAGGACGAAGTTGGGAGCGACCGCATTTCGGCCAGACGCTGGCGATTTCCTGAAAAGGCAGTCGGTGCCGCCGGCTCGGGTGTCCGCTTACAACTTTTTCGAATCGTCACTTTTGTAGCCAATAGCTATTCATTTGTACACGAAATTTCTTGCACACGCCCAAGATGGTATATTGGCACTACTGCATTCTCTCTAAATTTCGATGAAAACCGAACAAGCATCTGAGATTTCATCAAGGCTGGCTCTTACCGAGAGTGGTCAGCTGTGGCTAAATCAATTCGACGAAGCTGATAGACGGCTAGCTCGTGACTTTCTGTCGATGCTAACACTGGTTTCTCATAGTGAATTCGAAAGAGCCATTGAGAGCTTGATTTTGCGGCGGATGGATGAAATAGAGGGACCTATCGCATTATTTGCTGTACGAGAACTATCAAAAGATTGTTTGGACAGTTACTTCAAAGTCGGTTGTGGTCCTGATGGCTCGATGAGTACCGACGCGGTAACGCGTGGAGCAGATATTGGTAGTGAAGGACGAGTAGCATCATTTCTCCGAAATCTAGCAAAGGCCTACCCCAAAAGATTACTTAATCACCCAACAATCGAGAGCATGCGCAAGGTGAACTGTCGCGCCATCTTTATGATTGATGATGTTCTGGGCAGCGGAAGTCAAACTTCATCGTTTCTATCAGCGATGTGGAGAGATTCAACAATCAAATCCTGGGTATCGCTGGGTTACCTAAAGTTTGAGGTTATTTGTTATGCAGTCAGCGAGGCTGGATTGCGCTACGTGCAGAAGAGCCGAGTTAAGCCAAATGTTAAATACAAATACTTTTGTCCAACCTTGGCTGATATTCAGCCGCAAAAGCTTAAAAAACCACTAAGCGAACTATTCAAGAAATATGGCATAAAGACATCAAGGCCTAACCTAATTTGCGGATATGGGAATATTGGCGCATTGATGGTGTTTGAGCATGGCTGTCCAAATAATACCCCTGCCATGCTCTGGGCACCGCATATACCCAAACGTCCGTGGTTTCCGCTCTTTCCGAATCGCGTTGTTATCGGAGATGCTCGCTCAGTATTTCCCCCGGAAATCGTCAGTCGAGATTCAGTAAGTGTTCTGCTCTCTGTCGGGCATAAAAGGCTTGCTGCGGTAAATCCATCGGTTTTTCAACACCCGTTATCGTATGCCGTACTGACCTTGTTAGCCTTAATTTCCAAGGGCGCGCGGACACCATCAAGCCTTTGTTATTCATTAGCAATGACCGTCGATGAATGCAACTCGCTACTCGAAAAATGTATTAATGCAGGTTATGTAACACCGAAATACCGCTTGACTGATTCGGGCTATGCGGAGCTAAGGGGCGCTATCCGCACCCGACAGCACTTTAGGAAAGTGCTTCCTGAATGTGGAGAAGATGTTTATTATCCGAACTCGTTGAGAAGCCACCTTGTTAGTTAGTGTTTACCGGAGCATGTTGATCAGGCCTAGCTTGTATAGCTTGCTTTTGTTGGGGTGCGGAGTTCCGCTACCCTTCGTAGAAGCCTACGCATTGCGGATGTTGAGCACGACTCAACTCTCCTGCGGAGGACTTGGGGCTGAGCCGTGCTCAGCGTCCACAGTCGTGTCGAAGTAACTGATATGTGGTCTTCTCAACACTACCGCATGAATGCCAAGGAACACGGGCTGTCTAAGGAAACAATCGACGCTGCCATTGCGCAAACCATAGCGGTCGTGGAAGGTCCTCATAAGCTTCCAGCAATTCTGACGTTGGGCCATCTAGCTCTGAGAACCGGGGTTGATTATGTCGCTCTAAGAGGTCTGCTGACCGGTTCCTGTTGCCATCAATATCGACACTTCAAAATTCGAAAAAGAGTTAATGGTCCTGAGAAAACCATCCGATACAGGAAGATCAGCGTTCCAACACCTGATCTCTACCGTGTGCAACGTTGGATAGCAGTACATGTCTTGCGGTCAGTTCCTGTGCATGGGGCAAGTCATGCATTCAGTCCGGGCAACAGCATCGTGAAGTGTGCAGAGAAGCACTGCGGTGCCAAATGGATGGTAAAACTAGATATCTTGGATTTCTTTGGCAGCATTTCCGAGATGCAGGCCTATCGTGTTTTTCATAGTCTTGGGTACCAACCCCTAGTTTCCTTTGAAATGGCTAGATTGTGTACGTATCGCCCAAAGCACGACGTACCGCCAAATTTTGTTCTCCCACGTTACCAGATACCTTCTGGAAGAGTAAAAAAACGTAATCGTGTCATTGAGAGTTACAACCATCCTTACATGGGGATTCTTCCTCAAGGAGCGCCGACCAGCCCGATGCTGGCAAATCTTGCTATGCGAGACATTGATGAGAAAATATTGTCTATCGCCAATAGGTTTGGTTTGCAATATACCCGCTATAGTGACGATTTAACGTTCTCCACACGTAATGATTTTGACCGACAACAAGCATCTCTACTTATCCAAGAGATTGCAAACTTACTTATCAAGCGAGGCTTGATGTTGAATCGTCAAAAGACTGCCATTATTCCACCTGGTGCACGTAAGATCGTGCTTGGGTTGCTCGTCGATGGAGACTTGCCGCGTTTATCTCGTCCGTTCAAAGACAGAATCCGACAACATCTTTATTACCTCGAAAAGTTCGGACCAGATCAGCATGTGAGCAAGAGATGCTTCGATAGCGTTGGAGGCTTCTTTCGTCATCTGAAAGGCTTAATCGACTTTGCGAATATGATAGAACCTCAATATGCAAGAGAGTCTTATGTGAGATTATGCGCGGTTGTCTCGGATGCGCAGATTGAATCACCCCAAAACCAGTAGACATCTTTCAGTCTAAAATTTAGAGCTACAAGGAGATGTTTATGAGCAGCGGCGTACTCAGTGAACTGGAAGCGATTCAAGCTTAAATTTGCATTGAACTTGCTCGACGGTTGTTGAGGATAGCTCAGAGCCGATTCGGCAGCCGCTGGTAAGAGTGTTGAAAATACGGCGATGATGATTCCTAACGATGGTTGGGGCGCGCCTATAACCGATTTAGGAGGAAATTATGTACCTACACCGCGTTCACGCCCAGAACTTCCGAGCGTTCGGCGACGGCGCTAGCGCACCAGTCCTTGACTGGCGGCTCAACGCTGGAATGAATATACTAATTGGTGAGAACGATGCCGGCAAGACAGCCATCATCGATGCTATTCGGCTCCTGCTGTGGACAACTAGCTTCGAAGCTGTTCGAATCTTGGAGTACGACTTTCACGTCCGAGGTACCAGCAGGGCAGATACTCTTGTTATCGAGGCCACCCTTCGCGGCCTCTCACATGAACAGGAAGGTGCCGTCTTGGAATGGCTGACCTACGAGACTGATGGGACTCGGAGCCTGATCTTGAATCTGCAGGCGCGGCGACATCCTCCGCAAGCGGGGCGTAGAGCACGCGTCGATACTATTACTCGGTCAGGCAAAAACGGCACCGAGCCAGAAATTGGTTCTGCGGTACGTGAGCTTGTGCGCGCAACCTACTTGCGCCCCTTACGTGACGCCGAGGCCGAATTGCGTCCAGGTCGGCAATCAAGGCTTTCGCAGATACTTGGAGCTCATGCGCTCATGGTCGACCAAGACAATAGCGACTTCGACCCGAGCAATCCCACTGTTCCTGCAAAAACACTAGTTGGCATGATGAATCAAGCACAGCACCAGATTGGCGGCCATGCCGCTATCGGAGCAGTTCAGACCGACATTAACGACAATTACCTTAGCCGCATGGCATTAGCCGGCGATTCGCTCGCGTCGCAGATTCGCATTGCAGGCGACGCTAGCCTTACCCAAATTCTTGAGCGCTTTGAGCTGGGTCTATTACCTCCCGAAAGCGTTGATGCCAGTGAGAGGTGCTTTAGAGGTCTTGGGTACAACAACGCTTTGTTCATGGCAACTGAGTTGGTTCTGCTTCGCAGCAGTGGGGATGAGCTTGGGCTGTTGCTTGTTGAGGAACCAGAAGCACATTTACATCCTCAGTTGCAGGAACGTGTCATGGATCTCATTCAGCAACAGCCAGTGGCCGATCAACGCCCTGTTCAGGTGGTGATAACCACTCATAGCCCATCGCTTGCAGCAGGTGCTGCCATCGAGTCGATGACTCTAGTGCACAAGGCTAAGACCTACCCTCTTCGTCCAGAGGAAACTAAACTTGCGCGGGCAGACTACGAGTATCTTCGCCGTTTCATCGACGCCACAAAGTCCAATCTTTTCTTCGCCCGGGGCGTAGCTGTGGTCGAAGGCCCTGCAGAATCGCTGCTTTTGCCCGCAATTGCAGAAATGGCTGGGCTGTCGTTTTCGAAGTACGGAGTTTCTATCGTCAACGTTGGCGATGTTGGACTGTATCACTACGCTAGAATTTTTCAGCGCGCGGCTGCCTGTGAGTCGATGCCCGTGCCCGTCGTGTGCATAACCGACCGAGACATCGTTCCAAATATTGCGACGTACGTCACTAAACCCAAGAAGGGTAGGCGCTTTGAGGAAGACTATGCCGCAGGTGAGGCTGCAGCAGCCGTCAAGCGTAAAGTTGACCGAGTAGAGGCGGCTGATGATCCAGCGGTGAAGGTCTTCGTATCAAACTACTGGACTTTCGAATATGACCTTGCGATGACAGGATTGGCAAAGTTGATGTTCCTTGCGACGGCGTTGGGTGAAACTGAGAAGTCCAAGGGGGAGCGCCTGACCGTGGAAGATGAAGCTATCGCCCTTGCTGGCGCCACTGCTGCTTGGCCCGCTTTGCGGGCAAAGCATGCTGTGACGGATGGCTTAGCTACGGAGATATACCAGCCGCTCTACGAAAAGGCTGCTTCTAAGGCGGTCGTCGCCCAGTACGCAGCGAAACTAATCAGGACAGGTGACTATGGTGTCGGCGACGAACTGTTGAATGCGCTACCGGCGTATCTCAAGGCCGCGTTGAGACACTTGACCGGCACCTCTGACCCCACGACCCCGACTGCACCAGCCACTGAGGCAGTTGCATGACCGTTCCTGTACTGACAGAGCAAGACTTGGCTCAGCTCGCTGCAATATTTCCTACACTGGATTTCGGGGACGCCGAAAGGCGCGCTGTTCTTCTTGAGGCTAACTCAAAGGACATTCAGGCGGCACCGGGCAGCGGGAAAACGACGATGCTAGCTGCAAAGCTGCTCTTAATGGCCGGCAAATGGAAGCACAGCAACCGTGGCATCTGCGTCCTGAGTCACACAAACGTGGCTCGGGGAGAAATTTCGAGGCGGCTTGGCGCAAACCATGCAGGTGCGAGGCTGCTTGGATACCCGCATTTTGTCGGGACCATCCACGCATTTGTGAACCAATTCTTGGCGCTTCCAATGCTTCGCAGCGACGGTGAGGCAGTGGATGTCATCGACAACGACATCTTCGCCGCGCGCGCTCTCTCTTTACTGAAGACTAAAGGAAAACTTCGGAGTTGGGTCGACAGAAATCCTCATCAGGGGCCACAAGCAATCGCATCGCTAAGGTATGAGGGTGCGAGTCTTACACTGGGATGGGAAGAGGGCAATCTTCCAGGGGAGGGCACGGACTCACGAGCTGAGGCTCAAACCCTGAAAGACCAGCTGAGAGCAAGGGGGGTGTTTCGTTTCGACGATATGTTCGCGTTCGCTGAGCGGCTACTGGTTCGGTTCCCTGAGTTCCCGAAGCGCCTATCACATCGATTTCCGCTCGTACTTATTGACGAGATGCAGGATACAAGCTGGGCGCAGGAATCCCTCCTTTCGAGACTGTTTGACGATACGGTAGTCGTTCAGCGATATGGTGATCGTAATCAGCGTATCCTGAGTTCCGGTGCGGATGCAGCCAAATTAACATTTCCCCGAGCTGGCCACCTAAACGTCACAACAACCAAACGCTTTCCTGAGTCGATTGCATCGGTAGTTAGGTCCGTTCAGGAGCATGGCGAGGCGGTGGCGTCGACTGCAACAGGTGGTGACCAGCCGGTTCTCATGCTCTACGATACCAAAGCTGTCACTTCGGTTATTGATGCCTTCGGAAAACTTGTCCTTGATACTTTTTCGGACGACGAGCTTAGTCGTGGCACCGTGAAGGCGGTTTGCGCGCGGAAGCAGGGCGAATCGAAGAGCCTTGCAGGCCGGCATATAGTCGATTACTGGCCCAGCTACATAGCCTCTTCTAGCACTCCACAGGGTGAGGAAAGTATCTTTCGACTCTTGGCAGACCCTCAAATTCTTGCTCAAACTGCCTTTAACTTGGAATATCGGGTTCGTGACGTTAAGCGGGCCATCTTGCTCGCATTGCGCGCTGCCAAGTGCCCTGCTATCGCTGACATTCGAGATGCGAGCTACCTGCTTCGTAAGCTGCAGGAAGGCGGAGTTGATGCAGTACCTGTGCGGGCACTTTGCCGTGATCTTACAACGGGGCTCGGCCATACGACTGCGGCGAACTGGCCGATGACTATTGACTTGATGTTCGCCAAGCTGAGCGGGCTTCTGCCTACAGGTATCGACCGGGCATCATTCGGCGCGCTTCGAGCCTTCGAGGTGGTCGCAGTTCAAGCAACCGTAGCCGGTGCGTCGAATGACCACATTGTCGTTCAAGAGGGACGGGCGGTCTCAATTCGTGTTGGCACGATTGCATCGGTGAAAGGCGAGACACACTTGGCTACTTTGGTCCTTGAGGCATACGGAGGCCGGACAAAGTCCCACGACTTGGAAGCTACCCTTGAAAACATTGCCAGTGGTGTTCATCTTAATCCCAAGGCATCGGAGTCCCTGCGCGCTCTTTATCGAAATCTCTATGTTGCGGTATCGCGCCCGTCCCATTTATTGTGCCTAGCGATGAACCGAGAGCGAGCGCCTGAGTTACAAGTTCAGAAATTGAGGGACTGCGGTTGGACTGTGATTCTACTTGAAGCGCCAGCTGCCGATGAGGCTTGAGCCATCACCGATTCACTTGGGTTCGAAAGCAACGGTTCGAGAAAGTTGGAAGCGGACATCTAAGCAGGCTGCGTCGATAGCCTTTTCAGGAAATTGCCAGCATCCGGTTAGGCCGAAGAACAGGCGGTCACGAAGTGTTAGGATTTCATCAGAAAATTTATTACCTGCAACTTTATTTCCTTCATGGATACCCATCGCTCAACCCTTCAATCGTGCTTCCCACCCACGATTTTTGACACTTCCCCCAAATCCATCCCTTCTGTCGGCGGCATTCCGTTTTGGCATAGATTCAGCTCGTAGTTCAGCGCAAAGTCGGTTTTAGCCCCCGATTTTGTTGGCGTGTTAGGCTGAATCAACTTAACAGCTAGGCGGCTACACCCCTCCTGTTTGAACCGCTTGAGCGTTAATACCTCAGCCCTGACCGGATCGGATGCGCCTGTTGCCGAGTGAATGGCATCCGCTTCTTTACCCCCCACGACTCCACGGGCTTTGCCATCTGGCGCACTCAATGCCTGCATAAGTAATGCCTTGACGCTGTAGATTTCCGCTGCACCTGCCGTTGTTGCGAAAAGACAAAATACCGCAGTAGCGATGTTGTGTTTCGGTGTAATCATTGACGACCTCGTGTGTAGTAGTTGTTGAGCTTGCGCTGCATGGCAGCGGTGCTATCGGTATTGATCGCTGACGTATTCGGCATATGAACATTTGCCATGATCTCGGCGATAAATTCCGACAGATCAATTCGAGAAAAGTCTAATGCCGCAAATTGGTCAGGCGTAAAACCGGAGCAATCGGTCGCCGGACGGCCAATTTGTGTACCGCCAGCCGTGTTGATAATCCTGGCCAAACGGGAATTGAAGCAGCAATAAGTTTCCGTTTTCTGCAAACAAATACCGACAATCGGAATCTCGACTGAGCAAAAACTGCCGGTGAAACGACACAAGTTCTGCCCTTTTTTCAGGGCGAGCATTTTTTCTGGTGGGTCGCAGGATGCTATTTCCACGATGATCATAATCGCCACCTGGATCGCTAATGTGGTTGGATCGAAGGCAAGAACGAAACCGCCAGAAGCAGACCATGAGGCCGTAAAACCATACATCGAAAAGGAGGGGCTGAAGGGCCCACTTGTAAGTGATCCAACCGGAGTTGAGGCAAGCGCTGAGTCAATTCCACGTATGACATAAGAGTTGTCGAACATCATGTCGTACATATAGCTGCTGCCAGCTTTCAGCACTTGACCACCTGCGCTCATCGCGGAACTCATGATGCTTGAATTATTCATCCCACCGCCACCCCCGCTTCCCTTGCAGCAATTGAACAAACCAAACAGCGTGTTGGTGCAACTACTGCCTTGCC
>PFJY01000019.1 GCA_002784065.1 Hydrogenophilales bacterium CG_4_10_14_3_um_filter_58_23 | reverse complement strand
AGGTTTCCTGGCTGAGGGTGCGGGCTTGATCCGGGGTGAAGCCCAGTTCCACGGCGGCTTCCTGCAAGGCTTCGATGAAGAGGAACACGTAGGCCGGGCCGCTGCCGGAAATGGCGGTAATGGCGTCCATTTGCGTTTCCCGCTCCAGCCACAGCGTCGCGCCCACCGCGCCGAGCAGGGTTTCGGCCTGTCGGCGCTGGTGTTCGGACACCCCGGGCAGGGCGTAGAGGCCGGTAACGCCCGCCAGCACCATCGCCGGCGTATTCGGCATGGCGCGCACGATTACGGCATGGCCGCCCAGCCAGAGAGAGAGATCGGCGCTACGCACCCCGGCGGCGATGGAAATGACCAGCTTGCCGTCGAGCAGACCGCGCAGTTGCATGGCAACGCCGTGCAGTTGCTGCGGCTTCACAGCCAGCACGATGATGTCGCCGGTGATGGAACCGGCGGAGATTTCCGCGTGAGTGGCGATGCCGAATTTTTCACGCAGTAGAGCGCGGTTTTCTGCGGAGATTTCCACCACGCCGATGGCGGTCGGGTCGAAGCCCTTCTGCAGCAAGCCGGTGATGAGCGCGCCAGCCATGTTGCCGCCGCCGATGAAAGTGATGTTCATGGTATTTCCTTTTTTGTTAACCACGGAGAACACGGAGCTCACAGAGAAAAACAGAGCATTTTTAGATTTTTTCGTTGCTCTTGCTCCGTGTCCTCCGTGCTCTCCGTGGTTCAAGCCTTTTCCCGTTCCCCAAAAATCGCGCTGCCCACCCGCACGATCGTCGCGCCCTCGGCTATCGCCGCTTCAAAATCGTCCGACATGCCCATGGATAAGGTGTCGAGATGAAAGCCTGCGGCGTTGAGCTGCTCCAGTATCTGGCGCAGGTGGACGAAGGCCAGGCGCTGTTTCACTGGGTCGTCGGTCGGCTCGGGGATAGCCATCAGCCCGCGCAGTTTCAGGCGCGGCAGAGTCCGCACGTGGCGTGCCAGGGCTGGCAAATCTTCCGGCGCAACCCCGCTTTTGCTGGATTCTCCGCTGACGTTGACCTGCAGGCACACCTGCAGGTCGGGCAGGTTCGAGGGCCGGCCTGCAGACAGCCGGTCGGCGATCCTGGCCCGGTCCAGGCTATGTACCCAGGCAAAATTTTCGGCGATCGGGCGGGTTTTGTTGCTCTGGATCGGGCCGATGAAGTGCCATCTCAGCGGCAAGTCGTTGAGCACTTCGACTTTCCCCACCGCCTCCTGCACGTAGCTTTCGCCGAAGGCGCGCTGTCCTGCCGTATAGGCCTGGCGCACCGCGTCGGCAGGGAAGGTTTTGCTGACTGCCAGCAGCTGGATGCTTGCAACTGGCCGGCCAGCCGCGGTGGCAGCCAGGGCGATGCGGCTGCGCACGGCTTGCAATGCGCTTGCGATAGTTGTCATAATGGAGGACGTGTTTGTGGATAGGGGGAATTATAATGGAAATCTCGGATTTGCTTGCCTTTTCGGTAAAAAACAAGGCTTCCGACTTGCACTTGTCGTCCGGCTTGCCGCCGATGATCCGGGTGCATGGCGATATCCGCCGTATCAATGTGCCGGTGCTTTCGCACACGGAGGTTCACGGCATGGTGTACGACATCATGAACGACGGCCAGCGCAAGACTTACGAGGAGAACCTGGAGGTCGATTTCTCCTTCGAGATTCCCAACCTGGCGCGTTTCCGTGTCAACGCTTATGTCCAGAACCGCGGCGCCGCTGCGGTGTTCCGTACCATTCCTTCCAAGGTGCTGTCGCTGGAAGAACTGAAATGCCCGGAGATCTTCAAGGAAATCTCCGACCAGCCGCGCGGTATCGTGCTGGTGACCGGGCCGACCGGATCGGGCAAGTCCACCACCCTGGCGGCGATGGTCAATTACATCAACGAAAAAGAGTACGGCCACATTCTTACTGTGGAAGACCCGATCGAATTCGTGCATGAGAGCAAAAAATGTCTGATCAACCAGCGCGAGGTCGGGCCGCATACCCTGTCCTTCAACAACGCCCTGCGCTCCGCCCTGCGTGAAGACCCGGACGTGATCCTGGTGGGCGAGCTGCGCGATCTGGAAACCATCCGCCTGGCACTGACCGCCGCCGAAACCGGCCACCTGGTGTTCGGCACCCTGCACACCAGTTCCGCCGCCAAGACCATCGACCGGATCGTGGACGTGTTCCCGGCCGCAGAAAAGGACATGGTGCGCTCGATGCTGTCGGAATCCCTGCGCGCGGTGATTTCACAGACCCTGCTCAAGACCAAGGACGGCCAGGGCCGCATCGCCGCGCACGAGATCATGATCGGCACCCCGGCGATTCGCAACCTGATCCGCGAGGCCAAGGTCGCCCAGATGTATTCGGCGATCCAGACCGGCCAGAATGTCGGCATGCAGACGCTGGACCAGAACCTGACCGAACTGGTGAAGCGCAACATCGTGTCCAGTGCTGAGGCACGCGCCAAGGCCGCAAACAAGGACACCTTCATCGGCTAAACCAGGGAGTTAACGTGGAACGTGACCAGGCAGTAAAATTCATGCATGACCTGCTGCGGTTGATGCTTTCCAAGAAGGCATCGGATCTGTTTATTACCGCCGACTTTCCGCCGGCCATCAAGGTGGACGGCAAGATGACGCCAGTTTCCAACCAGAAACTGACGGCGCAGCATACCAAGGAACTCGCGCGCGCGATCATGAACGACAAGCAGTCGACCGAGTTCGAAGCGAGCAAGGAGTGCAACTTCGCCATCAGTCCGGCGGACATCGGGCGCTTCCGTGTCAGCGCCTTTGTCCAGCAGGGGCGGATCGGCATGGTGCTGCGCACTATTACCACCGAGATACCCAGTTTCGACGATCTGGGCTTGCCGGTCGTGCTCAAGGACGTGGCGATGACCAAGCGCGGCCTGGTGATTTTTGTCGGTGGCACCGGTTCGGGCAAATCCACCTCCCTGGCGGCGATGATCGGCTACCGCAACCAGAATAGCTACGGCCACATCATCACCATCGAGGATCCGGTCGAATACGTGCATCCGCACCTCAATTGCGTCATGACCCAGCGCGAGGTCGGCGTGGATACCGATTCCTGGCAGGCGGCGCTGAAAAACACCTTGCGCCAGGCGCCGGACGTGATCCTGATCGGCGAGATCCGCGACCGGGAAACCATGGAATACGCCATCGCTTTCTCCGAAACCGGCCACCTGTGCATGTCCACCCTGCACGCCAATAGCGCTAATCAGGCGCTCGACCGGATCATCAACTTTTTCCCCGACGAGCGGCGCCAGCAACTGCTGATGGATCTGTCCCTCAACCTCAAGGCGTTCGTGTCGCAGCGTCTCATCCCCAAAGTCGGCGGCATCGGACGGGTGGCGGCGGTGGAGGTCATGCTCAACTCGCCGCTGATTTCCGAACTGATTTTCAAGGGCGAGGTCCACGAGATCAAGGAGATCATGGCCAAGTCCAACGAACTCGGTATGATCACTTTCGATCAGGCGTTGTTCAATCTCTACGAGGCCGATCTGGTTAGATACGAGGATGCGCTCAGAAACGCCGATTCGGTCAACGATCTGCGCCTCAAGATCAAGCTCCATGGCAAGGCCGCCAAGGATACCAATTTGATGGATGGCCTGGAAAATCTGGATATCGTTTAACGTGAAAGCAGCAGGTCGGGCACGCCGTGCCCGACGAGTGTCCATCTAAATTGTCGGGCACGGCGTGCCCGACCTACTAAAAATGCCCAACCTCGCCGACTTGCTCGAACAATACCGTGCCAACCCGCAAATCCTTCTCTACCGCCAGTACACCGACAACGCCTGGCGCGACTATTTTGCCCGTGATGTGGCGGCTCTGGCGGCACGCTGGCAACAGGCTTTCCGCAACGCGGGTTATGAGCCGGGCGACCGCGTGGCGCTGTGTCTGAAGAATGGCGCCGACTGGGTGGCGATCGATCAGGCTGCGCTGGGCCTGGGCTTGGTGGTGGTGCCGCTGTATGCGGACGACAACCCGGAAAACCTGGCCTGGTGCCTGAACGATTCTGGCGCGCGCCTGCTGGTGCTGGAAAATCCCCGTCTGCTCGACGCCCTGACCCGGGCACTGCCTTCCCTTCCCGCCATCGTCTGTCTGCACGGAGACGCGCCCGCCCCGGCCATCTCTGTCAGCCGCTGGTTGCCAGAAAACGGCGGCTCGTTCGAGGCGCTCGAGCTGGACGAAAACACGCTCGCCACCCTCGTTTACACTTCCGGCACCACCGGTCGGCCCAAGGGCGTGATGCTGTCCCATCGCAACATTCTCAGCAATGTGGCGGCGGCGCTGGAAGTGGTCAGCCTGCATCCGGGCGATGTGTTGATTTCGGTGTTGCCGCTTTCCCACATGTTCGAGCGCACCTGCGGCTATTACGTGCCGCTCAAGGCCGGAGTGCCGGTGGCCTATACCCGCTCCATCAATCAGCTGGCCGAGGATCTGGCATTTCTCAAGCCGACGGTGATGGTTGCCGTGCCGAGGGTGTTCCAGCGCTTTCTCGCCCGCGTCGAGCAGGCGTTGGCCGCCTCCCCGCTCAAGCGCGCGCTGTTTTCGCTCACGGTGGCGCTGGGCTGGCGCAAATTCGAGGGCCGCGCAGGTAAGGTGGAGCAGTCGCTGTTCCGTTTGCTGCAACCCCGGGTTGCCGGCCCGGTGCTGAACCGGCTTGGCGGGCGCCTGCGCTTGGCGGTGGTAGGCGGCGCGCCGCTGGAGTTGCGCGTGGCGCGATCGTTCATCGGCCTGGGGCTAAGCATGCTTCAAGGTTACGGCCTGACCGAAGCGTCGCCGGTGGTGGCCGGCAACCGCGAGCATGACAACGATCCGGTTTCGGTCGGCGCACCCTTGCCGGGCGTGGCGGTCAGGGTCAACGAGGCGGGTGAGCTGCTGGTGCGCGGACCCTCTGTGATGCTGGGCTACTGGCATAGTCCGCAGGCCACTGCGGCAGTACTGGATGCGGAAGGCTGGCTGAATACCGGCGATCTGGCAGAAATCCGGGCAGGCAAGATCATCATCAAGGGCCGCACCAAGGATATTCTGGTGCTGTCCAATGGCGAGAAGGTGTCGCCACAGGATGCGGAAATGGCGTTACTCGACGACCCCCTGTTCGAGCAGGTGATGCTGGTCGGTGAAGGACGCGCCTATCTCGTGCTGCTGGCCGTGACCCAGGAAAGCGATGAAAGAACCTTGATCAAACACGCCAAAGCCCGGCTCAAATCGTTTTCCCGCTGGGTGCGGGTGCGCCGGGTGATCGCCTTGCGGGAACCGTGGACGCTGGCGGAGGGCCTGCTGACGACTACCCTCAAGGTCAAGCGCAACGCGGTGTACGACAAGTATCGCGAGCGGATCGAGAGTGTTTACCGTAATGGAATCAGAACGGTTTGACGACGACCAGAATCACCACGGCGACCAGAATCAGCACCGGGAATTCGTTGAACCAGCGATAGAAGACGTGGCTATGGCGGTTGCAGTCATCACGGAAATCCCTGAGCAATTTGCCGCAATACACATGGTAAATCAGCAGCACCGTCACTAGAGCCAGCTTGACGTGCAGCCAGCCGCCAAAAAAACCGAAGCCGAGCCACAGCCACAGACCGAGAGGAACCGCCACCATTGCGCTGGGCGTCATGATGCCACGGTAGAGCTTGCGCTCCATCACCTTGAAACGCTCGATGCTGACGGCGTCTTCGCTCATGGCGTGATAAACGAACAGTCTCGGCAGATAGAACAGCGCGGCGAACCAGGTCACCACGGCGATGATGTGAAATGCTTTGATCCAGAGCATGATCATATTCAGTTACCTGTTAAAGTCATCGCAACTATAGCGTATCGGGGGCAAGGGTGAAAGCAGGAAAAATGTGGGCGCGGGTCAAAAAATACCGGCCGGACTGGTTGACGCTGGTTCTGCTCGGGCTGATCGTCTATGTCTGGTTCCGTCCACCGGCTTGGGTGTCGGATGAAAACCGCATGGCGCAGGAAGTGAAAGTGGCGTTGCTGGACGGCAGGCAAATCAGCTTGGAACAGTTGCGCGGCAAGGTCGTGCTGGTCAATTTCTGGGCAACCTGGTGCCCCTACTGCCGCCACGAAATGCCCGACATGGAGCGCTTCTATAGCGATTACCGGGATCAGGGCTTCGAAATTCTGGCCCTGAGCCAGGATGACGCGCCGGAGCCGGTGCGCCAGTTCCTGGCGAAAGAAGCCTACCTGTTTCCGGTGGCGATGGCGCAGGCTGGACAGGGCGCCGCCCTAGGCGGCGTGAGCCGGTTGCCGACTTCGTTTCTTATCGACAAACAAGGCCGGGTGCGCCACAAAATCAACGGGCAGGTGCACTATGCCCGGCTGGAGGGCCTGGTGAAACCATTGCTGGATGAGAAGGCCCGTCCGTAGGTTGGGCACGGAGTGCCCAACAAATAATTTGGGGGTGTTGTGATTTTGGGTTTGTCGGGCACGGGGTGCCCGACCTACATGCCGGCAAAGTGCCGCCCCCGCTAGAGTTCAATCCCCTGGCTGTGCAGGTATTCCTCGTAATCACCGGAGAAATGCTTGAAACCGCCCTTGCCGTCGAGTTCCAGCACCTGGGTAGCGAGTGACGAGATCAACTGGCGATCGTGGCTGACGAAGATCAGCGTGCCCTTGAACTGCTCCAGCGCGAGGTTAAGGGATTCGATCGATTCCATATCCATGTGGTTGGTCGGTTCGTCCATCACCAGCACGTTGGGCCGCTCCAGGATCAGCTTGCCGTAGAGCATGCGGCCCTTTTCGCCGCCGGACAGCACCTTGACCGACTTCTTGGAATCGTCGCCGGTAAACAGCAAGCGACCGAGGGTGGCGCGGATGATCTGGTCGTCATCGCTCTTGCGCCCCCAGCGCTCCATCCATTCGAACAGGGTCATGTCATCCTCGAATTCGGCATGATGATCCTGGGCGAAGTAGCCGATCTTGGCCTTTTCCGCCCATTTCACGCTGCCCTGGTCGGGCTCGATCTCATCCACCAGGATTTTCAGCAGGGTGGATTTGCCAGCGCCGTTGGGGCCGATGATGGCGAGGCGCTGGCCGGCGTCGAGCAGCAGGTTGAGGCCGTGGAACAGTACCTTGTCGTAGCCTTTGGCGACCTCCAGCAGCTCCACCGCCTGACGGTGCAGTTTTTCCCGGTCGTCGGTTTCGAAGCGAATGTACGGGTTCTGGCGGCTGGAGGGTTTGACTTCGACCATGCCAGACTTGAGCTTGTCAACCTGCCTGGCGCGGCTGGTCGCCTGGCGAGCCTTGGAGGCATTGGCGGAGAAGCGGGCGACAAACGCGTTCAGTTCGGCGACCATTTCCTTTTTCTTGGCGTTGTCGGAAAGTAGCCGCTGGCGCGCCTGCGTAGAGGCGACCATGTACTCGTCGTAGTTGCCGGGATAAATGCGGATCTCGCCGAAATCCAGATCGGCCATGTGGGTGCACACGCTGTTGAGGAAGTGCCGGTCGTGCGAGATGATGATCATGGTGCTGGCGCGTGCGTTGATCATGTCTTCCAGCCAGCGGATGGTGTTGATGTCGAGGTTGTTGGTGGGCTCGTCCAGCAGCAGGATGTCGGGATCTGAAAACAGCGCTTGCGCCAGCAGCACGCGCAGCTTGAAGCCGGGGGCAACTTCCTTCATCGGCCCGGTGTGCAGCCCGACCGGAATGCCGACACCAATCAGCAGCTCACCGGCGCGCGATTCGGCGGTGTAACCGTCCAGTTCTCCGAACAGGGTTTCCAGCTCCGCAGCGCGCATGTAGTCGTCCTCGGTCGCTTCCGGGTTGGCGTAGATCGTGTCCTTTTCCAGCTTTACTTTCCACAGTTCGGTGTTGCCCATCATCACCACGTCGAGCACCACGTTGTCCTCATAGGCGAACTGATCCTGGCTCAACTTGCCGAGGCGTTCGCCGGGGTCGATCGAGACGTTGCCCGAGGAGGGTTCGAGGTCGCCGCCGAGGATTTTCATGAAGGTTGACTTGCCGCAGCCGTTGGCGCCGATCAGGCCATAGCGGTTGCCGTCGCCGAATTTGACCGAAACGTTTTCAAACAGGGGCTTTGCCCCGAATTGCATGGTGATGTTGAAGGTGGAGATCAATGTGGAACTACCCTGAATTGTGCTGTAAAAACCGAGTATTATACCAAATGACGAGCAAAATATGCAGCCCTAGCCTTGTCCAATGA
>PFJY01000122.1 GCA_002784065.1 Hydrogenophilales bacterium CG_4_10_14_3_um_filter_58_23 | reverse complement strand
CCCAGCGCCTTACAGTTCCATTATTCACGGCAAATCGCCGGTACGTGCGTGAAAGGGATACCCATTTTCGAGAATAAAGCAGGTTGGTAGGGTGGGCACAAAAACGTGCCCACCCTACTTACCCTCCAGCGACCGGTCGGGTCGAACCAGAAATCTGTCGCTACGCTCCTTGCGGTTCTGAAGGTAGCGGTTGACCGTAATCTCCCGGCCTGATTGGTCGAAGATAATTTCGTAGTAAACATAATTTTTGAACACCTCTTCAATGTTCAAGTCCTGGCCGGGATCCCACGGTTTCATCACCGGATCGAAACTCTCAAAATAATAAGGCACGCCGGGCTGGAATTTTTCCTCCGATGAAGCCGTGCTTGCACCCACCCAAAACAGGATCGCAATAACCGCCGCCATGCCGCGTATGCCTTGTTTCATGTGTAGTATGAAACATTCCCCGGATTGCGCTTCGCTTATCCAGGCTACGCATTGGCTGGCCGCTACGTTCCCGGCAATCAAGCCGTTCCACCCACCGTCAGACCGTCGATGCGCAGAGTCGGCTGGCCCACGCCCACCGGCACGCTCTGGCCTTCTTTGCCGCAAGTACCGACGCCGGGGTCGAGCGCCATGTCGTTGCCGATCATCGACACCCGCGTCAGCACGTCCGGCCCGTTGCCGATCAGGGTCGCGCCCTTGACCGGGTAGGTAATCTTGCCGTCCTCGATCATGTAGGCTTCCGCCGCCGAGAACACGAACTTGCCGCTAGTGATGTCGACCTGGCCGCCGCCGAAATTGGCCGCATACAGGCCATGCTTGACCGACTTGATAATTTCCGCCGGATCCTTGTCCCCGTTCAGCATGTAGGTGTTGGTCATGCGCGGTATCGGGATGTGGGCGAAGGATTCTCGCCGGGCGTTGCCGGTAATGGGCATGCCCATCAAGCGGGCATTCAGCGTATCCTGCATGTAGCCCTTGAGGATGCCGTTTTCGATCAGCACCGTGCACTGGGTCGGATTGCCTTCATCGTCCACGTTGAGCGAACCCCGGCGACGGGCGATAGTGCCGTCGTCCACCACGGTCACGCCGGCAGATGCGACGCGCTGGCCGATCTTGCCGCTGAAGGCGGAACTGCCCTTGCGGTTGAAGTCGCCCTCCAGCCCGTGGCCGATCGCCTCGTGCAGCAGGATGCCCGGCCAGCCGGAACCCAGCACCACGGTCATGGTGCCCGCCGGAGCCGGCTTGGCATCGAGATTGACGAGCGCCTGATGCACCGCCTTTTGCGCGTAATCCTGCAACACCTCGTCGCTGAAATAAGTGTAGTCGAAACGCCCGCCGCCGCCTGCGCTGCCCTGCTCGCGCCGGCCGCCATCCTCCACGATCACCTGCAGCGAAACCCTGACCAGGGGGCGCACATCTGCGGCCAGCAGGCCGTCGTTGCGGGCGATCAGCACCACCTCGTATTCGCCGGCCAGCGATGCCATGACCTGGGTGACGCGCGGATCAAGCGCGCGGGCATGGCGCTCCAGCCTTTCCAGCAGGGCCACTTTTTCGGCGTCCTTGAGACTGGCGATCGGATCGTGGGGCAGGTAAAGCTGGGGCTTGGCCGCGCCGTACACCGCCGGCACCGATTTCTCCGCCCCCTGCCGGGCAATCGCGCGGGTGGTTTCAGCCGCAGCCGCCAGAGCCGGCAGGCTGATGTCATCGGAATAGGCAAAGGCGGTCTTTTCGCCGGATACGGCGCGCACGCCCACGCCCTGGTCGATGCTGAAGCTGCCCGACTTGACTTGGCCTTCCTCCAGGCTCCACCCCTCGGCGCGGGTGTACTGAAAGTAGAGGTCGGCGTAATCCACATGATGGGTCATAATGCGACCGAACACCTGCTGGAGGTCGCCCACATCCAGTCCGTAGGGGGTCAGCAGAGTGGATTGAGCGGTGCCGAACAGCGGGTCGGACTGGAACGAAGCGGTTTTAATTTTCATGTTTTATGATTTCAGCAATTTTTCAAAGTTCGGTGGGTCAGGGCAGGCAGGCTCTTGCGCAGGCTCGCCTGATAGGCCGGGTTGACGTTGGCGATCACAATGCCGGAGCCGCGCGGCAAACGATCGAGAACCACGCCCCAGGGATCGACGATCATGCTGTTGCCGTGCGTTTCGCGACCGGACAGATGATAGCCGCCTTGGGCCGAGGCCACCACATAAGCCAGGTTCTCGATGGCGCGGGCGCGCACCAGAATTTCCCAATGCGCCTTGCCGGTGGTTTCGGTGAAGGCGGCGGGCACGACGATGATGTCGACGTCGCCCATGGCGCGGTAAAGTTCGGGAAAGCGCAGGTCATAGCAAACCGATAGACCGATGCGGCCGAACGGAGTTTCAACGACCACCACTTGGTCGCCCGGTTCGATGGTTTTTTCCTCGCGGTATTTCTCGTTGCCGAGATCCAGGCCGAACAGGTGGATCTTGTCGTAGCGCGCCGCCTGCTTGCCCTTGTCGTCATAGACCAGGCAGCTGTTGCGCACCTTGGACGGAACGCTCGCCGCGAGCGGCACCGAGCCGCCAACGATCCATATCTTGTGCTTCCTTGCCATGGTGCTGAGGAACTTCTGGATCGGGCCCTTGCCTTCCACCTCGCGCGCCGCCACCTTGTCGCTTTCCTTCTTGCCCATGATGCAAAAATACTCCGGCAACACCACCAGCTTGGCGCCCTGCGCGGCAGCCATGCCGATCAGGCGCTCGGCCTCGGAAAGGTTCGCTGCCACGCTCGGGCCGGAGGCCATCTGGATGGCCGCGACGCGGAAAACGCCGGGCTGCGGGTTGGCGTGAGCAACCGCGGCGCGGGTCTTGGTTCTGGCGAAGCTCGATTTGGCTTTTGCTGTCATGCTATTTCTTTCTTACAGGTAGGTTGGGCACTCCGTGCCCAACAGGCAATTCCGATGGTTGTAATTTTGGGTTTGTCGGGAATGGAGTGCCCGACCTACATGATTTAATTCCCGCCAATTTTTACCACATTGGGATTATCCCATGTTCCAGTAATACTGTATTCATAGGCCGCGATTTGATCAATCGGGTCTCGCAACAATTTTTGCGCCACCAGCGCGGCTATCCCAACCACGGGTCCGCCCAGAAAAGCGCTGGCGACGGACACGCCCTCTCCCAGCTGTGGAACCACTCTTACCTTCAGATTCTGGGTTTCCCTAGCCAAGTCAGTTTCACCCTGCATCCGAACTTTCGCGGCCGGCCCTTCCAGCCTGAGATCATCGGTGCGCGCCACACCGCGGTTGATGCGCGCACTACCAGAAATCGAGTCGAAGGCGAAGCCTTCGCTGAAAATATCGCGAAAATCCAGCGTCAAGCGCCGTGGCAGTGACTGAAGGCTGAGCAGGCCAAGCAGCTTGCCCGCACCTGGCTCGATTTTGAGAAACTGGCCATTCTTCGCTTCCAGCTTCAGATTGCCAGCCAAGCTCGGGAAATCGATATCATGGGGGCTGCCAGCCCAGGAAAGCTGACCGTCGAGCTTCGCCGTTCCACGCTTCACCGCTTCCGGATAGCCCAACCGAGCCAGAAGCTTACCCAAATCCTGCGCCTCAAGGTGCAGATTGGCGTTGGTCATCGGCCTGCGTCGCCAACCCTGCCACAACCCATCCATCTGCAAAGCGCCGTCGGGGTTATTGATGTGCAGCTTCTCGATGCGCCAATCCTCGCCCTCCTGCACGGCCAACAGTTCGAGCTTACCCAGTTTTTTCTGCCTGGCCGAGAAACTATCCGCGATGATATCCAATGCCGGCAGCTCCTTCTCCTGCGGCGTTTCCACCGGAACCCCCAGTTTCGCCGGGGCAGAATCGGGAATAGTCAAATGGCCTAGGCGAGCCTGCAGCCGACCGCGCCCATCGGGGTTCCAACGGAGGTTTCCAGCCAGCTCTCTGCTCTCTATCTTCGCCTGCCAGGCACCTTCTTGCCTTTTTGCACTAATGCGCAAGTCGTTAAAGCGTTTACCGAATGCATCGACCGCGCCAAATTTCAGGTTGAGCCCGGTAAACCCGGGCAACTGCGTCTCGGCCGACGACTGCCCGAGGAGGCTACGCCAATGATCGAGATCAAGCAGGGCCAGTTCACCGCTCAACCAGATACCTGGCTGTGGAGGCAGCACCGCAGCCGCTCCCAGATTGACCGAGCCGCGCTCGATCGTGGTTTTGCCATTTTCATGATTGCGCGACAGCACCGCAGCAAGCGCTTTGCCATAATTAAGCAGAAGCAGATCCTGCTTGACACCCGTTATTTTCTTCTCAAAGCGCAGCGGCACCGGATCGGTCGCCTTTTTCCCAAAAGGTGCAGGCAGGTTAACCGCCAGCCCGACCAGCGTTGACTCGAGCAGTATATCGGCCTGCTTTTTGCGGATCGTAATCATCCCACGCCAGTCGGTCGCTCCGCCCAAGTTAC
Organism: Hydrogenophilales bacterium CG_4_10_14_3_um_filter_58_23; assembly: GCA_002784065.1. Classification (GTDB taxonomy): domain Bacteria; phylum Pseudomonadota; class Gammaproteobacteria; order Burkholderiales; family Sulfuricellaceae; genus Sulfuricella. The sequence goes on along the minus strand of PFJY01000122.1, from coordinate 70,193 downwards.
GGGTTATCTGCTGATCGGCCAAGCCGCGCATTCCAACAGCGGTGGCACGCCCCTGAGCATTGATGAGCACGCTACCGTCCTGCTGTGTCGCCCCTCCGATCGTCGCCAGCTCGCCCAGCACCAGCGCCGTAATGCGGGGGATGACCACCGCCGACTCAGTAAACTCCAGCCGGCCATTCACCTGCTCCAGAGGCGGGAAATCCGCGCCCAGAAAAACGCGGTTGTTGACAAACTGGTAGCTACCCGCCACCCGGCTGTCCTGGTTGCGGCGCAAAGGAATAGCCAGCTTCAGCTTAAAATTGCCGTTGCCCGATGCCCCCATGCCCTCGGTAAAATCGTCGATCATGGCGCTGACCGGACTGTTTTCGATGAACTTGATCATGTCTCCAGTCGGCCCACGGGCTTCACCCTCCACTTCAAGAATTTCATCCAAGCTCAACAGATCGGCAATCACCGCACGGGTCTTGCTAATTTGCATGCCATCGGTATTACCTTGATGGGCGGTGATCTCCATACGGGCGTTTCGGAACAGCAGATCCACCGCGATATTCTCGATTTTTGGCCAGCCCGGCGCATATTCCAGCGTGCCGCCGGTCACCTTTCCGGCCACCTCGAACAGGCCGCGCTTGCCGTCGGCGAAGGGAAAATCCGCCAGGTTACCCTTCAGCCGCAGCCGCACATCGTTGGACTGCCCGGCCAGCAGCGCGATATTGAGCCAGTCACGCGTAGCCTGGCCAATCGTCAGAGGAATGTATCGGCCGACTGCGCGCGCATCGCCACGGGTGAACTGGCCAGTAAGATCGATCGTGCCCGGCGTGCCGACCGTCATCTTGTAACTGCCGAACAGCGTGCCTGCCAGATGGCGGTTGGCAAGGGAAAGGCTGGTCAGGTTAAGATTCAGGTCTTTTCCCAACTTTTTCCAGTTCATCTGCGCGGTCAGAGCATCCATCTCCAGCGGCTCGCGGAACAGCGCCGGAAAATCGGCCCGCACACGGTGTGAATCCAGCGCCAGCGTGCCGGATTTTTCGTTGGCGTCGAGGTTGCCGCTCAGGCCGGAAAAGCCCGGCAGCTTTCCATGCGGTTTCATGCCCAAACCGGTAAAACTCCCCTTGGCCATATAGCTCTGTGGCGCCTTCCAGTCGCCGCTCCATTTAACGCTGAAGTCGCGGAAGCTGCCCTGGGGACCAATTTCAGCCAGATTGCCACGCACTTCCGATGGCAGCGGCAGTGCATCGGCAATTTTCACCAGCGGTTCCAGGTAAATATTATTGGCACGAATTTCCCCTGTCGCGGACTTTTTGCCTTGCGCCGGGACATAGTGCACCAGCAAATCGGTAGCCGGCAGGTTGACACCACTCTTCGCCGCCAGACTCAGACGCTGCGCGTGAAATTCGAATCCACCTGGCAGCGGCTGCCACCCGAGGCGACCGCTCAGGCTATAGAGATCAAGCTGGGGAAGATCGCTGGCAAATCGGGCTGTTACATCGTAGAGACGAACATCCGCTGTGACCGCGCCGATCTCCCCTGCCTTGAACCCAAGCCAGACCTGCACCCCGCCATAACCGCGCCGCAGATCGAACGGGAAGGGTAGCCAGCTCTGCCAGGCGGCGATGTCGGCATGGTTGAGTTTCGCATAAACTCTGCCCTCCCACGCAGCCAGATCGGCCACTTTTTTACCCTTCAAATCTGCACGAATGTCCAGCGGGCCGGCCAGTTCGGCAGGCGGAACAGCCTGCAGGCCCAGTCGATGCCGCCTGCCGCTGTTCTCCAGGCGCAGGTTGACGCGGCTCAAGGTCAACGGCGACGCGTGACGCTTCTCGTCGCGCCACTCGATCACTGCGTTGCGGATGACAATACGCGATTGCTGCAATAGCCAATCGGCAAAACCACTGTCGCTGTCTGGCCGGTTAAGCTCGATTCCCGCGATGAAGATGTGCCCTTCGGCATCTCGTCGGAGGCTCAATACGGGATCGCTGATTTCGAGGGAATGCAGACGCACCTCGCCTGCCAGCAGCGTCCACCACGACAGGGTGGTATCGACATGCTGGAGTACCAGCGCGGGATGTCCCTGCCGGTCGTAAACCTGAACTTCGCGCAGCGTCAAGTGCGGCCGCAGACGCTCCCAGTTTGCATCGATCGCGCCAATCGCGACGTGCTGGCCGGCCGCGCGGGTGATGGAAGCGGCAAGGTCCTCGCGATATTGGCCGATATTGGGCAATATCCAATAGCGCAGGGCCACCACCGTCGAGGCGAACACCAACCCGGCCAGGAACAGGGCCGCGATGGCAATTCGGTAACTCCAGCGCCACAAGATTTTATGCATGATCCAGGTTCAATAGAAACCGCAGGGGCTTTGTTGGGCTTTGTTGGGCTTTGTTAAGCGCCTCCTATAGTTTAATTATACCCCGGCCACCGGGTTTGCTTCACGTTACCATTTGGTCAGCATGCGTTGGGTGCGTCCCACGCACCCATTGAGGTGTATGATCAAATTTTTCGGCAATTTTTTTAACGATAATGATTAAAAACACCGCCATTCTGCTGATTTCCTGCCCCGACCGCAAAGGCCTGGTCGCGGGCATCGCCGATTTCCTCTACCGCCACAACGCCAATATTCTGCACGCCGACCAGCACCAGGACAGCGAGTTGGGTCTGTTCCTGATGCGCGTGGAATGGGACCTGCACGATTTCGATCTGGAAATCAGCCAGTTCGAGCAGCACTTCGCACCGATCGCCGAGAAATTCCAGATGCAGTGGCACCTGGCGCAATCAGCCTCCCGCCCACGAGTGGCAATTCTGGTGTCGCGCTATGACCACTGCCTGGTCGATCTGCTCTACCGTCACCAGAGCGGCGAGCTGCACTGCGACATCCTGCTGATCATCGGCAACCACGATGACACCCGATGGATCGCCGATTCCTATGGCATCCCGTTCCAGCACATCCCGGTGCAGAAGGACAGCAAGGCGGAAGCGGAAAAGACCCAGCTCGCCCTGCTGCGCCACCACCATATCGACCTGATCGTGCTGGCGCGCTACATGCAGGTGCTGTCGGCGGACTTCATCCGGCATTACCCGAACCGCATCATCAACATCCACCATTCTTTTCTGCCCGCTTTTCTCGGCGCCAAACCCTATCACCGCGCCTTCGAGCGCGGCGTCAAACTGATCGGCGCAACCAGCCACTATGTCACCGAAATGCTCGACGATGGCCCGATCATCGAACAGGACGTAGCCCGCATCTCCCATCGCGACGCCATCGACGACCTGATCCAGAAAGGCCGCGACCTGGAGAAGATGGTACTGTCGCGCGGGGTGCGCTGGCACATCGAGAGCCGCATCCTGTTGTATGCCAACAAGACGGTGATTTTTAACTAACTCAGGCAGAAAAAAACCCGCCTGTCAGGGGGGACGGGCGGGTTAAAGAACCGCTCATGAGCGATTCGGAGGAGGACAACCCAAGAAGAAAGGGTCTGGCGCGCCGTCTTGGGAACGAACGCGATGGAGCCATGTTAGTCGAGAAGGTAAAACGCCGTCATTGACAATTCTCAATCGGCGGCAATCTTGTTGAGTGCGGCATTGTCGCAGCGCAGAAAAACGCTGCCGGGAATTTCCCGCAACGCCCCGCTACGCTTAAATTCGGCGATAATACGACTGGCCGTTTCGGTGGTGATGCCGAGCATCGACCCCATATCCTCGCGCCCGAGCATCTCGCACGCACTGCCCTCCGTGCCACTGACCAGGCGTTGCAGCAGGCGCGCCATACGCGCCTTGGCGCTGCCGGTGGCAAGCTGGGTCAGCCAGGCATCCGCCTCGTCCAGCGCGTGCTGCCAGCGCACCATCAACTCCTTGCGCAGCTTGGGGTTGTCCCGGTCCAGTCGCTGGATCACTTCCAGTGGAATACGGCAAACCGCCGACTGCTGCAAAACAATGGCGTCATGCTGGTAGGGCTGCCCAAGCAACGCTTCCAGGCCGGTGACATCGGTGGCGCGGAGCAGGCGGACGATGCGCTGGCGCCCGTCCGGCAGGTACTGGACCAGCTTGAGCAGGCCGCTGCGAATGGTGAACACCGCCTGCGCCGGATCGCCCGCCCGGTAGAGCACTTCATGCGTGGCAAGCGTGATGTCATCGATCGGGCGGTGAATACTCTCGCAATCACTGATTTCCAACCCGGCGAACAGTACCGATTTGCGGATGCTGCAATTAACGCAGTCGGCCCCGCCGGGCAATAAAGTTTTACTCATGAGCGATTATGATTCATTTGGGCATCGAGGGGAATAAACTTGTTAGTCCGGCCCTGCGACGGCGGTCAGGTTCCGGAATTTTTCCCATTCGAAGCACGGCCCCGGATCGGTCTTGCGCACCGGAGCGATGTCCGAATGGCCGACGATCTCCTCGATCGGATAAGCCGCCTGGATGGCTCGCGTCAGCTCCGCCAGCTTCTCGTACTGAATGTCTGTGAACGGGTCGTCATCACTGCCCTCCAGCTCGATACCGATGGAAAAATCGTTGCAGCGCATACGGTCGTGCCAGACGGAAACCCCGGCATGCCAGGCACGCTTGTTGCACGACGCGAACTGGATGATCTCGCCATCTCGGCGTATGAAAAAATGAGCGGAAACCTTGAGATCGGCGATCAGCTCGAAATAGCCGTGCTTCTTCACGTCCAGCCGGTTGGTGAAAAACGCGATGACGTCGTCGCTGCCATACTCGCGCGGCGGCAGGCTGATGTTGTGGATCACCAGCAGCGGAATATCGAACTCCACCTCCGGCGGGCGCTCGTCGCAGTTGGGCGTGGCGATGAAGCGCGCGCCCTGCAAAAATCCCGAACGGTCAATTTTCATTTCATTTCCAATTTATGTGGTTTTCCGCGTGGGAACAAAACCGTGCCCACCCTACCAAGCTGTTGCACAATGCTATAATTGCACCATGTTTTTTCAAGGAAGCTGCCCATGACCATTTTCGCCATTCTGTTCCTGATGCTGATCGTCATTTTAATTGCCGCCGAGGTATTTACCAATGCATTGGAACATTTGGGCGAAAAGCTGAAGATATCGGAAGGCGTCACCGGCTCGCTGTTTGCCGCCATAGGCACCGCCCTGCCGGAAACCATGGTGCCGCTGCTGGCGCTGATGGCGGGTACTGCCGACACCCACCTCAACGAAGAAATCGGGGTCGGAGCAATCCTCGGCGCGCCGCTGATGCTGTCCACCCTGTCGACCTCCCTGATGGCGCTGGCGGTGTTGAGAAAACGCGGCATCCATGGCCATTTTACGCCGGAGCGGACGGGGCTGACCCGCGACCTGAACTTCTTCCTGGCGGCATTCGCCTTTTCCGCCATCGCCCTGTTCGTGCCGCACCAGCAGACTGCGATCCGTGCCGCCATCGGCTTCACCCTGGTGCTGACTTACTTCGTCTACATCATGCTCACCTTGCGCGCTTCCGCCCATCTGGTCAAGGAGGGACACGGCACTGAAGCAGAGGAAAAAATGTTCCTGTGCCGTCTGGGACTGCCGCAGAACATGCTGATGATCCTGATCCAGCTTGCCCTCGGCTTGGGCCTACTGGTGGCTGGCGCCAAGGGCTTCATCCATGGCGTAGAGGGCGCATCGCAGTTGCTCGGCATTACTCCCCTGCTGTTGTCGCTGCTGATCATCCCGATCGCCACCGAACTACCGGAAAAGGTCAACAGCATCCTGTGGATCCGCAAACGCAAGGACACTCTGGCCTTCGGCAATATCACCGGCGCAATGGTATTCCAGGGCACCTTGCTACCTGCCATCGGCATCATGCTCACCCCGTGGGAACCGCGTCAGGAAGTACTCGCCGGCATCGTCATCACTATTTTGGCTGCGTCATGGGTCAGGTTAATGGTCAGCCGAGGACAGATCAAGGTCTGGCATCTGGGGATCAATGGGGCGATGTATGTCACCTACCTGGTTATTGTGCTGACATGAGTTATTGAGAAGATACGACTCCGTAATATAGCCAACTGACATTACACTATTTTTAACCGGGCGCTATTGATCCGGCACAGGCCGTCAACCCAGGCCGTAACGCTCCGCCATGCGGTAGCAGGTACGCTCGGATACGCCCAGTTTTTTTGCCACCTCGCGGCGATTGCCACGATACTTGTCCAGCAGATAGGCCAAATACTCGTGCTCGATTTTCTCCAGCGCAGGTTCGTCGTCAAACTGAAAGCCATTGCCGCGGTCAACCGCTGCGGAGGCCATTTCGCCGGACAGTCCAAGAAGATGCGCGGGCGTGATTACGGGCGTGTCACCGGAGAGAATCGACGCCCTCTCGATGACGTTGCGCAACTCGCGCACATTGCCCGGCCAGCCGTACTCGGTCAGGTAACGTACCGCTTCGGGATGCAGGCGCTGGCGCCTGCCGCCAGCACGTGCGGCAAGGAAATAATTGGCCAAAACGGGAATGTCCTCGCGGCGCAGGCGCAGGGGCGGAACAACGAGCATGAAGGCGTTCAGGCGATAATAGAGGTCGGCGCGAAATGTGCCTTTGCGCACCAGAGTAGCGAGGTCCCTGTTGGTGGCGGCGACGATACGAACATTGGCGCGCATGTCGCTGGTGGCCCCGATGCGACGAAAACGCCCGGTTTCGAGCACCCGTAGCAGCTTGGCCTGGATAGCCGGGCCGATATCGCCGATTTCGTCGAGGAACAATGTGCCGCCAGCCGCTGCTTCGATGAGCCCGGGCTTGCGCCGATCAGCGCCGGTAAAGGCGCCTTTTTCGTAACCAAACAGTTCCGATTCGAACAGGGTGTCCTGCAGGGAGCAGCAATCCAGGGCGACAAAAGCCCTTTCGCGGCGTGGGCTGGCATGATGGACGGCCTGGGCCACCAGTTCCTTGCCAGCGCCGCTCTCACCCTGAACGAGCACGGTGACATCGGTTTGCGCCACCGCCTCGATCAGGAGCCGCAACTCTGTCATGGCTGGGCCGACGCCCACCATGCCGGCCATCCGCATGGCTTCTTCACTGCGACGGCACTCGTGCTCGGCGGAGAGTCGCCGGTTTTCCAGGGCACGGCGGATAATCAGCTCCAGTTCGTCGAGATTTACTGGCTTGGCCAGGTAGTCCGCAGCCCCCATCCGCATGGCCTCGACCGCTTGGTGCAGGGAGGCATTGGCAGTAAGCATCACCACTAGCCGGCTATCGCCAATTTCGGCCAGGATGTCGAGTCCGTTGGCATCGGGTAGGTGGACGTCCAGCAGCACCAGTTCCGGCGCCAACCGGTCAATGGCTGACCTGCCATCGGTCCAGTTATAGCTGCCATGCGCGGCAAAACCGGATTGCTTGAGCTCCCCCACCAGCAGGCGATTCAAGACAGTGTCATCTTCAATGACAAGCAGGGTGGGGTTTGTCATCGGTGCTCCCGCTTCGCCAGCGGAAGGCGGACGGTGAAGGTGCTGCCTCGTCCTGTCTGGCTGTCAGCATGGATGCTGCCGCCAAAGCGTTCGACCATGGCTTTGCAGATGGCCAACCCTAAGCCGCTGCCCTGCCTGCCGTCGACCCGGTGACTGAAAAAAGGCATGAAAATCATAGGTAAATCCTCCACATCGATGCCTCTGCCGCTATCGCGGAAGACGAGTTCGCCCATGTCGTCCTGGATGCGGCCAGTTACACTCAAACAACCGCCTTGGGGCATGGCGTGAAAAGCATTCTGGGCAAGGTTGAGGGTCAACATGCGCAATTCGGCGTCATCGGCAAGCACAGCGAAATTATCCGGCTGAATATCCGTTTCCACTTTTATATTTTGAACACGGGCTTCCTCGGCCAACAATGCCAGCGTTTCCGTGATGGCGGGAACAACCGCTGTCGGCCGGGCGATAGCCGCTGACGGCTGGCTCATGCGCAGCAGCCGTTCGGTGATGGATACACAGCGATCAATTTCCCTGTCGACGAGATCAAGATAGCTGGAAAGCGCATCCCGGTCCAGTTCCTCGCCGCGCAACCGGCGCTGTGCTCCCTGCAAGGCGATACGGATGGAGGCCAGGGGGTTGCGAATTTCGTGGGCCACTCCGTTGGCCAGAAGGCCTATTGCCGAGAGGCGTTGCTCTTGTGAAAAACGGACTTTTTCTCCCAGTGGGCGCAACACTTCCACCACCAGCCGACGGCCATCTGCCGCCACCAGCGGCGCGGTATCGATTTCTACATCCAAGGCAAGACCATCGGCACGTTGCAGGGTTATCACCGAACGCAAGGCTTCTTTTCCCGAAGCGAGTTCACGCACCGGGCAAATCACCAGCGTCGCCGGGCAGGGTTCGGCGAGTCCCCGGCCCACGGAATGGCAGGATTTCCCCATAAAATCGGCAGAAAGTCCCAATAGTTGACGGTAAGCGGCGTTCGCCAGCACAATCCGGTAGCTCGCATCGATCACCAGCACCGGGTCGGGCATGGCATCAAGCAGCGCTTGCAGAAAGCCACGCTCGCCCTCCAGGGTGACGAGCATTCCTGCCAGCATCTCGGCCATGCCGTCGAAATGCCGTCCCAAGCGCGCCAGCTCATCGCTTCCGTGGAGCCTGGCGCGAGCAGACAGATCGCCCGCCGCCAGCGCGTCGGTCACGCTGGTGAGGCGCGCAAGCGGCCGCAGCACCGTGCGCCGCAATGCCCACACCAGGCTTCCTGCAGTGAGAGCAATGGCGAGAAGCCCCGCCGCAATCAGAGACTGTGCCGAGCCGCGCAAGGCCTCATTTCCTGCAGCGGCTGACAGTTCCACCACCAGGATGCCGTTGACTGGCTTTTCGCTTGCCCGACCATGACACGCAAGGCAGCGGAATTCGTTGCGCACAGGCCAGGCAATGCGAATGCCGCCGCCGGAACGGGACTCCAGCCAGGTGAGTCGTGCCGGGGACTCGCCACAGCCCCGTGTCAGGCACAGCCCATCGAGATAGTCGGCGGGATGTTCGCCGAGGCGCCCGCTCTTGGCGGCAAAACGCACCTCGCCACTGGGGTTGAGGATCAGCACATCGCGCACGCCAGGCGTTTTGCCCAGTTGCTGGACGATATCGCGCAATCCCGGCAGGTCGCGTTTGAGCATCGCATTTTTGAGGCTGGCCTCGAACAACCCGGCCATGCGCCGTGCCGCGGCTTCATGCTCGGCACGCACGCCGTGTCCGGCCATGATGATCGCCAGCGCCAGGAACACCAAGGCCGAGGCGAGCGCCACGCCGAGCAGCACGGCCAGCAGTCTGCGCTCGCTACGGGCTGCGAGCCAAGTGTAAAGGCGGTTATGGTTCATCAAATGGACAAAATTTAACCTAAAAACCGCAGTTGGAAGAGGTCATGGTCACGTGCTCCCTCATCCCCAGCCCTTCTCCCGGGGGTGAAGGGAGCAATTCCCCTCTCCCGGCGGGAGAGAGGGGTAGGGGTGAGGGAACCCGCGTGGATACTGGCGTTGCAGCAGAGTTCGTCAATCCAACTGCCTTTTCCAGGTTTAACGTGAAACTCGCGCAGCGAGACCTCGTCCCCCTCTCTTGCCGGGATGGGTGAGGGGAACGGTCATGGCGCAGCGCTGTTTCATGATTCGGGGCGGTTTCGTCATGAAATATTCGATTATTTTACTGCGTTTTGGCTAGGGATGTTATCTTGCTGACGCTGCGCCCATCGCACGAGGAAGAAGAGCACTCCCAACATCAATGCCGCGATGTTCCACAGCAGGATTTCCTGCAATGGAGGCTGCACTGCCAGTACAGGCATGGTAATCACTTTGCGCAGCACGACCACCAGCGCAACCTCGACAAAGGTATCCACTTCCAGCTTGTTTCCTTCCAGGTAGCGGATTTCCGCAGTGATGAGCGCGGAAATCGTCCACAGCAGCATCAAAGTGCCCAGCGCATGGACAAACCCATGAACCAGATTGTTGGCATCAGCCGCCTGGCGTACATCTACAAAAAACAGCCAGGTAAACATCAGCACGGAAAGCGCCAGAGCCAGGCCAATAATGACATGGGCAGCGCCGTTCAGCCAAAACATGGCTGCAATCGTAAAGCGATTGACGGCCTGAAGCCGCAGAGGGAAGCGTTTGTCATCTTTCTCTTCCAAGGAACATTTCATGGTCAATACCGATGATCTTTTTCGACAAGGCGGCCGGGATTTTTTCCGCCGGTTTTGCGGCATACCGGACAGAAGGTTTCTCTTTCCTTTCTTTCCGCGAACTGCCAGAAAGCATTTTGGCAACGTCCGCATATCTGTTTGACCAGTGTGGCCCCGAGGGGCGATGGTGGCGTCAGCCATTCCCCCACGGCGACAGCATCGTCCGCGCAGACATCGACACACAGACGGCAACCAGTGCAATGTTCTGGCGAGACGGCAAAGATGGCTTCCTCGTTTGATCTGCGCAACAACAGCGCTTGGTGAGCACACAAAGCGATACATGCGCCACATAAAGTGCAACGGCTAAAATCCACCGTGGGCACCGAGGGAAGCGGCCCCGCGCCATAGTGTTGCAGCCAGGCGCCGACGACGGTGGCATCGTTGCATGACGTACCGGCATTCGCCGGGGGCTGTAAAACCGCCCCAGGCCGTTTGAGCAGCGCGCCGAGAAACCCGCGCCGGTTTGCGAATTCCTGCTGCCTGTCCGACTGTTTGCGCCAAGTCGCCGCATCCGCACGTTCGATCACGACCGGCGCCAGCCCCCGTGCCTGTAAGGCAGCGTTGATCTGCGACAGACGCACTTCCAGCGTCAGCCCATTGCGGGGATAGCGGGGGCAGGAGGCGCACTCCCCCTGCGCCAACTGCAGCCGGCGAATGCCGCGCCGGGCCAGATCGGCCAGCATCTGGTCGGACGCGGCGTGCAGACAAGGCAGTACACCCTCGCCTTTTTCACCGGCTATCGGCGCGCAAGCCCAGAACGCCGCCTTGCGCGAGGAATCGGCCAGTGGCGCGGAGAAGTAAGCGGTCAATGCACCTTCTGGGCAAGCTGCCATGCACAGGCCGCACTCATTGCATGCCGCTTCGTCGAGAACCAGCCCGTTGTCGTCGGCGCTCCATGCAGCGCGCGGGCATATCTCGACGCAAGCGAGGCAGGACGCGAGCGGAGAACGCTCGTGGGTACAATGATCAGGAAGAATTCCGGGCATCATGCTCAACAGAAAAAACGGGGCGCCAGAGGCGCCCCCAAAATGAGCACAACGCTTGTCCACCCGTGCTCTCGAAACATCGTTGCGCTTGCGCAGAATATTTAATCAATCTGGAACGGCGCCCGTTTCATGACCGCGCCAATTGTTTACATGACTTCGTCATCGTATTCGGGCAGATTCGTCAGCTTGCATGCCCTTGTGAAACGTCGTGTAGAGATAAACTGGCATGGACAGGTCGGCCAAGTATTTGTCGATCAATGCGCGCACCTCGCCCCAGTCCATGCCGCCGACACCAGTTGCAAGACGCGGCAGCGCCAAGCTCTCGAAGCTCTCCACTTCGGCCAGATGGCGCAACTCCTTTAAGGCGTGGTTGATATATTCGCTAGTTGCCCGCCCGGGCTTTGCGCCATGGCCATAGGCAGCTTCCTGGGTGAAGAGCGCCACTACGCGCTTGCCGTCGGGGCTTGCTCCGGCCCAGACGCTTCCCGGCTTGGGGTGGGTCGTTTGGCAATAATGGCGAAAATCCTTGTACATGGCTGGCCATATTTCCCGCAAAGCCAGCGCCAGCCCTTGATTGTGCGGATCGTTCGGCGCGACGCCGTGCGCAATGACTCGTGCCTGGGAAAGCAGAATATCACCCGTGACTTCAAGAATCATATTGACCTTTAACCTATTCCAGGTTTAACGAAGAATGCAAAAATGAATTGATAAATTTTTATTTTATAGTGAGAACCCACTTGGCCAGTTTGGCCGCATCTTTCGGTGCCACCGCAACATTAGGCGGCATAAACGGCATGGTTGCCTTGCCTTCTTTCATCCAGCCGAGGCCAGGAGCCGTTCCCCTGACAATACGCTTGGCGAGGTCGGCCTGAGCATTTTTCTGACCGGCATATTTCCTGGCCACATCCTTATAAGGAGGACCAATTTTCTTCGCTTCGATATCGTGGCAAGTCAGGCAAGCTGCCGCTTCTTTCGGCGCCGGTGCGTTGCCCGCAAAGGAGTGAACGCCTGCCAGCAAGGCAACCATCATAAAGACGATAGATGAAACTAATTTTACTTTCATTTGAGGCTCCTCGATTGACTTCGATAAATCCTTGGCATAGCCTATTTCATGGTTCTGCCAGCCATGTCTCCCGGGCGACAAACTGAAGGGGGACAAGGGCGGCCTGTTCCACTGCGAGCATTTCTGCCTCCGGCTCGACACTGGGCAACTTTCGCCTCAATCCGGTTACGGTGGCCAGGGTAACGTTCGCCAGGGCACGGTAGAAGGGGGTGGCGGCGCGCTGCGCGACACGGCGGGAAAAGTCCGGCAACCAGGTGAGCAGGTGGGCGTCAAGAAAACGCGCCGCAGCCTCGGTTTCGTCTTTTTCCAGCAGCCGGGCGACAAATTCCAGTTGATAGGCGAGGTGGTCGTCCGGCAATGTCCGCCAGTCAGCTACGGCGAGCCCATAGCGCCGGTACCAGGCGCGCACGGCGAAAGTTGGCTCTTGCCAAGCGAGGTGATCCTTGTCATGCCACACTGATTCGCAGGGTGAGGCGCGATAGGCATGGGTGAGGTAGATGGCAGCATAATCCGCAGCCAGTTCGTCATCCGCTGCTTCCGGGCCTGGCACTGCCGTTGCCAACCCGGACAGCGCGGCACGCATGGCGCCAGCTTCCTCGCTGGCGCCGATTGCCAAGCCCTCCGGGAAGCCGTCGGCGGCGAGTGCGAGCAATATTTCCCGATCGCGCTCGCGGGTGTGCAGCCAGCCCAGCAGGCGCAAATCCTCGGCCCATAGTGGTAATCCGGCGCCCATCACACCCTGCCTTTCGGATGGGGTACAAAGACAATCGATGGATTGGTGAGCTCTGGATTGGCCATGTGCTTGACCTGGCGTACCACCTTGTCCCTGGGGCCCAGCGCCTTGGTCTCGTAAGTGCCGGCCCGCAACCGGTCGATCGGCCCGATGTCGAGCACGCGCATCATGCAGGCCATGACGCAGTAGGGCTTGCGCCCGGCCTCGATCTCATCCACGCACATATTGCACTTCTTGACGATGTTCTCCGCCGGATCGAACTGCGGAGCGCCATATGGACAAGCAGCCTCGCAGCGCCGGCAGCCGATGCACAGGGTGGAATCGATATCCACGATGCCGTTGTCTGCCCGCTTATAGATGGCTCCGGTAGGGCATGTGGGCAAGCAGGCGGGTTCCGCGCAATGGTTGCAGGACATATTTACCTTGTAGGCGAACACTTCCGGGAACGTGCCGCCCTCGATATACATCACGCGGCGGAAACGCGGTCCCGGCGGCAGGCCGTTCTTGTCCTTGCAGGCGATTTCGCAGGCGCGGCAGCCGATGCAATCGACGTTATTGTGGATGAAGCCGAGCTGCATCGCCGGTTTGACCGGCTCGTAAGTGGTGGCATCGCGGCGTTCAACGGCGGTTCTGAGCGCCGCCTTACTACCGATCTTACGAATAATTTTCTTGTTTTCCATAATGAGCTCCGATCAATAGTCGCGCCGGAAAACCGAGGAACGCGAAGTGGCCAGTTTGTCCCAGCCCGGGCGGTGAACCAGTTCCGATTTCTTCATGTTCACAAGCACCGTGTTGTAGGCGAAAGCGCCGGCCGGGCTCGGTTCATCCAGCGTGAGAAAGTCGGGGTTGCCGGCACGGTCGATGCCGTTTTCGTCCAAATCCATCCAGGCCCCTTCGTAGATCACCGCCACGCCGGGCATGCAGCGCTCCGTCACATACGCGGGCAGGACGCATTTGCCGCGCTCATTCCACACCTCGATGGTGTCGCCGGTTATGATGCCGAGGCGGGCGGCATCGGCGGCGTTGACCGTTACCTCCTGGTCATAGGTTTCCCTCAGCCAGGGGATGTTGTTGAAGATGCTGTGAGTGCGCCAGCGGGGATGCGGACTGACCAGATGAAATGGATAATCCTTGATCTTGGGACTGTTAAGCGACTCGAACGGCTCGATCCACTTCGGGATGGCGGGAATCTCGTAGCCATACTGGGTCTTGGTCCAATCCGTGATTTTCGCCAGAGTGGTGGAGAAGATTTCGATCTTGCCCGACGGGGTCTCGAACGGCACGCCCTTCTCGATCTGGTCGCGGAAACCGACCAGTGGACGCTTGAAAGTGAACTTGTAAACACCGTATTTCTTGAAGTCTTCCCAAGACATCTTGACGCCCTGATCTTTTTTTACTTTGTTGTTCCACCAGTCGGTCAGATAGGATTCGTCCACCTCGTCGTTCTTGTGGAAGTATTCCCGTGTGGCCTTGGGGTTGTAACGTTTGCCGAGATCCTTGAGGGAGGGATCGAGTTCTTCCAGGCGGTAGCACAACTCGGTATAGATTTGCAGATCGGTTTTCGACTCGCCCAACGGTTCGATAACCTTGGGACGGTGGATGTAGTAGTGCCCCTTGTACCAAGGCAGCGCAGCATCGTGCCGTTCAAAATGGGTCGCCACCGGCAGCAGCACATCGGCCCACAGCCCTGATGGCGTGATGGTGGAATCCGAACACACCACAAGATCGAGCTTCTTCACCGCCTGGATTTCCTTATTGATGTTGGTGAGCTGGTTAAACCAGTCGGATCCCTGCCAGAAAATGCCGCGGATATTGGGAATCTTTCCGTCGAGTTCGTCATCGCGCGGCCAGCAACCGACTTCCTCGCGCTTGACGTTGGGATAGTTGAGTACGCAGTGCGCCCAGCGGTCTGACTTGATCGAACCCCACCACAGGTTGGCGTTCTCGTCATAAGGATAGGCCACAGACTCGGCATGCCAGCCTTTGCCGACGCCCTCGGCGCAGCCGCCAAGGATGCCGATGTTGCCGGTCATCGCCTGCAAGGCCGCCGCCATGCGGTTGTACTGCTCGCCATAGGCATTGCGTCCCGGTGCCCAGGATGCCTTGAGCGCAGCCGGCTTGGTGGTGGCATACATGCGGGCCAGCTTCCTGATGTCGTCAGCCTTGACACCGCAGAGCTTCTCGGCCCATTCCGGCGTTTTCGGCACGCCGTCGGATTTTCCGAGAATGTAGTCCTTGAAGCTCTCCTTGTCCTTTGCCCATTTCGGCATAGTGCCGGCGTCCATGCCCTGGCAGAACTTGTTGATGAATCTCTGGTTTTGCAGTTTGTGGGTAAAAATGTAATGCGCCATTCCCGCCATCATGGCGGCATCGGTATTCGGCTTGATTGGGATCCACCAGGCATCGTAGGTGGAAGCGGAGTCGGTAAATTGCGGATCCACCAGCACAAACTTGCACCCCTTCTGCTTTGCCATGCGCATGTAGTAGAAGGTGTTGCCGCCGTGAAAGGTGTAAGCCGGGTTCCAGCCCCACATGATGATTAACTTGGAATGAGCAAAAGCGTCATCCTCGTTGCCATCGATGATGGTGCCGAAGGTCATGCGCGAGGAAAAGGTTGTTGCCTGGTAGGAAGGAACCGACCAGGAATTGGTGCGGCAGCCGAACATGCCGAGGAAACGCCCCAGGAGACCCTCGATCTGATCCGACTTGTGCAGCACACCGAAGGAAGCGCCGGCGTAGGACTGATCGAGCAGCGCGGTGGGTCCGTATTCCTTTTTGAGTTCGATCATCTTTTTCGCCACGAAGTCAAGCGCCTCGTCCCACGACACGCGCTTGAATTTGCCTTCGCCCCGTTCGCCAACACGCATCATCGGGTAGAGCAGACGCTCCGGCGAGTAAATGCGCAATCGGTAGGAGCGACCGCGCAGACAGGCGCGCAACTGCGGTTCCTCGACCGTGTCCTTGCCGAAGAATCCCCCCTCCTGATAGCGCCCGTCGTCGGAAGAAAGGCGCACAATGACATCGCCTTTCTTGTGCGCCACCAGCATGTGGCGTGAGCCGCAGTTGTGGGCGCAACTGGTGACCACGGTAGTGAGCTGATCGTCGGTCGGGTAAGGTTCATAGGCAAAAGCCCTGGCTTCCTTGGGCGCCACGCCAGTGCTCACCAGCCCCGCCGCCCCTACGGTGACACCCGCCACCTTGAGAAAGTCGCGCCGCGCCGGGTTCGGAATATCGTTATTCATGTCGTTGTGTTTGTCCATGCTGTTCCCTTTATTTTTTGCCTGCGTGATCGGTCGCATCAATGATGAAGCGCGACTCGGATTCCGTCATTCGTCCCTTGGCCCAGTCCGGCGTGCCTTCCGCCATTCCTGTCCAGACATGGCGCGGATAGGGGTAGTTGATGCGATACCAGGCACGTCCGCCATGGCAGCCGTAACAGGCATCCGCACTCTGGGTTCCCGCCTGTTCGATGGCGGCGGAGTTAAGGTAGCTCACTTGGTGGCGGTGGGTGCGAATGCCTTGGTGGCAGAGCAGGCAATTGCCCTGAAACAACGTTTTCGATTTGGGCCACGGCTCGGGCAGGCCCATCACCGGCCAGTTCATCTGGCCATGACATTTGAGACAGATGGCTTCCGTGTCCACATGCTTGCGCAGGGTGTAGCCGCCGATCTGGCTGGTAGCGGAAGTCCCGGGTGCTTCGTCACGCGGCTCGTTACCCTGATGGCAGGTATTACAGCGCATGTTCATCAATTGTTTGGCCAGCGGTGTCACCAGGTGGCGGCGGTGGAAGGTCTCCTGCGAACCTTCGTAGGTGGCCAGTTGCTGGTACCATGCCCTGGTATCGGCGGCCTTTACGCCGGCTGGCGATTGCTCGCGCACGCTGGGCTTGAGAACCTCGGCATGACAGGCCAGACATTGCTCGTCGCTCGCCTTGTCGATGGCAGGCTTGAAGTGCAATTCGCTGTATCTGGCGCGCTGGTAGTCGGGTAGCGTCGCCCCGGAATCTTCGGGCGCATTGGCTGTTCCCGCCACGGCCCAACCATGGAATGCCATGGCCAGTAAAACTAAAGTCGTAAATCGCATTTTTTTGATCCTGATGACGATCCTGTAAAACCCCCGGCGGGGAGGCATCCGCCGGGGGAAAACGCTTCGAGCGTTTATTTCTTCTTGCCTTCCATGCCGGACATGCCGGACATACCAGACATACCTTTCTGCCCTTCCATGCCGGACATACCGCTCATGCCCTTCTGCCCTTCCATGCCGCTCATGCCGCTCATGCCGCTCATGCCTTGCTGGTCAGACTTCTTGGCTTTTTTGTGCTTCTTGGCTTTCTGTCCTTCCATGCCGGACATGCCTTCCATACCGGACATGCCTTTTTGTCCCTGCATACCAGACATGCCAGACATACCTTTCTGTCCTTCCATGCCGGACATGCCACTCATGCCTTTCTGTCCTTCCATGCCGGACATGCCACTCATGCCCTTCTGTCCTTCCATGCCGGACATGCCTTTCTGATCGGCGGCGATTACGCTACCGGCGGAAAATAGGGCTACCATCAGGGCAGTGATACCAACAACTTTAATTTTCTTCATCATAAATTTCTCCTTAAAATAAACACTAGGCAGACAACCAACGATGCGCTGCTTTGCATCGCACTGAACCCGGAGAATTTCTCTTCTCCGGTTAACAGTTCCAAGACGGAGCGGGCACCGCCCGCTCCGCACAACTTCATGAAATTCCACAAACATCCGCACGACCTCGCTTGCCGGGTCATGAGCCGGAACGCAAATTCTCGTGCCAACCGCGTAGATCGTATCGCCCCGTCATACCCGGATAGACAAACGGGTTAAACCAGCCGCCCTGATCCTTGGCCCAGCGTTGTATGCTCTCGGGTATCGGCGGCTTGATGCCGTGCAACAGGCGCTGCCCCATTTCATCACCCCCACTCGCCGCATGGATAACGGGAGCTCCAACCGGGCGACGATCCGGCTGCAAACCGGCAACCGGATAGGCATCCGCCCACGCCGCCTGCGACACGAGCAACCAGGCTGCGCATAGGGCTGAATATTTCACGGTGTTCCTTTTGGCTGGGTAATTCATGGCGGCCCTTCATTAGCTTGCGTATTTTTCCGTTGCCAATACATATAGCAATCATCGTGCCAGGCCATGAATATTACTTATCAATTTGATTACAAAAATAATTTTTCTAAATGCGGGAGAAAACATGCGGGGAAGGTTTGCCAAATTGACAATCTCGTTTGCCAAAATGACAAAAGGGGTCATCCTGTTTTTTCCGCTACCCTGAGGCGAACGGAAGTGAAGGCGGTCATGCTCAATATCTGCTGGTGTGACTCAAACTCTGATACTCTTTCATTGCGTTGCGATTCCCCATCTCTTGAACGAGACTTCAGAATTACCATGGCCGCCATATGGGTAAAACCTTGGTGAGTCCCCGGCAAGCGGGGTTTACCTTACTGAATCAAACCATTCATGCTTCGAAAAGCTCGGCACGAACGGCTTGAAATAATTTGTGTGCATAGATTAGAAAGGGAGAACCCACTATGGTCAGAAAGCCAACAAAAGCAGTCCAATCCAAGCCATCGTCACGGCGCGAAGATGCCGGTAAATTCTGCGATGCAGTCTCTAGCCACCTGACCTATTCCGTCGGCAAAGACCATTTCACTGCCACTCCCCGCGACTGGTTCTTTGCGCTTGCGCACACCGCACGAGATCGTCTTACCGGGCGCTGGATGGAAACCATGCGGCGCTATTACCGTGCCGACGCCAAGCGAATTTACTACCTGTCGATGGAATTCCTGATCGGACGCTCGTTGTCCAACAGTCTGCTCAACATGGGCTGTTACGACGAGTGTTGCGATGCCGCAGAAAAGGAATGCATGGATATGGAGCAGGCAAGTTCGTCTGAACCCGACGCCGCTCTCGGCAATGGGGGACTGGGGCGTCTGGCCGCCTGCTTCATGGACTCCATGGCGACACTCGGACTGCCGAGCTACGGCTATGGCATCCGCTACGAGTATGGCATGTTCAACCAGCGGATTGAAAACGGCTGGCAGGTGGAGCACCCCGACAGCTGGCTACGCTATGGCAATCCCTGGGAATTCCCTCGCCCGGAAGTGCTGTACCCGGTCAAATTTCACGGCCATGTGGTGGAATACGTCGGAGAGGATGGCAGCCCACACCACCACTGGGTGGAGACCGAGGATGTCATGGCGATGGCCTACGACACGCCAGTTCCGGGCTACGGGGGCAAGTCGGTGAACAACATGCGCTTGTGGGCGGCCAAATCGTCGCGCGACTTTGATCTAAAATACTTCAACGAGGGCAACTACATCAAGGCAGTAGAGAACAAGAATGAATCGGAAAACCTGTCCAAGGTGCTCTACCCCGACGACACCACGGCAATGGGCCGCGAATTAAGACTGAAGCAGCAGTATTTCTTCGTCAGCGCCTCGTTGCAGGACATGCTCTACCGCTTCAACAAGTTTCACAAAAACCTCGACGAACTGCCCGACAAGGTAGCGATGCAGCTCAACGACACCCATCCATCGATCGCAATTCCGGAATTGATGCGCATCCTGATGGATATCCACCACCTTGACTGGGATCGCGCCTGGTCCATTACCGCCCGCACCTTCTCCTACACCAACCACACGCTCATGCCGGAAGCCTTGGAAACTTGGCCAGTAAGCCTGTTCGAGACGATCCTGCCGCGCCATCTGCAAATCATCTACGAAATCAACCACCGCTTCCTGAATGAAGTCAGACACCAAAATCCCGGCGATACCGAGTTATTGAAGCGCATTTCGATCATTGACGAGAGCAACGGACGGCGTATCCGCATGGCCCATCTGGCCATCGTCGGCAGCCACCAGGTCAACGGCGTGGCGCAAATTCATACCAAGCTGATGCGTCAGACCATCTTCCGGGACTTCGACCGCTTCTACCCGAGCAAAATCATCAACATCACCAACGGCATCACGCCACGGCGCTGGCTCAATCAGATCAACCCCGGCCTTGCCGGACTGATTACGGAGCACATCGGAGGCGACTGGGTTACCAACCTGGATCAGCTCGGCCAACTCGATAAATTCGCCGCCGACCAGGCCTTCCAGGAGAAATTCCGCGCCGTGAAGCAGGCGAACAAGGAAAATCTTGCGCGGATCATCGAGAGCAAACTGGGCATCACGGTCAACCCGGTTTCCCTGTTCGACGTGCAGATCAAGCGCATTCACGAATACAAGCGTCAACTGCTCAACCTGCTCCATGTAGTCACGCTGTACAACCGCATCCGCGCCAATCCGGGGGCGGATCGTGTGCCCCGTACCGTGATCTTCAGCGGCAAGGCGGCGCCTGGCTATACGCAGGCCAAGTTGATCATCAAACTGATCAATGACGTGGCGGACATCGTCAACCACGACCCTGCCATAGGAAACCAGCTTAAGGTGGCGTACATACCCAATTACGATGTCACCACCGCCTCGGAAATCATTCCTGCTGCGGACCTGTCCGAACAGATTTCCACCGCAGGCACAGAAGCATCGGGGACAGGCAACATGAAGCTTGCCCTTAACGGTGCACTGACGATAGGCACGCTGGACGGGGCGAATGTCGAAATTCGCGATGAAGTCGGTGCGGACAATATCTTTATATTCGGGCTGAATGCGGCGGAAGTCGCCGATCTGCAAGGCAAGGGCTACAACCCCTGGGATTATTACCATGGCAACGAGGAACTCAGGCAGGTGCTGGGAATGATCGGCTCAGGCTTTTTTTCGCCGGGTGACCCCGGTCGCTTCCTCCCGATCATCAACGCGTTGACTGACGACGGCGACCATTACCTGCTGCTCGCTGATTACTCCGCTTACATTGCTTGCCAGGAAAAAGTTGATGCGCTCTACCGCAACTCGGGAGAGTGGGCACGCAAGGCCATCCTCAATGTGGCTGGCATGGGCAAGTTTTCCAGCGACCGCACCATCAGGGAATATGCGGAGAAAATCTGGGGGGTTAAGGCAGTGCCGAGTGCCGAGGCGTAGGGTGGGCACGTCTTTGTGCCCACGCGGTCAGCCAATCAAAACAAGCGCCTTTTTCATTTGCCTCCTCTCCCGCTTGCGGGAGAGGATTGAGGAGAGGGAATTATTTCCGCGTGGGCACAAAGACGTGCCCACCCTACCAGGCTAGTCCATCCCTAGCCGCTCCAGGCGATAACGCAATGCCCGAAAGGTGATGCCGAGCAGCTTGGCTGCCGCGGTCTTGTTGAAATGGGTTTTTTCCAGCGCTTCCAGAATCGCCTCTTTTTCCATGGCATCGAGGTATTCCTGTAACGGCAAGCTTTTCATCTGAGCCACGTCCTTCGGTTGCTTCGCCGCGAGCTGCAAATCCTCGCGACCTATCTCGCCACCCGTAGTCAGTGCCATCGCCCGCTCGAGGATGTTTTCCAGCTCGCGTACATTGCCGGGGAAATCGTATTCCCGCAGTTCCTTCAACGCCGTCAGACTCAATTTCGGTGGCTCCGCATTCAGACTCGCCACTTTCTTGAGTATCTCCCCGGCCAGCAGCGGGATATCGTCAGGCATCTCGCGCAGAGCCGGCATCTTCAACACGATCACGTTGAGCCGGTAAAAAAGGTCTTGGCGAAATTTCCCGCTCTCCACGCATTGTCCGAGATCCTGGTGAGTGGCGCTGATGATGCGCACATCCACAGGCTCCTCCTGAGTGGAACCCACCTTGCGCACCATTTTTTCCTGGATGACGCGTAGCAGTTTCACCTGCATCGGCAGGGGCAGGTCCGCCACTTCGTCGAGGAACAGGGTGCCGCCGCTGGCCGCCTGGAAAAAGCCGTCCTTGTCTTGGGTTGCGCCGGTGAAAGCGCCTTTCTTGTAGCCGAAGAACTCGCTTTCCATCAGGTTTTCTGGAATCGCCCCGCAGTTGACAGCGACAAACGGGCCATCGCCGCGCGGGCTGTTGAGATGGGTCAACCGCGCCGCCATCTCCTTGCCGCTGCCCGATTCCCCAGTGATATGGACCGGCGCTTGGCTGCGCGCCAGCTTCGCTATCATCTGGCGGGTTTGCTGCATTAGCAGCGAATTGCCAAGCAACGCTGGCTGGCTGGCTGCGGCCTGACCTTCTTCTATTTTTCTTGACTGACTGGGACTAGGTAATTTGAGCGCGGAGTTAACCAATGCGCGGAGCTGGGCCAACGATACCGGCTTGGAAAGATAATCGAATGCGCCCGCCTTGAGCGCTGCGACAGCATTTTCCGCACTGGCATAGGCAGTGATCACCGCCACCGGTTTGCCGGGATAATTCTTGGTCACATATTCCAGAAAACCGAGGCCATCCCCGTCTGGCAAACGCATGTCGGTGAGGCAAAGATTATAGTAATTCTTGTGCAGGTATTGCTCCGCCTCGAACGTGCTGGCCGCCGCATCGACCTCCAGGCCCATGCGCTGCAGCGTCAGTACCAGCAGCTCGCGAATATCAGCTTCGTCGTCCACGACCAACACACGGCGCGGTTGTTCTTCATTATCCCGGGAAACTTGCGGTGTCCGGTTCAACACATCTCCTTTTCAGAGCTTATCCTGAATTGTCCGCCTTGCGGGGCTGCAATGTAATCGAGCGTGGCCCCGTTAGCTTCGCACAGTTCGCGGGCAATATAAAGCCCCAAACCGGTGCCGGTGCTGTCGGTGGTAAAGAATGGTTCGAACAGCTGGGTGCGCAACGCTTTGGCAACCCCGGGCCCGTCATCGGCCACGTCCAATTGTACAACATTCCCGGGCGAGGCAAACGCCGCACGTAGGCGGATGCTACCTTCCTGCTGGCGACAATAGCGCCAGGCATTGCGGCACAGGTTCCACAGCACTTGGTCGAGGTGATGCCGGTCGAAGCGCACCGTCATATCCTCCGCCACGTCCAGAACAACAACCTTGGCCGGAATTTTTTCGGTCTGGCAAAACCGTTCCACGAACTGTCGCAAAGTCATTCCCAAACGGAGCGTTTCCGGCATGGCGCGGTCCCTGCGGTTGATCTGCAGCACGTCCTGCACCATCCGGTCGAGGCGATGGGTGTTGTCGCGGACGATCTGCAGCAGCCGGACATGGGTCGCATCCTGCCCCGGCTCCTCCTGCAATAGCTGTGTCGCGTGGCCGATCGAGCTGAGTGGGTTGCGGATTTCATGTGCGATATTGGCCGTCAGCCTGCCCAGTGCAGCCAGCTTGTGCTGCTGCGCCTGCGCCTGCATCAGGCTCAAATCCTCCAGAAAAATTACCGCACCCAGCACCTCGTCCCCGCCAATTAAGGTAAAGCGCGCCTGAACTTGTTTGCCGGTGGCTGGCGCAACCAGTTCGAAATGGTCATTGTGCGGATCGGCTCGCCAGCGCTGCAGACAGCCGGACAATGCCGGAAAATAATCGTTGAGCCGCAGTTTGTCCCATACTGCCGCCGGCGTGCCGAGCAATTTCTCCGCCTCGGCGTTGCGCTGCCGCACCCGGCCCTGCTCGTCCACCACCAGCACACCGTCCTGCATATCCTGAATCACCAGCTGGTTGACCTGGGCCAGGTTGGCAAGGTCGATGCTCTGCTTCCGCGCTAGATTCTCGGTCACAGCCAGGCGCCGGGTCAGGACAAAGGCCAGCCCGGCGATAGCGAAAAACCCCATGCTGGTCAAGCTGGTTTGCAGATAATCCTTGGTGTTTCCCGCCAGCACCAATACCTGATAGGTCTGCTCGAGCAAAAGGGCTATGCTCGCCATCGCGGCATGGAACATCGCCAGGCGGCCATGGCTGACCATGCCGGTAGCTACCAGCGGCCCCAGCAGGAGCAGTCCGAGGCCGCTCTGAATACCCCCGCTGGCATGCATCAGCAGCACGATAAAAAAAATATCCGCACTCACCTGGGCGCTCAGGAGCAGATTGAAGCGCGGCCATCGAATATCGATCGGCACGATCATCAGCGCCGCGAAAAACACGTAAGCAATGCTGGTGGCGTAGAACAAGGAGGGATTATCAGCGCCGAAGGTGTTGATGACGCCGAACAAAGTATAGGCGACGGCAAACGTGCCAGCCAGGGTCAGTCGAGAAAGATTGAAATAGCGGAGAGACCGCCAGTATGCCTCAGGTTGAGGCGCAGCCCGAACCTGTAGCAAATCTGTCAGCATCAAGGATTACTTCTGATTGAGTTGGCGATGCTCATTGGTGCAAAAGAATTCGCCACGGCTGACAACGGCTTCGCTCCTCGGCAGATGCACGCCGCAATGGGCGCAGCGCACCATGTCCTCGCCGGTTTCGTTTTTTGGCGCGTCCTCCCGCCCGACCGTGCGGCTATAGCTTCTGACGAGGCGAAAAACAACCCATGCAGCCAGAGCAAGAAGTATCAGTTTGATTAACATCATCGTACCCCGGTAAACGAGCGCATCAGGGTTCAAAATTCGGACTTGAATTGGTCGGGGTGAGAGGATTCGAACCTCCGGCCTCTGCGTCCCGAACGCAGCGCTCCACCAGGCTGAGCTACACCCCGTTTTGAGTTTTTATTTCTTTCAGTAGCTTCGTGTTACCGAAAAGTCTGCCAATTGTAGCAAAGATTCCTTGTAATTAGAATGCGGCAGATGCGAAATTGCCGCGCACGCCGCCTGCGCCTCGGCTTTCGCCTGGTTTTTCACATAATCCAGCGCGCCGGTATCGCGGATTGCGGCCATCACCGCATCAAGTTCGTTCAGGCCACCCTCCTCGATCGCCCGGCGGATCACGGCCGCCTGCTGCGCGGTTCCGTTCTTCATCGCGTAGATCAGCGGCAGCGTAGGTTTGCCTTCGGCCAGATCATCGCCGACATTTTTGCCGGTTTCGGCATGGTCGCCGGAATAATCCAGCACGTCGTCGATCAACTGGAACGCCGTGCCCATGCGCATCCCATAAACCGCCATGGCCTCCTCGTCGGCCCCGGAAGCATTACCCAGGATTGCGCCGAGGCGGGTGGCGGCTTCGAACAGTTTGGCGGTTTTGTAGTGAATCACCTGGAGGTAGTGCGCCTCGTCGATGCCCGCGTCATTGCAGTTCAACAGTTGCAGCACTTCACCCTCGGCAATGATGTTGGTGGCGTCGGCCAGAACTTCCATCACGCGCATGTCGCCTGCCCCGACCATCATCTGGAACGCCCGGGAATAGAGGAAGTCGCCGACGAGAACACTGGCAGCGTTACCGAACAGGGCGTTGGCAGTGGCGTTGCCGCGCCGCAGATTCGATTCGTCCACCACGTCGTCATGCAGCAAGGTGGCGGTATGAATGAATTCGACCACTGCGGCGAGCACGTGATGATAGCCTCCGGAATAGCCGAACGCGCCCGCCGACAACAGCACCAGCGCGGGGCGCAGGCGCTTGCCGCCGCTGTTGATGATGTATTCGCTGATTCTACGGATCAGCACGACTTCGGAGTAGAGCCGCTTGCGGATGACTTCATCCACGGCTAGCATGTCCGACTCGATGGGATTGCGAATAGTTTCCAGCGACACAAAAAATCCAGAGGTTTGGGTGGAAAAGCGCTAATGGTAGGAACGACGGCAATTCGGTGTCAAGTTTTTCCAGTCCTACCCCTGATTTCAAAACAATATTTAACCCTCGTCACGAAATTCTGGTACAATCGCGTTCCTTTTTAAAAGTAAGTGTGGAGCTCAATATGTACGCGGTCATAAAAACCGGTGGCAAGCAATACCGTGTTGCCCCTGGCGAAAAATTGAAAATAGAACAGATACCGGCAGACATTGGCAGCGAAATCGTACTGGATCAGATATTGATGGTTTCGGACGGTGAAGCAGTCACGGTAGGCACGCCCCTGGTAAGCGGTGCAACAGTCAAGGCGACGGTCGTCGCTCATGGTCGCGGCGATAAGGTGCAGATTTTTAAAATGCGTCGTCGCAAGCACTACCAGAAGCATCAGGGACATCGTCAGAACTATACCGAGATCCGCATCGACGGCATTTCGGCGTTGTAAGGAGAATCAACAATGGCACATAAAAAAGCAGGCGGCAGTGTACGCAACGGCCGCGACTCTCATTCCAAGCGTCTGGGCGTGAAGCGCTACGGCGGCGAACTGGTTTCCGCCGGCAGCATCATCGTGCGCCAGCGCGGCACCCAGATGTACGCCGGCGACTTCGTTGGCATGGGTAAGGATCACACCTTGTTCGCCAAGGTGGCCGGCACCATCAGCTTCGCCATCAAAGGCGCGGCAAGGCACCAAGTGGTTACCATCACTCCGGCTTAAGCCAGCCGGATGGTGAAACCTTTAGGCCCTATCGGACGATAGGGCCTTTTTATTTGGGTTGGTAGGGTGGGCACGTTTTGTGCCCACGTGAAATAGCTCCCTCTCCTTAACCCTCTCCCGCAAGCGGGAGAGGGAGCAATGGTGAAAGGCGCTTGTTTTGATTGGCTGACCGCGTGGGCACAAAAACGTGCCCACCCTACAATGGTTTATAAAATGAAATTCATTGACGAAGCAAAAATCGAAGTCCATGCCGGTGACGGCGGCAACGGCTCGGCCAGCTTCAGGCGCGAGAAGTACATCGCCAGAGGTGGGCCGAACGGGGGTGATGGCGGACGCGGCGGCAGCATTTATGCGATTGCCGACCGCAACATCAACACCCTGGTGGACTATCGCTTTGCCCGCACCCACCGCGCCGAAAGGGGCGAAAATGGGCAGGGATCGGATTGCTACGGCAAGGGCGGCGAAGATCTGGTGCTGCGTGTACCGGTCGGCACCGTTATCACTGACATCAACACCAATGAAATCATCGCCGACCTTGCCCGGGACGGCGAGAAAGCCCTGATCGCCAAGGGCGGCAAGGGCGGTCTCGGCAACCTGCACTTCAAGTCAAGTATCAACCGAGCGCCCCGCCAGTTCACCCACGGCGAACTAGGCGAAGAACGGGAACTCAAACTGGAACTCAAGGTGCTGGCCGATGTCGGGCTGCTGGGTATGCCCAACGCCGGCAAGTCCACTTTCATCCGCGCTGTTTCGGCGGCCAAGCCCAAGGTGGCAGACTACCCCTTCACCACGCTGCACCCCAACCTCGGCGTAGTGCGCGTGGAGCTCGACAAAAGCTTCGTCATTGCCGATATTCCAGGCCTAATCGAGGGCGCCGCCGAGGGCGCCGGCCTCGGTCACCAGTTCCTGCGCCACCTGGCACGCACCCGATTACTGCTGCACCTGGTCGATATCGCGCCATACGACGAAACCGCCGACCCGGTGGCAGAAGCTCATGCAATCGTCAACGAGCTCAAGAAATACGATGAATCGCTCTATCAGAAACCGCGCTGGCTGTTGCTGAACAAGATGGACATGTTGCCAGCAGACGAACGCGACCCGTACAAACAGCAGTTCCTCAAGGACTTTGGCTGGGACGGGAAATGCTTTATCATTTCCGCCCTCACCGGCGAAGGCTGCAAGGAAGTGGTCTACGCTATCATGGAGTTTCTTGACCAGAACCGTGAACTTGAACAGGAAATCGAACCACAGAGCCACAGTTAAGTAGGATGGGTGGAGCGTAGCGATACCCATCAAATGGCGGCGCAAATGATGGGTATCGCTACGCACCACCCATCCTACATAGTCTCTACGCCTCTGCGGTAAACCAAACGAATGAAATCCGTAATCGAAAACTCGAAGCGCCTGGTCGTAAAAGTCGGCAGCAGCCTGGTCACCAACAGCGGTGCCGGCCTCGACCATCAGGCCATCGCCACTTGGGCGGCGCAGATTGCCGCCCTCAAAGCCATGGGGCGCGAAGTGGTGCTAGTCTCTTCCGGCGCGATCGCCGAGGGGATGCAACGTCTAGGCTGGAAGAAGCGCCCCAGCGCCGTGCATGAACTGCAAGCCGCAGCCGCAGTGGGCCAGATGGGGCTGGTGCAGGTCTATGAAAGCTGCTTCCGCAAGCATGGCCTGCACACCGCACAAATCCTGCTGACCCACGACGACCTCGCCGACCGCAAGCGCTATCTGAATGCCCGCTCCACCCTGCGCACCCTGCTCGAACTGAACGCCATCCCGATCGTCAACGAAAACGACACCGTCGTCACCGAGGAAATCCGCTTCGGCGACAACGACACCCTGGGGGCCTTGGTCACCAACCTGATCGATGCGGATGCGCTGGTGATCCTGACCGACCAGACCGGCCTGTATTCCGCCGATCCGCGCAAGGACCCTACCGCCACGCTGGTGGGCGAAGCGCGCGCCGGCGACCCGGCACTGGAAACCATGGCGGGCGGAGCCGGTAGCGATATCGGCCGCGGCGGCATGCTGACCAAAATTCTCGCCGCCAAGCGTGCGGCTCGCAGCGGCGCCCATACCGTGATCGCCTGGGGACGAGAGCCGGACGTGCTGATCCGCCTCGCCCAGGGTGAAGCGATCGGCACCCAACTGATTGCCGGAGAAATAAAGACCGTGGCCCGCAAACAATGGCTCGCCGACCATCTCCAGGTGGGCGGAAAACTCACGCTCGACGATGGCGCGGTCAATGCCCTGCAGAAGAAAGGCAAAAGCCTGCTGTCCATCGGCGTGACCGCGGTTGCCGGTGATTTCCAGCGTGGTGAAATAGTGGCCTGCCTGGACGCGAAAGGCCGTGAAGTTGCCCGTGGCCTGGTCAATTACAGCGCGCAGGAAACTCGACAAATTCTGCGCCACGCCAGCGCGGAGATCGAATCTGTCCTGGGCTATGTGGCCGAACCGGAATTGATCCATCGGGACAACTTGGTGTTGCTCTGAAGTAGGTGCGAATTCATTCACACTGGCCGAATGAATTCGGCCCTACAGGGTGTTTTAAGGTCTGAAGCCGCGCTTCAGCAGATCGACCGCTTCCTGCGGGTTTTTCACGATAATGCCGTTGGGACAAAAGAAATCATCGTAAAGCATATGATGCTGGCGGTTGCGGTCCTGGTAGCGGATCGGTTCCCACTTGGCGGAGTGTGCTCTGGACCAGCTTCCTTCCTTGCGCCCGAATGCATAGAGTTTTCTTTCGTGGCTGGCGCAGCGTATCCCCTCGAAGCTCACATTGACGGCACCCGCCGATGACTTAACGATCATCGTGTAGCGCACCACGCCGTCATCACCTGTGCTGATGGAAGCGGCATCGACAAAAAACTGGTTATCCGTGGCGGCGCTAACGAATAGCGGCAGCCGATTTTCTTCCTTCGGATAAGGCGGGAGCTGAGCCTCGATCTCGGCCCATGGCTTTTCCTCATCAAATTCATATTCGAATTTCCCCCACTCGGCGGACGCCATCAGAGGAACAGCCAGCAACAACAAGACAAAGCGTTTTTTCATTCCCTACTTACCGGCAGGATTCACCGCCAAGGCGTGCTGGCGACCGCATTTTCGGAGTTGCGACGATATGACCCACTTTCGCCGCAGCGACATCCTTCATGTTTATTCTGATTTATTGAGGTAGCCGACCAGCTCGTTGAGCGCCAGGCGGTACACGTTGCGCTTGAATTCGATCACCGATTCCAGCGGAATCCAGTAATGGTGCCATCGCCAGGCATCGAACTCGGGATGCGATGACGCGCGCAACGACACATCGCTGTCGCGCCCGACCAGACGCAAAAGAAACCAGATTTGCTTCTGGCCCTTGTAACTGCCGCGCCACCCCCGCCGCACCCAGTTCTGCGGCACATCGTAGCGCATCCAGTCCCTGGTGCGACCGATAATCTTCACATGCTGCGGTTGCAGCCCAACTTCCTCCTCCAGTTCCCGAAACATTGCCTGCTCGGGGGATTCCCCAGCCTTGATGCCCCCTTGCGGAAACTGCCAGGAATGCTCCTTGATACGCTTGCCCCAGAAAACCTCATTTTTTGCATTGCATAGAATGATGCCGACATTGGGGCGATAACCGTCCCGGTCTATCATTTGTGAAACACCTCAAATCCGTTAAGTTAACGTAATTTTTTCACATTTCACCCGGCAATGAAAGCCAAATAACGCATATATCCATTTATGGAACATCCGGGCTAAATAAGCAAGCGCTTTTCAGTATGGGCATTAAGGCTGCGGAGGCCTTCCACGAACTTGAGGAACTCCAGTCCATACGCCTGCTCCAGCTTTCTGGCGCGCTGGCGCAGATCGTCCCAGCGCGGGTTGCCGGGACTGCGCTTGAAGCCGAACACCACCATGTTGCCGTACTTTTCCGTAGGCAGGCACAATGTCAGGCCATTGAAACTGGTCTCGATACGCTGCAAGTAGATGTCAAAATTCTTGTCGCCGCCCCACAGGTTGACCGCCAGGACTCCCCGTTCGCTCAAGGCGGCGGAGCTATCGTCGTAATAACGCTGGGTAACCAGTGCATCAGCCAGCGAAACGCCGTCGAAGCCATCCACCATCAGCACATCGGCGCTATCGGGGTGCTCAGCCACATACTGGCCGCCTTCGGCGATCACCACCTCGAACCTTTCATCTTCAGGCGGCAGATGAAAATAAGCGCGCGCGGCCGCCGCCACCTGCGAGTTCAGTTCCACCGCCGCGATGCGTGTGGTCGGCATGTGGTGATAAACGAATTTGGCCAATGACCCCCCTCCCAACCCAACCATCAGGAATCGCACTGGATCAGGATTGAACAAGAGAAAACCCATCATGCTGCGGGTATAAGCAAGCTCAAGCTCGTTGGGCGCGCTGATGCGCATCGAACTTTGCACCGTCTGACTGCCCAGATGCAACGAACGCACGCCATCGCGCTCACTAACGTCTACAACATCACCTGCGGCGACCGATTTATGAATACGCCGCCCGAAAAACATTCCCATTGTGACCTCGATGTAACGGAGAAAAAAACAAGATAAGCCCGGTCGCTCCACTTCATATATCCGGGTTGTGTCAATAAGGGCGCAGGACGACTCGCACCTGCCGGCTGGATGCGGCAAGGAAAGAAATTGGGAATTCAGTCACGTTGAATTTGCGTGATTAGGAGCAGCCTCCTGGCCGCGATGGTCAGCGCCAAATCGCGACCTGGAGGTCGCTCCTACGCACAGTTTTTTCATGTTGACAGACTACTCAGTGGCAAAAAACAATCATCGGCCACGGTCAGTCAATTCGGCTTCCCGTACCCGGCTGCCATGCCGCGAAAAAACGCCACAATGCCCAGCCACGACCGAGCCATTTTACCGCCCTGCGCGGTCGGGCCACCGCAAAGGCAGCGCCTAGCCCGACCAACAAGGCCGGATGCACGCGAAGGAAGCGCCATACGGTTACGCCCCGATCGACAATCGCCATCGGCACACGCCAGACATGACAGAGTTCATCCAATTCAGCGCGTTGTGCCGCGCTACGCGCCACCAGTTCGACACGCCTCCGGGAAAGCTCGGCCAACCGTTTCTCGGCCCCCATTATGGCGACAACTGCTGGCGGTCTTTGCCTAGCTCTGCCAGGCTGGCCGAAAATAATCGGCTCCCGACAGAAGCGCGGGCACGAAACATCGCAACAGCCACACCACCGAGGCTAAAAAAAAGCACGGCCAAACCGCCCAGAACCAACAGCCGGTGACTCTCCCAGAGCAGGACGGTGACGAATATCGCGAAAAACACGCTGCCAACAGCCAGGCAAAACAACGCGATACTACCGAACAACAGCAACTGACCGAAGCGGAGCTTTTCCTCTTCCACTTCATTCGCCAACAACTCCAGCCTGGTCTGGGCTACCGCCGTTAGGGTGGCGGCAAAATTGCGCAGGGAAGCAAACAATCCAGTGGCACGCGCTATGCCTGCATCGGTTTCCGTCATAGCTATCCGAATGTCAGCGACGCACGATCAGGACACCGATCACCAGCCCGACACAGGCGGAAATGCCCACTGCCTTCCACGGATTGTCATGCACATACCGATCCGTGGCACGGGCAGCCTGCCTGGTTTTGTCTATAATCGCCGCTTCAGCCCGTGCCAACTGCACTTTAGCTTCAACTAGGCTGGACTGGATTTTTTCGCGCGCAGCCACCACCTTTTCACCCGCATCATTAGCGGTCGCCCTGAGCAGCGCTTCTGCATCAGCCACCACCACTTTAAAATCCGCAACCAGTTTTTCCTTGCTTGCATCGGCCACTTCATCGACCTCGCTGTACATAATAATTCCCTTTTTTTAGTTAAACGATACAGAACATTTATAGGCTACTGCTATTTACAGTCCAAATCAATCCAATAAACGCCTTGTTTTCGGTTAAAATCATGAATTCGGAATTTGACTACGGTACCTGACACCTATGCGTGTATCACAATTTTTCCTGTCCACCCTCAAGGAAGCACCCGCCGAAGCCGAGTTGGTCAGCCACAAACTGATGCTCCGCGCCGGCCTGATCAAGCGCCTTGGCAGCGGCCTGTATACCTGGATGCCCTTGGGCCTGCGCGTGCTGCGCAAGGTCGAAAACATCGTGCGCGAGGAAATGAACCAAAGCGGCGCAGTCGAACTGTTGATGCCGGCGGTTGTTCCCGCCGAGCTATGGCAGGAAACCGGGCGCTGGGACGTGTTTGGCCCGCAGATGCTGAAGATCAAGGACCGCCATGGGCGCGACTTCTGCTTCGGGCCGACCCACGAAGAGGTGATCGCCGACATCGCGCGGCGCGAAATCAAGAGCTACCGCCAGCTGCCGGTGAACTTCTACCAGATTCAAACCAAGTTTCGCGACGAAATCCGCCCGCGTTTCGGCGTGATGCGCGCGCGCGAGTTCGTGATGAAAGACGCTTATTCCTTCCACGCCAACTTCGCCAGCCTGGCGCAGACCTACCAGGTGATGCATGACTGCTATAGCCGCATTTTCTCCCGCCTCGGCCTGAAATTCCGCGCCGTGGCGGCGGATACCGGCGCGATCGGCGGTACCGGCTCGCACGAGTTTCACGTCCTGGCCGATTCCGGCGAGGACGCCATCGCCTTCTGCCCCAGTTCCGACTATGCCGCCAACATCGAGCTGGCCGAAGCGGTTTCCCCCTCCATGCCACGCCCCGTTCCGGTCGAAGCGATGCAAAAAGTCGCCACGCCCGGCAAACACAGTATCGAGGAAATCTGCGAATTTCTAGATATACCCGCACACCGGGTCGTTAAAACACTGCTGCTGGAAGGGCGCGATGGCGGCGTCGTGGCGCTGCTGCTGCGCGGCGATCACCAGCTCAACGAGGTCAAGGCCGGCAAGCTGCTCCAGCTTGCCCAGCCGCCGCGCTTTGCCGCCGACGCGCAAATTCGTGCCGCCGCCGGCTGCAACGCCGGCTCGCTCGGTCCGGTCGGCCTTGACGTCACCCTCATCGCCGACCGCGCGGTAGCCGCCATGAGCGACTTTGTATGTGGCGCCAATGAGGATGGCTATCACCTCACCGGCGTCAATATTGGCCGCGACCTGCCGGAGCTAAAAGAAGTGGTCGACATCCGCAACGTGGTGGAAGGCGATGATAGCCCGGACGGCAAGGGAAAACTGGAGCTGTGCCGAGGCATCGAAGTCGGCCATATTTTCCAGCTACGCACCCAGTATTCCGCAGCGATGAAAGCCACTTTTCTGGACGAGAATGGCAAGGAGCAGGTAATGGAAATGGGCTGCTACGGCATCGGCGTCTCGCGCATTGTTGCCGCCGCCATCGAGCAGGGCAACGACCAGCACGGCATCGTCTTCCCGCCCGCGATGGCGCCGTTCCAGCTCGCCATCGTACCGATCGGCATCAACCGGAGCGAACGGGTGAAGGAAACGGTCGAGAAGCTCTACGCCGAACTCATGGCCACAGGCATCGAAGTGCTGCTGGACGACCGCGACGAGCGCCCCGGCATCATGTTTGCCGACCTTGAACTGGTCGGCATCCCGCACCGTATCGTGATCGGCGAGCGCGGGTTGAAGGAAGGCAACGTGGAATACCAGGGGCGCCGGGATGACAAAGCCACGACTATCCCCTTGCAAAATATTGTGAGTCACCTAAAATCAGTAACATGCATAATCTAATTGTCCTCCTTGTACTGTTAATCAGCCTGTCGGCCCACGCCGGCACGCAGAGCGAGGAGCCGCTCTCCGCCAGCGTGCAGGCGGCATTGCATAAATCAGTCAGCGATGGCGCTTCTCCGCGCCTGGTCTTCGACTCGCAAGCCGATGCCAATATCTGGATAGCGGAAATGTCACGACGCATGGAGAAGCGCATTCCTGACCGAATCGTGCGCATGGACTTCCTGAAAACCGTAAACTACGAGGCCTCCCGCGCGGGTCTCGACCCCCAGATGGTGCTGGGGTTGATCCAGGTGGAAAGCGGCTTCAAGAAATATGCCATATCCGGTGCCGGAGCACGCGGCTACATGCAGGTCATGCCGTTCTGGGTCAAGCATATCGGCACCCCCGACCAGAACCTGTTCCACACCCGCACCAACCTGCGCTACGGCTGCACCATCCTCAGGCACTACCTCGACATCGAAAAAGGCGATCTGTTCCGCGCCCTGGGCCGCTACAATGGCAGCCTGGGCAGGCCGGAGTATCCCAACATGGTCATTGGCGCCTGGCGCAACGGATGGGCCTACCCGAGTAAAATCGGCAAAACTGCATCCGCCCCTTCGTCGTAATCGGATCATGTAAAAACCGGCCAGGTGAGTGCGCTTCACGACCAGCATTTAAATCCCTTTGCGCCCTTTGCGCCCTCCGCGCCCTCTGCGGTTCGATAGCTTTTTAATCCCAGCTCAGCGCCCCACCGCTCTGATACTCGGTCACCCTGGTTTCAAAGAAGTTCTTCTCCTTCTTCAAATCCATCATCTCGCTCATCCACGGGAACGGATTGTTCGCCCCCGCATAAAGCGGGTCCAGCCCGATCTGCTGGCAACGGCGGTTGGCGATGAAGCGCAGGTATTCCTTGAACATCGAGGCGTTCATGCCGAGCACGCCGCGCGGCATGGTGTCTTCAGCATAGGCGTATTCCAGTTCCACCGCTTTCTTGATCAGGCTGGCGATCTCGACGCGGAATTCAGACGTCCACAGGTGCGGGTTTTCCATCTTGATCTGGTTAATGAGATCGACGCCGAAGTTGAGGTGCATGGACTCGTCACGCAGGATGTACTGGTACTGCTCGGCGGCGCCCACCATCTTGTTCATCCGGCCCAAAGCCAAAATCTGCACGAAGCCGACGTAGAAGAAGATGCCTTCCATGATGCATGCGAAGACGATGATCGAGCGCAGCAGTTTCTGGTCGTCTTCCGGCGTGCCGGTCTTGAAGTCGGGGTTGCACAGGGTGTCGATGAACGGGATCAGGAACTCGTCCTTGTCGCGGATCGAGGGAATCTCATGGTACATGTTGAATATTTCGCCCTCGTCCAGTCCCAGGCTTTCGACGATGTACTGGTAGGCGTGGGTGTGGATGGCCTCTTCGAACGCCTGGCGCAGCAGGTATTGGCGGCATTCCGGCGCGGTGATGTGGCGGTAGGTGCCAAGCACGATGTTGTTGGCGGCGAGGCTGTCGGCGGTGGTGAAGAAGCCGAGGTTGCGCAGGACGATGCGGCGCTCGTCGTCGGTCAGGCCGTTGGGGTCTTTCCACAGCGCGATGTCGCGGTTCATGTTCACTTCCTGCGGCATCCAGTGGTTGGCGCAGGCATTCAGGTATTTGTCCCACGCCCATTTGTACTTGAACGGCACCAGCTGGTTAACGTCGGCGCCGCCGTTGATGATGCGCTTGTCCTCGGCGCGAATGCGGCGGGTGTCGTGAATGCCGGTGAGGGCAGCAGATAGGGGCGCGGCGGCCGACTGCGGTGCGGCTTGCGGCATGGGCTTGACGGGGGTAGTGTCTTCGAAATTCAGCATATTATTGTCTCCTTGATTATTTCTTCACCTCGGTTCATGTAGGTTGGGTTAGGCGCGGTTTTTTGCGCCGTAACCCAACAGACCCAAACTTCACCAAAAGTAGGCTCCTAGGCGAAACCAACATTTTTAAGGAAGTTTGGGTCTGTTGGGTTACGCGATAAAGCCGCTAACCCAACCTACATGGCTGTGGTTAGTCGCCTTTTACTGGCAAGCCTCGCACTCGGGATTGTCGATCGAGCAGAACTGGGTCTCCGCCGCCATCCCGCCATCCACCGGCACGGCGTTCAACGCGCCGGCCTTGGAGGTGGATTTCTCGGCGTGGGAAGCGCCCAGCGACCGTAAATAGTAAGTGGTCTTGAGGCCGCGAATCCAGGCCAGCCTGTAGGTTTCGTCGAGCTTTTTGCCGGACGGTTGGCCGATGTAGATATTCAGGCTCTGCGCCTGGTCGATCCACTTCTGGCGGCGGGCGGCGGCTTCGATCAGCCAGCTCGGGTCGATTTCGAAGGCGGTGGCGTAAAGGCTGCGCAGTTCGGCCGGGATACGGTCGATCTTGCTCAAGGTGCCGTCGAAATACTTGAGATCGGAGATCATCACTTCGTCCCACAGCCCGGCCATTTTCAGGTCTTTCACCAGGTACTCGTTGACCACGGTGAATTCGCCGGACAGGTTGGATTTGACGTAGAGGTTCTGGTAGGTCGGCTCGATGCTGGCTGAGACCCCGACGATGTTGGCGATGGTCGCTGTCGGCGCAATCGCCAGGCAGTTGGAGTTCCTCATGCCGAACTGCTGGATGCGGGCGCGCAGGGCTTCCCAGTCCAGGGTAACGGACTCGTCCAGTTCCAGGTAACCGCCGCGCGCCTCGCGCACCAGGCTGTTTCCCTCATGCGGCAGGATGCCTTGACTCCACAGGCTGCCGGGGAAGGTGGCATAGCGGCCGCGTTCTTCGGCCAGCTCGGTGGAGGCCATGTAGGCATAGTAAGCGACCGCTTCCATGCTGCGGTCGGCGAATTCGACCGCGCTCTGGCTGGCGTAGGGGATGCGCAGGGTGTGCAGGCAGTCCTGGAAGCCCATGATGCCCATCCCCACCGGGCGATGCTTGAGGTTGGCGTTGCGCGCCTTGGCCACAGCGTAGTAGTTGATGTCGATGACGTTGTCGAGCATGCGCATCGCGGTACGCACGGTTTTTTGCAATTTAACAGTGTCGAGCACGCTTGGCTCGTTCGGATCATCGCTGGCGCGCAGGTGTGCCACCAGATTGACCGAACCCAGGTTGCACACCGCGATTTCGTTCTCGTTGGTGTTGAGCGTGATCTCGGTGCACAGGTTGGAGCTGTGCACCGTGCCGACGTGCTGCTGCGGGCTGCGGATGTTGCACGGGTCCTTGAAGGTGAGCCAGGGATGGCCGGTTTCGAACAGCATGGTAAGCATCTTGCGCCACAGTTGCAGGGCGGGAATCTTCTTGTGCAGCTTGATTTCGCCGCGCGCGGCCTGGTCTTCGTAGCCGACGTAGGCTTCCTCGAACGCCTTGCCGAACTTGTCGTGCAGGTCGGGCACGTCGTTCGGGCTGAACAACGTCCAATCGCCGGCTTCCATCACCCGCTTCATGAACAGGTCGGGAATCCAATTGCAGGTATTCATGTCATGGGTGCGGCGGCGGTCGTCGCCGGTGTTCTTGCGCAGCTCCATGAATTCCTCGATGTCGAGGTGCCAGGTTTCCAGGTAGGCGCACACCGCGCCCTTGCGCTTGCCGCCCTGATTCACCGCCACCGCAGTGTCGTTGACCACTTTCAGAAACGGCACCACGCCCTGGGATTTCCCGTTGGTGCCCTTGATATGGCTGCCCAGCGCGCGCACCCGGCTCCAGTCGTTGCCGAGGCCCCCGGCGAACTTGGACAGCAGCGCGTTTTCCTTGATCGCTTCGTAGATGCCGTCGAGGTCGTCGCTCACCGTGGTCAGATAACAGGAGGAAAGCTGCGAGCGGCGCGTGCCCGAATTGAACAGTGTCGGCGTCGAGCTCATGAAATCGAAGCTGGAGAGCAAATTGTAAAACTCGATAGCGCGGGTTTCGCGGTCGATCTCGTTGAGCGAAAGGCCCATCGCCACGCGCATGAAGAAGGCCTGCGGCAGCTCGATGCGGCGCTCGTCAATGTGCAGGAAATAGCGGTCATATAGAGTTTGCAGGCTGAGGTAACCGAACTGCGAATCACGCGAGGCCACCAGGGCAGCGCCCAGGCGCTTCAGGTCGAACTGCGCCAGGCGCTCGTCGAGGCGCTCGGCTGCTATGCCCTGCTTGATGAAATCGGGAAAATATTCGGCGTAACGGGTCGCCATGTCGGCTTGGCTGGCAACCTCACCCAGCACTTCCTTGCGGATGGTGTCGAGCAGCAGGCGCGCGGTGACGAAGCTGTAGGCCGGCTCTTTCTCGATCAGGGTACGGGCGGAGAGGATGGCCGACTTGCCCACCTCCTCGACTGGCACACCGTCGTACAGGTTCCTCAGGGTATGTTCGAGGATAGGCTGCGGGGAAACGGCCTCGCCCAGCCCGTCGCAGGCCGATTGCAGCAGGCCGTTGAGCCGCGCCATGTCGAGCGGGTGGGTCTGGCCGTTTTCGGTGACGTTGATGACATGCGGCGCGGCGGCTGGCTGCTCCTGCTTCTGCCGGGCGCGCTCCTGGGTGCGCTGCTCGCGGTACAGCACGTAGGAACGGGCGACATCGTGCTCGCCGGAACGCATCAGCGCCAGTTCGACCTGGTCCTGGATATCCTCGATAAGAAAAGTGCCGCCGTTGGGCTGGCGGCGCATCAAGGCGGACACCACGCTCTCGGCCAGCGCGGCGACGACCTCGCGCACACGGGCGGAAGCCGCACCCTGGCCGCCATTGACAGCGATGAATGCCTTGGTCAGTGCAATCGAGATCTTGGCGGGTTCGAAGCCGACCACCGAACCGTTGCGGCGGATAATCTTGTATTGAGCATAAACGGATTCTCGGCCCGTCGCGGTTTCGTCGGAACCAAAGCTTGAAGCAGAAAAAGGAGAAAGCGAAACAGAATCGGTAGAAAGCTGCATGGGGGTTATCCTCCTGTTTTGTTATTGCGGTACGTCTGCGTGACTAGCCTCTTGTCCTCAACATATCCACAACATATTGTGTCTAGACTATCAATCTACCACTAATTCTAGTATCGCAGTTGACAAAACGCAACCAAAATTTCAATTCAGATAAGCCCGGATTAATTCAACCTTGGCCAATCATAGCTCGAACAATCGGAAGGTCGTTCCCGGTTAAATAGACGATTTGCGAGAATTTTAGCGCTCGCCGGCGCCATGGTGACGCCGTAGCGA
This sequence comes from Hydrogenophilales bacterium CG_4_10_14_3_um_filter_58_23, assembly GCA_002784065.1. Lineage (GTDB taxonomy): Bacteria > Pseudomonadota > Gammaproteobacteria > Burkholderiales > Sulfuricellaceae > Sulfuricella. The sequence continues at coordinate 31,185 of PFJY01000122.1, read as the reverse complement.
AAATGCCCGCTGTTGAGAAAAAGGTTCTCCAGCTGTGGATGCTGGGCGATGATCGGGACATTGTCAGGCGATCCGGGGCGCAGACCCGCCCAGTGCTTGATGAACTCTGCCTGGGCCAGTTGAGGCAGCATGCCCAGTGCCCGTGCATGAAGTTCAGCCCTGGCCTCCCCGGTCGTCGCCTTGTCGAAGCCGACGTCCTCCAGGGTGCTGCCGACCAGAATATGTCCGTCAACGCGAGGAATCAGGTAAGTACCGTTCTGCAGGATAATATGCCGCAGCATTCCGGGCTGTGCCCTGTACAGCAGCATCTGGCCGCGCACGGGCCTGATATCGAGCTGCACGCCATACTTTCCCAGCAACTTCTTGCTCCAGGCCCCGGCGGCAACGACATAGCACCCCGCCGCAAAAGGCCCCGCCGTGGTATCCAGTCGCTCCACCCGATTTTCCGTGGACACGATCCCGGTCACCTCGGCCCGTTCCACAATCCGCGCCCCCATCCGCTCCAGCGCGAGGCGCAGCGCCTTCATCAGGCGCGGATTGCGCACCTGCGCGACATCCGGCAACCACAAACCCTCGCCATCCTGCTCCAGCCGCACACCCTGACCGGCACACCATTGCACGGCCCTCTCGGCACCAAATGGGGGCAAGACCCGCAACCCGCTGACCCGATATTCCGGGTCGATACCGCTGATTTCGGCAACGCGCGCCACCCACTCTGGATAAAGCCGACAACTCAACTGTGTCAGGTCGGTCACTGCCGCCGGGTAATCCCAAGGCAACAGCGGCGATAATATCCCTCCGCCCGCCCAGGAGGATTCGCCGCCGCATGTCCCTCGCTCCAGTACAGTCACAGTGGCGCCGCCCAGTGCAAGTTCAAGCGCGCTACCCAAACCAATCACACCACCGCCGACAATCAAAATATCCATGTTCAAATCTTGATGATTTCCCGCTTAAGGAGGGGGCGTTGGATTGCACCCTTGGCACGGAGTGGCTAAGGGCGCAATTTTTTTACGGACAGGAGCCAGTCGTTGTCTTGGTGACCGAAGCGCGACCGGTTGCACTGATAGAAATCACGCGTTCCTGGCTGCCCACGCTGGGCGTGGCGCGACAGACGGTCAGTGTGGCCTGTGTGACGCCCACCCCGGTCGGCTGAAAATCGATGCTGTTGATGCCACCTGATTCCGTCATTTTCAAACCGGGGGATAACGCCGATTGACGCTGGATGACCGTGCCGTCCGCCGCACGCACAATCCATCCCTGCTCCCAGCCACCACTTCCCGGGCAGCTTGATCCGGCGCAGAGCTGAACCACACCATTGCGCTTGATAGCCTCTCCGCGCGCCAGATAGGCGTTGGCGACAAGACTGTTGGCAGCCGAGCTGAGCTTGCTGCCCAGCACGGCGTCCATGAAGGACGGAACCGCGATGGCCAGCAAAATCCCCAGCACCGCGATAGTGACCATCAGCTCGATCAAGGTGAAGCCCTGCTGGATTTGTACCCGCAAGTGATTCATTCGCCCCTGATGCTGAATGAATTTCATCCTCGTTCTTCCCATTATTGCTGGATATACCAATAAACCCTGCTCTTGGGCTGAACCGCCGTAACGGGCGAGGACGGCGGCGAGCCTTCAAGCGGAGAATCGGGTTTGGAGCCGATCAAAAAGGGAACGGTGGTACCGTCATCCAGGGTCACCATGCCGGCCACGGGTGACGGCGGCAAGCCGCCGCCAACGACAATCTCGTAGCGGGCACCGGTTCCATTGGCACTCGCCGCATTGGTATAACTGATGTTATACACATGTGTCTCTCCCAGATTGGCGCTGCAGGTGCCGGGCGTGGCAACAGCAGGCATGTGCGTACTGAATGTCGTCACGCCGAAGACCGTGATGGCGGAAGTGACCACCTGCTCGGTCGAAACCAACCCCAGATACCATCCTTTTTTTGCATCCACTTGAGCCTGTGTCGGATTGACGCTGGTCGTGATCGGCAGCAGCGAGTTTATGCAAATCACGTTCGCACCACACGTGGCATTTTCCGAAGTCAGCCAGGCGGCATCCGTTGGCCGATCCTTCACCATGAAGAAATGATTGGCCACGCTGGAGGCGTTAGTGTAACTGCCCAGCGGTTTTTCGCGATCGCCGGAGCCAAGCAGCAGACTATAAGTGCCATTGTCATCGACCACGTCCGGTGCAAACATGAACTTCCGGTTGGGCGTACACGTCGTCACTGTGTCGCAGCCAAGCGAGGCGATCTTGGTAATCGTCCAGCTTGCAGGTGCAGCCGAACCCATCGTGATGCGATAGAGATTGCCGCCCATATCCGCTACGTAGGCATACTTGGCCAGTCCGGCACTGTCTGGCACAACCGTCAGGTCGGCAACCACGCTCCGGTCCGTATTCAGGGTGTTAAGCAACGCCCCTGTGTCGGCATCCAGCACATAAATCTTGTTGCCCTTGGGAGAAGTGCAGGCTGCCGTAGTGGAATCGACATCCTCGCAGGCGTCGTAACCACCACCCATGATGAGCATGGGCGTAGCTCCCTCGCCATAGCCCGACGCCTTTATGATCTTGGGCTGGGACCAGGTCTGGCCGATGCCGGCAAAACCCGTGGTGCAGCCTGTATCGTCCACCGTTCCAGAGACGGGGAAGTTGTTGGGGCAGCCTATCTTCCATTTCAGGCTTGGGCTGGCCGGGGTGGTCACGTCAAAGGCATACAGCACCCGTCCGCCGCGCCGCATGGTGGCGTATATCCAGGCATTGGAGCCATTCTTGTAGGCGGCGATCGGCCCGTCGAAGGCATAAGGCTTGGGCAGCGGTGTCGGGGAGGCCGTGGCTTGACCGGGGAAACTGATGGTGACCTTGTTGTCGCGAATGCGCTTGAGGTTGGTGTAGAACTCGGGCGCCACAAACGACCAGAGTTCGCTGCCCGCGATGGCGCTACCAATGCTGGCGCTGCGATTGCCGTTGACGGCGCGTAAAATGCCGTCATTGCCACCGTAATACACCACGACCTGGGGTAGGGCATCGGTGCCGTAGTTGATTGCCACCGGCCGCGAGTGCACCACGTCGCCATGCGCAGAGGGACGCATCTCGGTTAAGGTTATGCCATTACTGTTTTCGTCAAAGTCCAGACCATCAGGATTCGGGGTTGGCTGAGGAAGGTCCAGTCCCTTGGTCCAATTGATGATCGCATCCCGCTCGGTCGTACTGGCAGCACCCAGCATGGTTTGGGTTACGTTGGTGTTATTGAAGTCGGTCAAGGCGGTGCAGGAAGCAAACGTCGAATTACAGGTTTTTACCGTGCGCGTAGTCGTACTCCGCAGCATGTAGGCCTGGGCGCCCTTTTCCACAATATTGCCGTCGGGATAGTTGGACACGTCCGAGTTGGCCACCGTCAGACAGGTTCCCTGTGGCCTGAATGACCAGTAGGTGTCCACCGTGGAGGGAGTCCAGAAACTGCGTGCACACTCTGTAATAAAGCCGGTCTGGGAGTTGATGGCGCTGCTGCTGTTCGCATCCAGCAGTTTGAGCGTGCCGCTGACCATGCCGAGTTTGTACTGCTTCAGGTTGCCCGACCAGCGCGGATAGGATTTCGCATCGGGCCGGAACATGCCGATATACACCTGGTTCAGGTAAGTCCCCTGCGTGTTGACGCTCACCGGCAAGCTGACCGAGGCAAACACGCTGTTGACGGTCTGGATTTCAGAAAAAATACTGTTCAGGGCATCTACAATCTGGGTACCCGAACTGGCGATATCAAAATATTTTCCGCTGCTCACATTTGCCATACTTTTCAGCAGCGCAGTCCAGCCCGGACCTTGGCCAGTGGTCACTTTATTGATATCGACCGTATAAGTAACGATGCCAAGGGTGCTCTTTTTCATGAAACGCGCCCATTCGTCCGCCACGTTATCCTGCGAACCGCTGGGAGAAATGGGAATAGTGGTTGTACTGCCACCAACAGCGGTTAGCGCCGTCGTGGCCTGAGAGATATCTGACGCGTTATCCTGTGCCGCACCATTGCTGATATAGATAATATAGTTCTTCGCGCAGCTGCCGGACACGACCGGGGTGACGTAGGAAGTCCCGGCTTTCGCTGCCAGCGCGTTGCCGGACAACGCATAGATGGCGTTCGACGAGACGGTTCCGGACGCGTTTCCGGTGTAATCCGTTTTGTTTTTGTTGTTGCCGGCGTGGGGCGCCAGGCCAGCATAGTAGAGATAGGCTTCCTCCATGGCTTTGCCGACCTTGCCCGCGTTGCCCTTGTCGTCAGTCTGCTCTAACCCGCTCACCAGCGCCTGGTACTTGGTCTTGTTGGCGCTATCCATCGGGCGCACCGCCGCACGCAGATATGCGCCATCGTTGCCGGAATTGCCGCTCCCTGTTTCGGTAAACAGCATCAACCCGACGCGGAACTTGTCCGCGGGCAATCCGTTCACGACGTTGACCAATGCCTCCCTCTCATTGGTAAATGCGGTGTTCCAGTTCGCCGTATTGTCCAGGACGATCAACACATTGGGCGCATCGGCCGCAGCGGGAGGCAACCCGACAAACAGGTCGATATCTTCCCCCATCGCGGGCAGATGAAACACCAGCAAGGCGAAGGCGGCTGCCAGCATTTTTTTGAGGGAATGGGTTTTCATGTTGCTCTCCTAATTATAATTACACGCTTGCTTCAGGGGCACACTGCATCTTTCTGAGCTTGTGACAGCAACACACGTACACCCGAACGCACATGCGCCGATGCCCCGCTCGCGCCGGGGTTGTCGCTGGTCGGCGTCACCGTGGCGTCGATGTCCCATACGGTATTCCAGGTGTATGAGGTTGACATCGACGACCCCAGCGTCACGCTACTGAGTACCGGCGGGGCCGCCACCGACGCGCGGACGCAGACGGGAGCAGCGAACGAGACGGCGTAATCATTTGTTCCATCATTGTTGATGTCCACCAGGATTTGTTCAGCGCTTGGCGCGGTGGTGAAGGGCGAGCTAAGCACTCTCTCAATGGCGATGTTGCCGGCGGCAATCGCCTCATTGCGGAACTGCATGTTGCCCACGGACTTGAGGTTGGCGGTGCTGAGCGTGAAGGCGGTAGTCACCATCAGGGTGATGAGAACCAGCATGATCATGCCGACGACCAAGGTTGCGCCACGCTGTGCATGCGATGGGACAGGTCGGCTCATGGAGTCTCCCTTCTTCCGGAGATATTGGTCAGACGCACCGTTGTGGAAAACACATGGCGCTTATAGTGGTCGTTGAAGGGGCCCAGCGTGGTTGCACCCAGGGTGTAAGTTCTCCCGTCAGTGTGACTCACCGTGGACTCCCGGTTGCGCGCCAGCACATACAGCTTGACCGCCACCACATTGGCGAGCTGGTTCGCCGTGCAGGGCACTGCGGTGGTGCAGCTCACAAATGCGCCATCGGGGATGCCGTCACCACGATTCAAGAGCTTGTTGCGGTTAAGCGGATCAGCCCATGCGGCTGCCTTGGTGTAATCGACCACCGTACCCGCATCGCCAATGCTGTCGATGCCGAATTCAACCCTGAAGCCTTCGATGCCTTCGATCAGCGGCACGGCGGCCTGATGCGCCAGCGTAGCGCCTGAAAGGTCGAACTGCGAACGCACTAGGGTGGGGATGCCGTCACCCACGGTTACAGCGTAATCGCGGATATAGTAAATACTGGAAATAAACTTTCGCTTATCCGCGAACGTACCTGAAACGATTGGCAGCGCCTGCGGCGAGCCGGTACCGACACAGTTGCGCTGGTGCAGGCCAGTTCCGAGCGTGCTAAATCCAGTTGTGTTGAGCCTATAGCGCTGGCCGCCAGCGATTTCAAGCTCACAGGAAGAGGGCTGCAAATAGAGCTTGCCGGCGGTATCAATTTCGCAACTGCCCACGCCCGGCAAGCACGTTTGGGCATGCCGCACCACGAGCACGTCGGTGTTCGCTTGTTTATTGGCGACGACAGCGCACCCGGCTGGCGCGCTATCGTAACTCTGGATGGGGATGGCGATAAGGTTGTTTTGGTAAGCCGTGGTCCAGTTTGTCGCGTTATATGCCAGACAGGGGTCGGGAACGGCGCTGGGCGCATCGTCCGGCACGCCGGTAATGGTCATGTCGTCAAACTGGGGAACATGCCACCCCCAGTACCCGCCATGGACGATATCGCCCTCCAATAACTGCATGGCGAAACGACCATTCTCGATCTGGGCGTTGGTCTTGGCCATTTCGCTGTTGGTGCGGCTGATGTTAACGAAAAGCGTGGTCAGCGCCAGCACGATCAACATGCCCAAGACAATGGCGACCATCAGCTCAATCAGGGTGAAGCCGCCCTGCGCCTGCCGCGCAGTCATGCAGCAAGAGTCGGCCTTCGTCCGGCCGGGCGGCAATGTTCGGTTCAGGGTCGTCATAATGTGCCAATGCGTACAATGGTGGTGATGGCGCGACGACAACGATCATTCGTGCAAGCCCCGCCGTCATAACTATTTTGCCCGCAGGTCACGCTGACCGGAGGAGCAGATATCGAGGCCAATCCCTGCCACGCAACCGTCACAAGATATTCGTTGGCAACCGTGCTTTCGACACAACCGCGCCCTCCGATCATGGCGCCGACTTTGCTGCTGCCAGAAGTTTCAGCCGCTCCCTGCAATACATTACACCACTCTTTGACATCGACCTTCTGCACGGTGGAAGTGTCAGTGGGGCAGGTCATGCCCGCGCCGAGCGGACTGCTCGTGACGTAACTCGCGGCCGCAGAGCGATTGGTCACGATGCGATTGGCCATATCCTCGAGCAGGACCAGCGCCTGGGCGCGCTGGTAAGATTCCATCTCCGACACCTGCAGGCGGGATTGCAGGCCAGCCAGCCCGAGCAGGCCAAAAGCCAGGATAACCATCGTGACGAGCACTTCGATCATGGTCGTGCCACGCTGGGTGGACATGGGGGATGAAGTTACCATTTTGAAGCGTCGCCGGCGCGTGTCTTTACGCCTGCACTGGTGAGAACAAGCGTACCATCGCCGGCCTGGGGGGTTCCCACCGTGGGCGTAAAGGTAATAGTGAAGGAAGGTGGGGGGCCAACATTATCTACCGTGATGGAATAGCCGTAACGGGCGCTAACCTCACTCGGCAGCGCATACCCCAGATCCGAGCCTGTTGCAGTATAGACACGATTGGCAAGAATATATTGCTGCTCAAGGTTGGCAATGTCCATCATCTGGGCCTGCGCGGCGGCGCGATTGCCGCGAATGATATATTGCTGGTAGTTGGGCAAGGCAACGGCAGCAAGAATCCCAACAATGGCGACCGCTATCATTAACTCAATCAGCGTAAAGCCGGCGGTATTCTTGAATTTCATGATAGCCTCCAAGCCAGTTATTTTCTCTCTATCAGATACTAATTTAGTTCTTGCTGGATTTCATCAGATAGCAGACAAACGGACAAATCAGGCAGACAAACGGCCGGAACAAGAACAAAGCAAGAACAAAGAGCGAAACAAAACAAAAACAAAGCATAAACAAAGGGGTCAGAACCCTTAAAATAACAACATATATTGACACCAAGCATACGCTAATGATACGTTGAATCTTTTATTATCGTGCGAAGGGAACATCATGCGTACCACGTTGAATCTCGACGATCAATTGCTTATTTACGCCAAGCATCAGGCTGTCGAAGAGAGAATTTCCTTGGCGCACGTGATTGAGAACGCGTTGCGTGAATCTCTGGCAAAACCGAAGGCAAAGCGCGAAACGATAAAGATGATCACTGCGACCGGGCCTGGCGTGAAACCGGGAGTGGACTTGGATAATGGGCATTCCTTACTGGATATTATGGACGATCCATCATGATGTTGATGGATGTGAATGTACTGGTTTATGCGCACAGGGAAGACACGAAGGATCATCGGGCATACCGTGACTGGCTGGAGTCCGTAATCAATTCCAATACGGCATACGGTTTTTCAGAGCGGGTATTGAGCGGTTTTATCCGTGTGGTAACTCATCCGAGAGTTTTCGAAAAACCGAGCTCTCTGGAAGTGGCAATCGCCTTTGCGCAACAACTCAGGTCGGCGGAGCACGCGGTTTGTTTGGCGCCCGGCAACAATCATTGGGATTTGTTTTTGCAATGCGCGCAGTCGATTTCCGCACAAGGCAACGATATTCCCGATGCTTACCATGCGGCGCTGGCGCTGGAGTGGAACTGTGATTGGGTCACCACCAATAAAGGATTTCGCCGTTTCAAGAAATTGCGTGTTCGCCATCCGTTCAAATAAAGAAGCGCCATGCCTAGAAAGCCACGGTTTTACGTTCCCGGATCGCCCGTTCATGCGGTTCAGCGGGGACATAACCGGTCCGCAGTTTTCTTTGACAATCTCGATTATCTGGAATATCTGCGCTGCCTGAAACTGGCAGCCGATGACTGCGGTTGCGAGATCCATGCCTATGTGCTGATGACCAATCATGTGCATTTGCTGCTGACGCCGGAGCGCGCCGACTCGGCAGGGCGCTTGTTTCAGGGTGTGGGACGGCATTATGTGCGATATATCAACGAAACCTATCAACGACATGGCGGTCTATGGGAGGGCCGATATAAGTGCAACGTCATTGAGTCTCAGGCCTATCTGCTGTCGTGCATGCGTTATATTGAGCTGAATCCTGTCAGGGCCGGCATGGTGGATCATCCGGCCAAATACCGTTGGTCCAGCTACGCGGCCAATGCGCTGGGGGCAAGTAATGCCGTTCTATCGGCGCAGGCTGAGTATGTTGCTTTGGGCCGTTTGCCCACTGACCGCCAGTCTGTTTATCGCGGCCTGTTCGACAAGGTGGCGGATTCTGACGAGTTGACGCTGTTGAGGTGTGCTTTGCAAACGGGGACGCCGCTGGGTAACGAGAGGTTCAAGGCGGAAATTGAAACAGCATTGGATTTAAAAGTGGGTTTTGCGCGCCGTGGCAGGCCACGGAAGGAAAATTCATAATAGGCCTCGTTCACGCGAGGACAACAAGGTTCTCGGACAACGCCCCGCTACCGCCTCTGGAACAATACCCCGGTCAAGGGTCACCAGGCGCCCACCATGGCGCACGGCGAGTGACAACAAATAGGATCCGTCACCTGACGATGCCCCAGCACACGCGTCCAGTCAAACACGCCGACCCAACAGATTGACATCCGCAGGCCAGAATTCATGATCCGGGCTTGCAGCGGCTTCCGTCAGCCGTGAAGCGATTTGAGCCGCCAGGCAGGACTCTGGCTTCAAGATAGGCTGGCTGGGACATGATGTCAATCAGCGTCCAATAGTCCACATTACTGCTTAGGCAGTACTTCGAGCGATACATGCACCTCACGCCGGATTTTATCCAGCGGGAACGAAAGCGTCAGCGTTACCGCCTGCATGATTTTCTCGAAGCCCGCTTCGGACTGAGACACGCTGAAATGAGGCCGACTGACCAGTCGGGCCGGCTCGCTCAAGGTCAATTTTACCGTGCCGCCCAGGACGTCGTCTTCCAGCAGCAATTCCCTGACCGAATCCAGCTCCGTCAACTGGCCGAAACCGCCCGGCACTTGGCCGGCAAAAACAAACTTCCCGGCCGGGCCATCGCAGCTTGGCATGGCGAGATTGATTTCGGTGGTGAACGTGCCGCGAATTCCCTTGCCGAAGCGGTAGCTCACTTCCAGCCGGTTTTCAGACAAGTGCATCCGCTTCTCCACCCCCCCGCCAGTAAAGGTCAGGGACAGATCGCGCTCTGTCTTCAGCCGGTAATCCTGCAACGCCATGAATTCGCCGCCTTCCGGTTGTATGCTGTCGACGAACAGGCCACGCGGGCGCACATCGGTCGCCAGATCATCCGGATGAATCTCATGCTTGAAGGTGACGCGATCATGTGCCGAGGCAATGCCGGCGCCTTCGTGCTGGCCCGGACCCTCGCGCAAATGGATTTTTCGATGGTAGTGCTCGGTCTGGCGCATCAGGCTGTCGGCGAAGTTATGGCGTAGCGGGTAACTGTCGAACTCGATCACGCTGGCATTGCCGTCCAACCGCACCACCGCCTGAATAGCTGAATTGTGCAGGAATATCTCGTCCTGGCCGTCGAGGTCGCAATCGAAACGAGTTCTTTCCGGGCGGGGATCGCACTGGTCGAGGCTGCCCTCCAGTTCGACGATGGCGTGGTACACCGCGCGCCGCAAGTGCGGCAGGTACAGGCCACCGAACAACCCGTGCCAGTAGGCGTCGTTGGCCTGGGCACGGTAGAGCGCGTCGAGCATCGCCGGTTTCTTCCTGTCTGGCGACAGCTTGTCCAGCCGTTCTGACAGCCCCAGCATACGCTTGTGCATCCAGTTTGCTTCCGGGTAGCGGGTGAGGAAATTTTTCCATATACCGCCGCGCAGGAACGCCTTGTCCCGGACGAACCACCCTTCGGCCTTGGCGCGCGCCACCAGGTCCGCATATTGGTTGGCGGCCGGCGCCGGCAGGGTCCACTCGTTCATCTCGATGTAGGAGGTGGTGGGCAGATACACCACGCCGCGCGTTTTGGCGGCAGCGTGGTAATCGCTGTAGCGCTGGGTGCGGATTTTCCCTGATGCGAGCACGCCCTCGATGAAGCTCACCAGCCAGCCCTTCTCGTACACCCATTCGTAGGTTTCCGGCCAGATGCCGAATTTCTCGATGTCGTCGAAATACACCGCCGCAGTGCGCCCTTCGTCGGCCAGGACCTCCAGGTAGGCAACCGCCTCGTTAGCGGGCGAAAACGGGAAGCGATAGCGCAGCTCCTCGGAAATCGGGAACAGGTCGAGCCTGCGTCCATCCTCCTCGGTGGTGTAGAAGCCATCCAGTTCAGCCGCAGTCTTGCCGGCGCAGAAGAAATGGTAGTCGTCCACGGTGACATAACGGACCTGCGAATCGGCCAGCGCCGGCACCACCGTTGCCTCCCACACCCGCTCGGTCAGCCAGGCGCCGGTCGGTCGCTGGCCCAGCTTCTTTTCCAGCTTGTCGGACAGCCGCATCACCTGCCCGACGCGGTCGCGATGGGGAATCACCGCCAGCACCGGTTCGGTGTCGCCGGCGCCGAACAGCTCGACTTGCCCGCGCTTGACCATTTCGCGCAGCAGCGCCATGTCTTCGGGATAGTGTTGAAACAGCCAGTCCAGCAGCCAGCCGGAAAAATGCACGGCAAAATGGAAGTCAGGGAAACGGTGCAGGGTATGGATGAACGGGCGGTAGCAGCGCAGGTGCGCATCCTCCAGCACTTCCGGAAAGTTGCCGACGGGCTGGTGGGCGTGAACGCCGAGGAGGAGGGAAATAGATTTTGCCATTATTATAAAGTCCTGAGTGCTGAGTGCTTGAGTGCTGAGTTTGGTAGGTTGGGCACACTGTGCCCAACAAAAGTTTGGTAGGTTGGGCACACTGTGCCCAACAAAAGTAGGCGCCTCCAGGCGACAAATGATTCGGATGGCCGTGATTTTGGTTTTGTCGGGCACGGGGTGCCCGACCTACCACTTCAAGCAGCCCGCCGCATCGTGCCGCCCGCCTCGGGGCTGCCGCCGCCGTGGCTGATCGGCTTGCCGAGCTGCTCCGGCACGGGCAGTTTCAGCAACCGGTAGAGGTTCGCCAGATTATCCCGATACAGCTTGTCGAAACTCTCTACGCTGTTCTGCGGGTTGTCATCGCCAAACCACCAGAACCAGTCTGAACCTTCGCAATCGGCCAGCTGTTTATGTGCGAGGCCGGCTTCCTGCTTGTCCAGGCGACCGCTGCCTATGACCAGATCGAAGCTTTGCTTGGCGGAGCACAGCAGGTCCCAGGCGCGGTTCTTTGCGGGTTCTCCGATCCAGGTGGAAAACGTGCCATACACCCAGCTGCCTGCAACCAGGTAGGGCAATTCGCCCATCACCGGACTCGTTGTTCCTGCGTTCTCAACCAGGCCCAGCGGCAATTGCGCCTGCATGTCGTTGTTTTCCACGCAGCCGTCGAGATAATCCTTGAAGGTGGTGGTGCGGATAAAAGGATGCGACTCCAGCGCATCGTACAGCTCGGAGAGGAAGTAATAACCGTTGTAGGGGTAATACTCCCAGGCGTTTTCCCCGTCCAAAATAACGCTGACCACAGGGCTCTCGCCTGCCGGCGTATGCCGCCAGATTTCCTCCAGCTCATGAATGAAATTGCCCACTGCATCCCGGCCGAACCACTGCGCATATTCGAAGCCGATCTTGTCCGACAGCTTGTCGTCGCGGAAGAAAGAGATGATCTCATGATCGCCCGTGGCAAGACGGTAAGGCCGATAGAGATAGTTCATTCTGGCCGGTAACGGCCGGTTCCCGTCCAGCCCGCGCAGGCTGTTAACCAGCACCGTCTCTCCGCTCGCCATCCAGCGACAGCCATGCTCGGCAAACACCGTCGCCGCCGCCTGCGACACGCCACCCTCGGCGGGCCAGACGCCCTGCGGCGCCACACCAAAACGGTCGCGGTGACTTTCGATCGCGGACGTAATATGGAAGGAAGCGCGCTCAAGTCCGCCCGGATAACAGGCCGCTTCGGGCAGGTCGACGCCAGGCATGGATTCCCGCGCTACCTTGAAGTCGATCAGCAGCGGCACGATGGGGTGATAATGGGGCGTAGTGGAAATTTCAATCTGGCCGGAATCAGCCAAACTACGGTAACGCGGGATCAATCCCCGGATGGTTTTCCCGATCAGATCGAACAGTTGACGGCGGTCGGCAAGGGTGAAATGCGAACCTTTCGCCATCAGATTGACCACCAGCTCGCTGCTGCGCCGCACGCTTTCACCGCACCACACCAGGTGGTACCAGACCAGCAGATCCGCCAGATACTGCCCGGAAAGAAAATCAAGGCTCGCCTCGCCGTTCAGCGCATGGTGCTTGTGCAGATCGCTCAGCCGCCGGTAGGCCGGGTAAGGGTCGATCATCTTGGTATGGTTAGTGCGAAAACAGCTGTCAAAAATTAGCCGGCGCCTGATGGAAGAGAGGCCATTCAGATCCCTTTCGACCAACAAAGCGAGCAGTGGATCGCGCAGCGTGCCTTCCTCGAATTGTCGGCTGTAATCCTCCAGCTGATCCAGCAGCACGGGAACGAAATTGAACACCGACTTGGCTTGGGGATGGCTTTCCAGGTGATAAGCCATGTCGGAATAATCCTTCATGGCGTGCAAATAGGTCCACGGCAGCAGGTATTCGCCCGTGCGAAAATTGCGGTAATCCGGCTGGTGCATGTGCCAGCACAGGATCAGGTGAAGTTTTTTCATGGGACTCAGGGATCAGTTGTAGGTTGGGCTGAGCAGCTTTATCGCGATGCCCACCAAAAGTAGGCGCCTTTAGGCGACATCAAACCAAAACATATTATCTAACTTGGTGCAGTCGCTGCCCGAGCATCTCGGGCGTAATCAGAGTGATCCCCTTTTTTGTCACGTGAAAGCGCTTGGCATCCTCCTCGGGATTTTCCCCCACTACCAGCCCTTCCGGGATCTTGCAGCCATTGTCCACCACCACCCGGTGCAGGCGCGCGCCACGCCCGATGTCCACGTCCGGCAACACGACCGAATCGCTGACCTCGGCAAAACTATGGACATAGACATTGGAGAACAGCAGCGAGCGGCGCACCGTCGCACCGCTGATGATGCAACCGCCCGACACCAGGGAATCTACCGCCACGCCGCGACGGGTCTCATCGTCGAACACAAACTTGGCGGGCGGCAGTTGCGCCTGGTAAGTCCAGATCGGCCAGGTCTTGTCGTAAAGGTTAAGATCGGGGGTGACCTTGGTGAACTCCATATTGGCTTCCCAATAGGCATCCACCGTCCCCACATCACGCCAATAGGGGACTCCCCCGGGCATACACACGCAGCTATCGGAGAAGCGATGGGCGAAAATGCGGTAGCGCGACATGACATAGGGGATGATATCCTTGCCGAAATCATGCGAGGAACTCGGATCGTCGGCATCACGCAACAACTGCTCGTAGAGAAATTCAGCGTTGAACACGTAAATGCCCATGCTCGCCAGCGCCCTATCGGGATTGCCCGGAGTCGGCTGCGGGTGCTCCGGCTTTTCATTGAAGGCCACGACGCGCTGCTCCCCATCCACCGACATCACGCCGAATCCCCTGGCGTCTTCTATCGGCACTTCGAGACAAGCCACCGTCATGTCGGCCGAGCTGGCGGCGTGATAAGCCAGCATTTCGCCATAGTCCATCTTGTAAACATGGTCGCCCGCCAGAATCAGGACATAGGTCGGATCGTAGTTGCGCAGGATGTCCATGTTCTGGAACACCGCATCGGCGGTGCCACGGTACCACATGGCTTCGTCGATGCGCTGCTGCGCCGGCATGAGTTCGACGAATTCGTTGAATTCGCCGCGCAGGAAGCTCCAACCGCGGTGCAGATGCTGCAACAGGCTGTGCGCTTTGTACTGGGTGATGACGCCGATGCGGCGGATACCCGAATTGACGCAGTTGGAAAGGGGGAAGTCGATGATGCGGAACTTGCCGGCGAACGGCACGGCGGGCTTGGTGCGCCACTCGGTCAGTTGTTTCAAACGGCTGCCGCGGCCGCCAGCGAGAATCAGTGCGACGGTATTTTTCGTCAACAAGCTGACAAAACGTGGATATTCTTTCTGCAAGATAAACCTCCACTTAATAGTTAGGCAAGGATTATACCGCAAGCCGGGTAACAGCCGTTATAATCCAAATATATTCGACTTTATAGAAACATGACACCCCATGAAAGTCAATCCGCAGATTAAGTCTTTGCTTCAAGCTCGGCTGCATGATCCTTTCGCCTTCCTCGGCACCCACCAAGTCAACGGAAGCTGGATAGTCCGGGTATTTGCGCCCTTTTCCGAGAAACTCTGGCTACAGAGTGGAGATGCCTGGAAGGACATGCAAAAAACCGACCCGCATGGCCTGTTCGAATGGCATGGCAAGGAATCGCCGCCGGCTCCGTGCCGTCTGCGCCACCTGCAAAACGGGGTACTGAAAACCTTCCACGACCCCTATTCTTTCCCCAGCACCCTCAGCGAGTATGACCTCTTCCTTTTCGGCGAAGGCCGGCTCCATCAGGGCTACCGCATGCTGGGCGCGCAGCCAATGGACAGCCTCGGCATCGCGGGCGTGCGCTTCGCGGTGTGGGCGCCGAACGCGGAAAGAGTCAGCGTGGTCGGCGACTTCAACCGCTGGGACGGCCGCGTCCACCCGATGCGCAGCCTGGGAAGCTCGGGAGTGTGGGAAATTTTCATCCCCGGGCTTTCCCCCGGCAGCCTGTACAAATTCGAAATCCGCAACCGCCACAGCGGCCAGGTGCGGGTCAAAGCCGACCCCTACGCCAGAGAATTCGAACTGCGCCCGAATACCGCCGCACGCATCACTGCGCCTGCCGACCATGCCTGGCAGGACGGCGCCTGGCTGGAAAAGCGCAAGCACCTCGACTGGCTGCATGCGCCGTTCAACATCTACGAAATCCACGCCGGTTCGTGGCGGCGCCACCCCGATGGGCGCTTCTACACCTGGCGCGAACTGGCCGAAAGTCTCGTCCCCTATGTCAAGGAAATGGGTTACACCCACATCGAGCTGCTGCCGATTTCCGAGCATCCGCTGGACGAGTCCTGGGGCTATCAAACCACCGGCTACTTCGCGCCGACTTCCCGCCACGGCACGCCGGACGATCTGCGCGCCTTCGTCGACGCCTGCCACCAGGCTGGCATCGGCGTTATCCTCGACTGGGTGCCGGCGCACTTCCCGCAAGATGCCTGGGCGCTCGCCAATTTCGACGGCACCGCCCTGTACGAGCACGCAGACCCGCGTCTGGGTCTGCATCGCGACTGGGGCACCCACATCTTCAATTTCGGCCGATATGAGGTAAAAGGCTTTTTGTTGTCCAGCGCCCATTACTGGCTGGAGGAGTTCCACTTCGACGGCCTGCGCGTGGACGCGGTCGCCTCCATGCTCTACCTCGACTACTCCCGCAAAGCTGGAGAATGGTTGCCGAACAAGTACGGCGGACGGGAAAATCTCGAAGCCATCGAATTCCTGCGTAGCCTCAACATCATGGTGCACAACGAGTTTCCCGGCGCACTCACCTTCGCCGAGGAATCCACCTCCTGGCCGATGGTATCGCGCCCGGTATACCTCGGTGGCCTGGGCTTTTCGATGAAGTGGAACATGGGCTGGATGAACGACACCCTGACCTACATGCAGAACGATCCGGTGCACCGCCGTTACCACCACAACGAGCTCACCTTCGGACAGCTTTATGCCTACACCGAGAATTTCGTGCTGCCGTTCTCCCATGACGAAGTGGTACACGGCAAGCGCTCGCTGCTCGACAAAATGCCGGGCGATAGCTGGCAGAAATTCGCCAACCTGCGCCTGTTGCTCACCTACCAGATGACCTACCCCGGCAAGAAACTCAACTTCATGGGCAACGAACTCGCCCAGGGACGGGAATGGCGAATCGACGGAGAGCTGGACTGGCCGCTACTGGAGCGCGAGCAGCACGAGGGAATGAAAAGCCTGTCGCGCGACCTCAACCGCCTCTACCACGACCTGCCCGCCCTGCACGAACTGGATTTCACCCCGGACGGCTTTGCCTGGATCGATTGCCACGACGCCGACCAGTCGGTGCTTTCTTACCTGCGGCGCGACCGCAATGGCGCGTTCGTGGCGGTGATACTGAACTTCACGCCGGTGCCGCGCCCCGGCTACCGCATCGGAATACCCCGACCCGGCCTGTACCGGGAGATACTCAACAGCGACTCCCGGTATTACGGCGGCTCCAACCTGGGCAACGGCGAAGGGGTGGCTGCCGAGAATACGCCCTGGATGGGCTACCCGCACTCCATCGTCATCACCGTACCGCCACTTGCGGGGATCGTATTGGCTTTGGCCGAATGAAAGCGATGGGTAAAGTACAGGTAGGGTGGGCACCGTTTTTGTGCCCACGCGGAAATAACAACGCCTGATCGCCCACCGCGTGGGCACAAAAGCGTGCCCACCCTACGTCTACTCCGCAGTAAAGGAAATTTATGTCCACCCTCACCCGCTCAAAACCCTGGCAGGCGCTGAAAACACACCAGAAAACACTCGCCTCCACTTCAATGCGCGAGCTGTTCGCCGCCGACCCCAGGCGCTTCGACAAATTCTCCCTGGAAGCCTGCGGCATCCTGTTTGATTACTCGAAGAACCGCATCAACGCCGACACCATGACGCTGTTGGCGGCGCTGGCGCGCAAAGTGGACGTCGAAGGCTGGCGCGAAAAAATGTTCGTCGGCGACAAAATTAACTTCACCGAGAACCGCTCGGTACTGCATACGGCGCTGCGCAACCGCTCCAGCCGTCCGGTCATGGCCGATGGACATGACGTCATGCCGGAAGTGCGGCGCGTGCTCGACAAGATGCGCGAATTTTCGGAAAGCGTGCGCTCGGGTCACTGGAAAGGCTACACCGGCAAGCCGATCACCGACATCGTCAACATCGGCATCGGCGGCTCCGATCTCGGCCCGGCAATGGCCTGCCTGGCGCTGGCGCCTTATGGCAAGCCGGGGCTGCATGCCCACTTCGTCTCCAATATCGACGGTACCCAGCTGGCGGAAACGCTGAAGCGGCTCGACCCGGCGACCACGCTGTTCATCGTCGCCTCGAAGACCTTCACCACCCAGGAAACCATGACCAACGCGGCTTCCGCGCGTGCCTGGCTGCTCCGCTCAGCGAGTGACGAGGCTGCGGTTGCCCGGCATTTCGTCGCCGTTTCCACCAACACCGCAGCCGTCGCGCGGTTCGGCATCGACACCGCGCACATGTTCGAATTCTGGGACTGGGTGGGTGGACGCTATTCGCTGTGGTCGGCGATCGGACTGCCGATTGCCGTTTTCATCGGCATGGATCATTTCGAGGCCTTGCTGACGGGCGCATTCGAAATGGACGAGCACTTCCGCAGCGCCCCGCTGGAAGGCAACATGCCGGTAATCATGGCCCTGATCGGGATGTGGCACGCCAACTTCTGGAGTGCCCACAGCCACGCCGTACTGCCCTACGACCAATCCCTCGCGCGCTTCCCGGCCTACCTGCAACAGCTCGATATGGAAAGCAATGGCAAGCATGTCGACCGCAACGGCAAAACCGTCGATTACACCACCGGCCCGGTGATCTGGGGCGAACCCGGCACCAACGGCCAGCACGCTTTCTACCAGCTGATCCACCAGGGCACCCGGCTGGTGCCGGCGGATTTTATTGTCCCGGTTGAAAGCCAGCACCCGCTCGGCGAGCACCACGCCATCCTGCTGTCCAACTTCTTCGCCCAGACCGAGGCATTGATGAAGGGAAAAACGGCGGAAGAAGCCCGCGCTGAACTGGAAGCGGCAGGTATGAAGGGCACTGCCCTGAAAGAGTTGCTGCCGCACAAGGTGTTCCCGGGCAACAGCCCGACCAACTCGATTTTGTTCCAGAAGCTCGACCCCAGAACACTGGGCGCGTTGATCGCGCTCTACGAGCACAAGGTATTCGTCCAGGGCATGATCTGGAACATCAATTCCTTCGACCAATGGGGGGTAGAACTGGGCAAGCAACTGGCGCAGAAAATCCTGCCGGAACTTGACGGCAAGAAAGCCATCTCCGGCCACGATTCCTCCACCAACGGGTTGATCAATTACTTCAAGCGGCACAAATAAAAGGAGCCTCGCGCAAAACTTCGTTTACGCGTGACCTATTCTCACGTCGATCACGCCGCGCAGGTCAAGTGGTCTAAGGCTTCTTGAGACTGGCCTATTCTCACGTCGATCACGCCGCGCTGGTACAGCTGGTCGAAGGCTTCCTGATCGGTCGCGAAGATATTGTCGGCACCCATTTTTTGGCTCAGGCCGGTACTGTCCATCACTTCTCGAACCTGTTTTTTGAGGCCGCTGAAACCCAAAGTAATGCCGTTATTTTTGAAACGGCTGATTAAACTGGAAAGCATCTCGACGCCTGATGCATCCAGATAATTAACCCCATCGCATTTCACCAGGATGTAGCGAACCGATGGGTTTTTTCTTTCTAACGTCAGAAGTGCATCTTCGAAATACGAAACATTGATAAACCGGAGCGCCCCATCGAACCGAATTGCGCCAAGTTTGGGATGCAAGAGAGGCAAATTGTGTCGACGAGCATCCCGCAGCGTTCCGTCTTCATATAGGCCTAGATCGGCAACACGAGGCCGCATCATCCGGTAAAGCAGCAACGCCAGCGAAAGGATGATACCGGTGAGTATGCCGTTCTGGATATTAGGCGCAAAAGCGAGCGTGGTCAGAAAGGTGACGATGGCTGCGATGCCGTCGTCACGACTGGCGCGCCAGGCATTGGCAACCGACCGGAAATTAACCAGGCCGATGACGGCCATCATGATGACGGCTGCCAGAACCGGCTTGGGCAGGTGGTAAAGCAACGGGGTAAAGAACAGCAGCGTCAGCAATACGAATATCGCCGAGACGATGGAAGAAAAAGAGGTCTGTGCAGAGGTAGCGAGATTCAAGGCGGAACGGGAAAAAGACCCGCTGACCGGCATGGAATGGCAGAAGGCCGAGGCAATCTTTGCCAAGCCCTGGCCAATAAGTTCCTTGTTCTCATCCCAAGGTTGGCGGGTCTTGATCGCAATGACCTTGCAACTGGACATGGCCTCCATGAAACTGATGAGCGCGATGACGAATGCGGCGGGAATGAGCGCCATGGTGGCGTTCCAGTCAAGGAGAGGAATGCCGAGGGTAGGCAAGCCCTGCGGCACGATGCCCACGACCTTCCCACCCAGACCGGCGTATCCGATCTCGTAGCTGACCCAGGTCAGCAAAACCACCGTGATCAACAAGCAAGCGCGCATCCACTTCCCGCAGCGCAAACGGCTTCACGACATAATCGTCGGCACCCGCCTCCAGTCCGGCGATCTTGTCGTCCAGCGAATCGCGTGCAGTGAGCATCAAAACCGGTGTATGTCTACCTGCTTCCCGTAGCCGCCGGCATAAAGTCAGCCCATCGATACCGGGCAGCATCAGGTCCAGGATGAGAACGTCGTACTGATTCGATGCGGCAAGGTGAAGCCCGGATAGCCCATCTTCAGCCAAGTCCATGGCATGGCCTTTGGCTTCGAAATAATCGAACAGGTTCAGCGCAAGATCGCGATTGTCTTCTATCAGGAGAATATTCATCGTCGCTTTAGCGATTACAACCATTCAGCCAAACTCGGCAAAAACAAATTTTTATTGCACAAATCCGACGGGCTAGGCTACCGCCGCAGGAACACGCCATTTGATCATCGCAACCTTTATGGCATCGTTCACGACCAGGCACGCCACCATCGCATAGGCGAAAATCGCTAGCGTCTGCCACCAGGGTAGTGGCGTGAGCCCCGGAAGACCCACGAAGGTCAGGACGGTGCCTATCAGCACATCCGCCGCGAGAGCCGAGATGAGAGTCTTGCCGGGCCTCGTCGCCCAGAACCAGCGGCGCTCCCGCGCGGACACGATGGAGAACGCGGCCATGTAGAGCAACGTCTGAAAACTGAAGGTGTAAAGAGCGTTATCGTTGGTCGCCAAACCAAAACGCGACCAGCCTATCCACAAGAGCAGGAGCGCCTCCGAGACCATCGTGACGCCCAGCACCACGGACACCGTGATGAAGCCCCCGATGTTCCATGTCTCTGGTTTATTGGATGGTCGAACGTGGTCGGTGGCAAGAGCGATCTTGGCGAAGTCCGTCATAAAGACCAGCAGCAGCATCGCAAAGGCGGAAACGACGAACTTGCCGGTCACTACGAAGGCAATGGCCACGAAGGCAGCCTTCAGGATCGTCCGGCTGATCTTGTTGATGATCCACGTCAGAATGCGCTGATAGATCGTCCGCCCCTGCTCGACCAACGCCACGATGTTGGTCAGCCCCGGTTCGGTCAGCACCACGCTGGCTGCACCCTTGGCAACATCGGTCGCTGTGCTGACGGCGATACCCACTTCGGCCTGGCGCAGCGCGGGCGCATCGTTAACGCCGTCGCCCGTCATGCCGGTCACATGCCCCGCAGCCTGCAGGTGCTGCACCACGATATATTTGTCCTCTGGATACACCTCGGCGAAACCATCGGCATCCGCCAGCAAGTCCACCGCCTCGTTGCCAGTCCGAGCGCTTGCGGCCTTCAGGTCCGACACGCGCTGGATGTTGGACAGCCCCACCCCTTGCGCGATTTCACTCGCGACCGCCAGCGCATCGCCGGTAAGCATCTTCACCGAAACGCCGAGGTCGCGGAGTGTGGCGATGAGTTGCTTGGCGTCCGACCGGGGCGGGTCAAACAAGGTCACTAATCCAAGCAATGCGGGGGTGCCGGTCTCAGAGCCACGCGCCACCGCCAGTGTCCGATAGCCCTTCAGTGCCGATTCGCTGACCCGCGCCTCCAACGCCTCGATCGCCGGGGTCTGGAGCCCGCAGGCTTCGGCGACGGTGCGCACAGCGCCTTTCATCACGCGCAACCGCTGGCCATTCTGTTCGACCACGGCTTCCGTCCGCCGGTTTGTTGCATCAAACGGCGCAAAGGATACCGGCGTGACCGCATCTGAGTGATCAAAGACGTGCCGCTCTTTTGCTGCGGCGAGGAACGCCAGATCAATCGGGTCCTGGTTGGACTCTTGAGATGCGAGTGCGGCGGCAAACAGTACGTCGGATTCTGTCGCGTGTTCCAGTGGGATCACGCCGGTGACGGCCAGTTGGTTCATCGTAATCGTGCCCGTCTTGTCCACGCAAAGCACGTCCATCGTCGCAGCATCCTCGGTGGCGCTGAGACGCGTGACCAGCACGCCGCGCTTCGCCAGCTCTTTCGCCCCGACCGCCATGCTGACCGTGAACATCACCGGGAGAGCGACCGGCACCGCGCTCATCAACAGGACGAGCATGAGCGGAATCATTTCGAGCAGCGCCACGTGCCGGATCAGCGACAGCGCGATCACCAGGCCGAGCAGCGCGCCGACGATGACGAACAGCCAGCGCACCACCTTGGCGACCACCGCTTCGATGTGGAGCTTCGGATGCGCTTCCTGAACCAGTTCCGTGGTGCGGCCAAAGTAGGTCTTCGCCCCGGTCAGAATGACCACGCCGTTGCCTTCGCCCCGGCGAACGACCGATCCCGACGAGAGCACTTCAGAGGGCGTCTTGTCCGCGTCCTTCGACTCGCCAGTGAGTGCGGATTGGTCAATGCTCAGGGCTCCGGTGAGGAGTTTCACATCCGCCGGAATAATGTCGCCGGAGCGCACGCGGATGATGTCGCCGGGAACCAGCTCGCGGGCGGGGATGACCTGCCAGATCGCCTCGCGCAGCACCCGTGCGCTGACCTGCAAGCGCCGCCGCAACGTCTCGACAACACCGGCGGCGCGGTGCTCCTGCATAAAGCTCAGCACGGCATTGACCACCAGCAGCGCGCTCACTATAGCGAGGTCCGAGTATTTCCCGAGGATGGCCGACAACACCATAATCATTTCGAGCATCCATGCCGATATGCCCCAGAACTTGCCGAGAAACAGGAGTACCGGGTGGGATTTTTGTTCGGCCACCTCGTTGTAGCCGTGCGCCTTCCGCCGGGTGTCCACCTCAGCGTGTGTGAGCCCTGTTTCGGGGTTTACCTCAAGCGCCGCGAGCGTGGCGGGAACAGACGCGGATGCGATGTCAGGTGCTATGTCAGGTTTTTGGGTAGTTGCTGGCATCACGCGCGGAGTTTATTTTCCGCGAATCAACAGCACCGGTTTCGTGGCAACGCGCACCACCCCCTCGGCGACGCTGCCCAGGAACAGGTGGCTCAGCCCCCTGCGGCCATGCGTGCAGATCACGATAAGGTCTGCGGGCCAGGCTTCGGCATCTGCCGCGATCGCTTCCGGGATGCGCCGGCCCAGAGTGTCGATTTCGATCAGCCGGGTTTCGACCGGTATTCCGGCTTCGCGCGCCGCAGCTCCCGCCTTGCGGAGGATTTCCTGTCCGCTCTTGATCATGGCATCCGCAATCTCGGATGGGTTGGGAAACTCTGCGCCCAAGTTGATGTTGACGACATCGACCGCATGCACGATCCGCAGTTGCGCCTGGAGTTCCTTAGCCAGCTTGATCGCTTCCTGCAAAGCCTGTTCCGCAGTGTCGCTGCCATCCACTGCTACTAAAATACGTTTGAACATTGTGTCTCCTTAAAGAATTTCGCTCACTACCACGCCTTTTGAACCTCAATCTCTCCTAAACTACCCCTCAAGCAGGACGCTTTCGGCCAGCACATCCACCCCATGCGGAGGCGTAATGGCTCGGGCGGGGATATTGGCGCCGGCGCGCCAGTTCATCACGGCTTCATGCTTGCTCTCCCCGGCCACCAGGAACAACACCTGCTTTGCTTGGCTCAAGCGCCAGGCGCTCAGGCTGACCCGCTCTGCCGGGGCCTTGGGCGCATCGAATACCGGCAGAACGGCGGGAGAGCCCGCCTCCTGGCCCCAATCGTTGCCGGGGAACAGGCTGGCAGTATGGCCATCCTCGCCCAGCCCGAGCAGCACCAAATCGAACTCTCCAACCTGCTGCAAGGTGGCGGAATAATCTGTTGCAGCTGCTTTTGCACCCATTTCAGCCGGAATTGCATAAACCTGCTTTTGCGGCACCGGAACATGGTCCAGCCAGGCTTCCCGAGCCATGGCGCTGTTGCGCTCGGAGTCGGCGACAGGCAGGCAGCGTTCGTCGCCAAAGTAGATATGCCAAGCTGCCCAGTCAGTCTTTAAAGCGCACAGCCGCTGATACAGGGCGCGCGGGGTGCTGCCCCCGGCCAGCACCACACGGAAGGCACCGGAGTCCGTAATCGCCTGTTCGGCGGCACGGGCAATTATGCTGACGGCCTCAGTCTGCAAGGACTGCACCGAAGAAAAAAGATACCAGCGGCAAAGTTGCGGGGGGGTCATCTCTTCACCCTGGAACAAGCTGCCGCATCATAGCTCCATCCATGCTACCGCGGCCGATCATGCAGATATTCATGCTGCCTTCCTTTTCCATTATATCTCTTAGTATAGATCAGGAAAGTGAATGCAGAGCCCAGACCGATTCGGTGAGGGCGGCGATCTGCAGCAAAAAAAAAGATTACGGCAAACGAATGCTCAGCTAAGGCAAAAATCAGGAAATTCTCATACCCTGATGTAAACCCAGTCCTGCTTCAGGCGCAGGGTAATCTGGTCCAAGGCGGAGGAGGCAATCCCGGTATGCGGTAGCAGTTGCACGTCCACCCCTTTTTTCCGGAGTTTGTTGATGGTCTGTCCGCAGGCAATGAAACCGAGGTTGGGATATTTTTCCTGCATCAAGCCGATACGCTGGGCATAGGGAGAAACATCCGCGCGCAGCAAATCGACACCTCCGCCATTGGCAACGATTTCAATCTGGAGTTTTCGACCGGACCGCCGAGAGCTATCCAGCAGGCTCTCGGTTTCGTCCAGGGCCGTCTTGAGCCGAACCGGATTGGGTGAACCCACGTGAACGATGATTTTTTGGGACTCCGTCCCGACATCGTTGCGCTGCACGCTCTGGAGCAGGCGCACCATTTCCCGGTCGCTCCCCATCCCTGTCCAGATGTGGGCGAACCAGCCGGAGGCTCCACCGATACACAGCAACAGGCAGGCAGCCAGCGCCTGAAGATGGGATGCGCGCAAACGCCTCCCTTTCACCGCCGATCTGCCCTGAGTGGGAGGATGCTCATAGGCGTGCCGCATCCTCTCCTTCAGCCCACGCAGTTCACACACCCGCTCCTTCAGACCATCATCATGCTCGATCGCATCAAAGGCGTGGCTTTTTTCAGCTCCGTCGAGTTGATCATCCACAAATGCATTGAGGAATTCATCTGAAACGACTTGATCATCCTGTTTCATTTTATTCTCCTGATTTGGCTGATCGGCGCGGACTGCACTGGGGCAAGTTCCTGCAACATTTCCTTCAACGCCCGCCGCGCACGACACAAGCGGCTCATCACGGTGCCGACAGGAATCTCCAGGATGGCGGCAACCTCGGCATAGGAAAACTCCTCCAGATCTACCAGCGTCAGCACCTGACGCTGGCCCATCGCAAGCTTGGCTACAGCCCCGCGCACCCGACCCACAATCTGGGTCTGGGCATGCTCATCTTCCGGCGTGGTTTCGTGCATACAGCGGTAATCCTCTATTTCATCAATATCCGCCATCTCCCGGTGCTGCCGGAAATGATCGCGCCAGCAGTTGGTCAGGATGCTGAACAGCCAACTGTTCAGCAGTTCCGGTGCGCGCAACTGACTCGCGTTCTTCAGTGCCTTGGACAACGTTTCCTGCACCAGATCATCCGCCAGCGCCGCGTCATGGCTCCAGGAGTACGCGACCCGGTATAGGCGTACCCGGCTTTGCTCCAATTGGTCGTGGAAGACATGGGACCGGCAGAACAGGGAAAGGATTTTCATCGTATCGGAATATCAGCCAGAAAATTGAACATATAAAAGTATACGACGTGGCAGCCAACGAAAATATTCCATCGTCGGTGAATTATTTAATTTTTAAAAAAAGTGGAATAGAAGCCACGCTCCAGCCGTCTTCAATTGCAGTGGCGGTACACCGCTACAACTCAATTATTACAAAATGGAGACAACACCAAATGAAAATATTACGTCAATTCCAGGTCATGGCCAGCGCTTTCGCTCTGATACTGTCATTCGCTTCGAGCGCCGCCCAGGCGGTCGAAGCACCCGCCCCGCAAGCAGCTGCGGAAAAGCAAAAAGTGGTATTCCAGGTCAGCGCAGGCGACCCGAAAATATGGAACCTTGCACTCAACAACGCCAAGAACGTGCAGCAGGAACTGGGCGCCAAGAATGTGGACGTTGAAATCGTGGTCTATGGCCCCGGCATCGGCATGCTCAAATTCGACTCGGCAGTGGCAAACCGGATCGACGAAGCAGCGGGGGACGGCGTCAAGATCGTCGCCTGCGAGAACACCATGAAAGCGCTGAAACTTACCAGGGACGACATGCTCGCCTCCGTTGCCTACGTACCGGCCGGCGTGGTCGAGCTGATAAAAAAACAGAAAGAAGGCTACGCCTACATTCGCCCCTAAAACGGCGAAACGTCTAGACCGACCAAATCAATATTAAAACAACACCCTTCAGGAGAGAACATGAAAAAAACCTTACTGGCCACCGCAATGGTCGCCGCTTTCGGGCATGCTCCCGTCTCATTCGCCACCAACTGGTTCCAGCTGCAGAACAACGAGCAGCCGGGCGCCGCAGCTTATAAATTCTGGGGCTTCATCCAGCCCACCTATACGCATAACGAAGGCGGCATAGTCAGCGGCATTCCCGCGACTGTCGTATCCCCGGCAAACGGCGCCAATGTTGCGGTTCCCGCAGGGCTGCAGGCATACAATGGACAAACTGCTCTGTTCAATCTGGTGGGGCCTGATCTCGCCCACAGCGACCAGCTGCGGATGTTCCGTGCGCGCCCCGGGGTACGCGGCGTGATTCCGGGAACGGACGAGAATATCAACTATTTCGCCCTGGCCGAACTCGGCAACAACGGCCTGACCCGCGAAAGGCAAGCAGTGCTCACTGACGCCACGGTGACTTTCAATTACATCCCCGGCGCGCGCATCCGCGTCGGCCTGGGCCGCCTCCCGCTCGGCGAGGAAGCCATGCTGGGCGTCCAGATCATGGATTACATCGACTATACCAACGTCACCAACCAGTTGCTCAACGAGCGTTTCGTGGAGCCCTATACCAATGCATCGCGCACCCATGCGGCCGTGGTGGGCGCGCCGATGGCGATGTCGAAACTCAAAGGCGCTTTTGGCGGCTACCGCGATGTCGGCGTCGAGGTGTACGACTGGTTCAACCGTGGAAGATGGGAATATGCCTATGCGGTGATGGCCAGCCAAGCCAATGGCATCAGTTTCGGCGACGACCTCAACAGCGGAAATCACGATGTGACGGCACGCGTGCAGGCCGCCTACGTGTTCCAGGGTGCCGGACCGAAAAGAGAAGACATCACGGCTTACGCCTGGCACCAGGAAGGCAAGCGCGCCTATGGCGGCACCGACTACAACCGCATCCGCGAAGGCATCGGCGCCAAGTACCTGCGCCATGGCGTGAGGGTGGGCGGAGAATATATACGCGCCAAAGGCATGATCTATGTCGCGCCCACGCCGCAATTCAACGACATCGGCGCTCCCGCCTTCGAACCGGTCGATTATGTGGCGCTGGATTCCGGCAACAAGGCTGACGGCTATTATCTGGACGTGGGCTGGAAGTTTTCCCCCCAATGGGAAGTGGATCTGCGCTATGACGAGCTCAGCAAAATGACGAATTCGGCCTACGACGAACGCAAAGCCAGCACCTGGACCCTGGGCGGCCAGTATTTCTACAGCCCCAAACTGCGCTTTGCGCTGAACTATGAAATCCGTGACATCAAGGTCGTTAACCCCGGGGCGCAAATCACCAACGGGCAAAAAATCCAGGGTACAGCCGCTGGAATTATTGGCGGCTCGGTAGGCGACCGGCTCAGCGCACAAATGACCTGGGTTTTCTGACGGTAGCCATAGCACCTCTGCATGGGGCCGCGATCCAGCCTTCCTGGCTGGATCGCGGCCCCATCTCCGTTGCGGGCTGCCGGCATGATATAATTTGATAAAAATTCAAGGTGATGCTCATGCCAGCCCCAAGTGCAAAAAAACCAAAAAAATCCCTGAAAATTCTTTTCGTTACGCCGGAAATCCACCCCCTGATCAAGACTGGCGGACTGGCCGATGTCAGCGGCGCACTACCCGCCGCCCTGCGCGAGCTGGGTGCGGATGTCCGGGTGCTGGTACCGGGTTACCCGAAAGTGCTGGTCGGCGCCAGGAACAAGCGCCTGCGCCACACCTTCCGCGATCTGCCCGAAGCCGGCGAAGTGCGCCTGCTGTCGGCCTCCCTGCCCGGCAGCGGCGTGCCGCTGCTGATCGTCGACTGCCCCCTGCTCTACCAGCGCGACGGTGGCCCCTACCAGAACCCAACCGGCATCGACTGGCCGGATAATGCCCAGCGCTTCGCCCTGCTTTCCCGGATCGGCGCCATTCTTGGCAGCGATGCCTCGCCCCTCTCCTTTCGTCCCGACATCGTTCACTGCAACGACTGGCAGAGCGCCCTGGCACCCGCTTTCCTGCACTTCATGCCGGGGAAGAAGGCGGCGACGGTCATGACCCTCCACAACCTCGCCTTCCAGGGCATCTTCCCGCCCCACGTCGTGGCCGAAGTCGGCCTGCCGCCAGCAAGCTTCAGCATCGAAGGGGTGGAATACTACGGCAATTTCTCGACCCTCAAGGCTGGCCTCTACTATGCCGACCACATCACCACGGTAAGCCCCACCTATGCGCGAGAAATCCAGCACGAAGCACTCGGCTTCGGCATGCAGGGACTGCTAGCTCGCCGCAACGATAGACTGACCGGAATCGTCAACGGCATCGACACCAGCGACTGGAATCCAGCCACCGATCCACATCTGGTGCAGGGATACGACGCTGGACAAATGGCTGGCAAGACCGCCAACAAGCTCGCCCTGCAGGAAAAGATGGGGTTGACACTCGACCCGGACATCCCGCTACTCGGCATGATCAGCCGCATCACCCACCAGAAAGGCGGGGATCTGCTGCTTTCGATCGCGCCGCAACTGCTGCGAGAGAACGTTCAGATCGTCCTGCTCGGAACCGGTGAAACCACACTGGAAAACGGCTTCCGGAATCTCGCCCACGCCTATTCCGACAAAGTGGGGGTGACGATCGGCTTTAACGAGGGATTGTCGCACCGGGTCGAAGCCGGCGCGGACATGTTCCTGATGCCCTCGCGCTTCGAACCGTGCGGTCTCAACCAGATGTACAGCCAGCGCTATGGCACACCGCCGATCGTCCACGCCACCGGCGGACTGACGGATACGGTAGAGGATGGCGTCACCGGTTTCATTTTTTCACCGATGACCGCCGAGGCTTTTCTGGCCAGCATCCGCCGCGCCCTCGCCGTCTACCGCAACAAGAAAGCCTGGAGCAGAATCCAGCGCAACGGCATGACCCGTGATTTCAGCTGGGAAAAAAGCGCCGAGGATTACCTGGCGCTTTATAAAGCAGTCCTGAGTGCTGAGTCCTGAGCAAGTAGCTCGGATGAAGCGGCCCTCTCTCAGGGCAGGCTCAGGGAGAAATCTTGATCTTCAACCCGGTATAAAGATTTCTCACTACGTTCGAAATGACAGGTTCCTTTTTGGTTCCGGCTCGTCCAGCTTAGGCTCATTCCCGTTCCTTGGGCATCCAGCGGATCGTCTGTACCACAGGCTCAGGTTGCAACGTGACATGATCGATGCCGAAGCGATCATGCAGCAGCTTGCGGCTCTCCGCCAGTATGCCTTCCCAGCGCCCCATGTCCGCGACGGTCAAATGAGCGGAAAGCATGATGTCCTCTGAAGCGACGCTCCACACATGGAGGTCATGAACAGAAATCACGCCGGGAACACGGGCCATCTCTTGTCCGATTTCTTCCAGCGACAAATGCAGCGGCACGCCTTCCATGATCCCGTGCAGCGCCTGGCGCAACAGGCGCAGGCTGGAAACCAGGATCAGCGCGCCGATGGCCAGCGACAGCAGCGGGTCGATGGGTGTCCAACCGGTAAAAACGATCACCACCCCGGCGATCAGCGCCGCCACCGAACCTAGCAAATCACCCATGACATGCAGCAGCGCGGCGCGGGTATTGAGGTTTTGCTCTCCCCGAAAGAGCAGCCACGCCACCCCGATATTGATCAGCAGCCCCAGCGCCGCGGTGAGCGAAACCGCCTCACCCTGCACCGCCTGGGGGGTTTGCCAGCGTTGCACGGCGGCAACGGAAATCCATGCCACTAGCGCCAGCAAGCCGAGGCTGTTGACCAGGGCGGCGAGAAACTCTGCCCGCCCCAGGCCGTAACTGTGGCGCTGCGAAACCGGTCGTCGGCTGACCCAGCTCGCGGCGGCGGCGATCACCAGCGCCCCGGCATCGTTGACCATATGCCCGGCATCCGCCACCAGCGCCAGCGAACCGGCCCACCAGCCGACACCCGCTTCGACGCCGGCAAAAGCCAAGGTCAGCGCCACGGCAAACCCCATTAGCCGACCCGCATTTTCGCCGTGGGCGTGGTGATGTTCGTGATCGTGCGCTGCGCTCATGCAGCTTTCTCTCGGGTCATCCGTGCGGCGATCCAGGTAACGACCACGGCGACGCCCAGCAAACCGAACGCCACCGCCAGATTATTCAGCCGTTCCGGCGCAACCAGCAGCAGCGCGCCCAACTCCAGCATCATGACGCCGGAGAGCAGCTTGAGCAGCCTGCCATCCCGCTCCGTCAGCTTGCGCGCGCCCATGGTGCGCACGAAGGCCAGCACGATGAGCACCAGCGGCACCACATAGATCAGGTTGTACAAGGCCAGGTAGAGGTAATACCCGGCAGGCGGCAAATCGCTCAGGGTGAGCAATCGGGTATAGACCAGAGGGAAACCCGCAGTGCATAGCAGCTCGTAGAAGTTGGCGGCAATCGCCAGGAACACCATCGCCGCAACCAGCGCCGGCAGATTGTCGGCGCCGAGGATAGCGCGGGCGCGGCGGTAAATATCCGGTTTGCGAGATTCCGGGATGGACAGAGTCAACCCCCGCTCGAAGGCGAAGAAATCCTTGACGTTCACAATGCCGACAAACACCGCCAGCGCCCCCGCGACCAGAGTCACCCAGACGAGGTTGCCAAGCAACTGGAATAAATTGAGCCAAGCCGCCATGAAGGAGAAATACATCAGGCCGGAAAACAACACGAAAATGCCGCCGATGGCGAGCATGCGCTTGCGGCTTTTCTGGTGCGCGAGCAGGGAAAGCAGGAACAGCAGCACGAAGAAAGCGCAGGGGTTGAAGGCATCCAGGCCGGCGATGGCGACGGTCAGCAGGGGCAGGGAGAAATCTCGCGGATCCACTTCGCCCAGAATGGGAACACCGAGCTTCCCGGCAGAAAGCTTGGCAACCACGTCACCCGCTAGAGCTCGGCCATGACAATCATCCAGGCGCCACGCAATCTCCGCACCCGTGGTTTCGGCCTTGTCCCAGCCTACGTACATTTCGCCGCAAAACAGCAGGGCCGGCACGGACGCCGACTCCTGCCCGAGTTGCGCCGCCATCGTTTGATACTGGCG